>JBEKBO010000119.1:0-14063 GCA_050015355.1 Candidatus Korobacteraceae bacterium | reverse complement strand
AGCCGCACTGGAACAGCTCCTCCGGTGTCCTGCCTTCGACAATCTCTTCTCGCAGATCGAGTGCCGCCCGCAGATGCTCGGCGGCGTTGGAGAGGGTTGGATATCTGGCCGCTTGCTGGTGAGTCCGTATATACCGCCGGGATGCGGAAAGAAGCCCCGGTATTCTCACGTTTTTCCCTAGCCGTTATCGTTGTCCTTAGCCAGAATCTTCATTCTTCTTGCTTGAAAAACTCGTTGAGTTCGTCAGCAATCTCATTAGTGAACAGCACCATGGGGCAATGGGGGTGAATGCACTGCGAGTTCGGCCAGATAATGCTTGAGACCTGCGCCGGGGTGATCATTATCCGAGGCGGTTTCTGATCCTCCTCATGGGTCAAATTCAACGCCGTCCTGGCGATTACCTTCTTGGCTTTTAGCGTCAGATCGGGACACAAGATATCCAAGCATGTCCATACAGCTTTGACTCGCTGGCGTGCAGCAAGCTTGATAGCTGCCTTCCGCTCGGGGCTCAGGTGGCGGTGTTGACTCATACGACGGCATACCTCATCAACAGCTCAGAAAATCTTCATCAGGGCACTTGCGGTGGCTTTCGATGCCTGCTGAGCACTCGTTGTGATGTAGCGCATCGTGGAGCCAATCGATTTGTGGCCTAGCTGCTGTTTGACTAGGGCGAGGTTCACATTGGCGGACACCAAGTGACTGGCAATCGAATGCTTCAAAGCGTGGGGATGCTGCTTTTCTGCTGGCAAACCGGCTTCACTGGCAATCGCCTGGAACAGCCGAAAAAACTGAGACCTATCAAGCCTTCCACCCTTCTGACTATTGAACAGGAAATCGGAGCCGTCATCTCGCCGCTGCTGCCGCCATTCCCGGAGTGCCTTGTGCTCGTTCAATAGCGGCTCTCCACGATGCTCGGTCACAGCCTGTGTGGTACGGAGCGAACCCTTGAGTCTTTCCACGATGATGCTGCCATTCTTGAGGTCAACATCATCCAACCGCAGGTTACAGACCTCGGAAGCCCGCATACCGTGCTTGTACGCCACCACGATCATCGCCCATTCCCGAGCACCCTTGGCTTTTGCTGCCCTGAGCACCGAAAGAACTTCTGCCGGTTCGAGGTGGGTCATGGACGGTCTGGATTGCTTGCGGGTTTTTGGGGCTAATGCCATCTGGTTTTCCTTCGAATGCAACAGTACGTACAAACGCTAAGTTCCATGTAGGTCGCTAACTCGTTTATTTGCGGGACGGCCAATTCGAGGAACGCAACACAATGGCTATTTTGTTGAGTCCAGGTGCTGGACTCCTGGCAGGAAAAAACACCAAAAAAGCACCTAAATAAACCGTGCTAGAAAAGGGAGGCGTATTTTGGGAAGACCAACTCATGCTAAGCGACATCTCCTCGACACCATCGGCCGAATAAAGGTCGAGCTCAAAAAAAAGTTATCGGCCGTTCATCGTAGCCGCCTCGTCGTCCAGCTGTCAGAGACCACGAATTCACTGGCGCGTCTGGAATGTCAAACGAAGCGGGAGAAACGACTTAAGCCTCGCAGTCGCCCTGGACGCCCGCGTAAGCAACTACCGCTGCTCGTGCGTGTGGTACCAAGTTTGGGGGAAAAGCTGGCGATTTACCTAATCGACGGTACTGAGATCTCGGTTCCCATCCCTGGGTCGACTGCGAGAACACCAATGTCGAAGGCAGAGGCCGCCGAACTCACGCGAGAAGCTCTTGACAATTTGTTAGCCAACCAACAGCGTAGTGCCAGTCATGGTAACCTCCCAGTAATCAAACAGCGGACCGCAGCAGAACAAGCAGCAGCAGACCGAATGCTTGGCATTGTGCCCACCAAACAAACGGCAGCCGGCGCTTCTGCCAAGAAACCACCCAGCAAGGCAATCCGGAAAAGTAGACCAAAACCTTCGCCCGAAGTTCAGACGCTTAAGGCTGATCAAGACGATGTTTCTCCCAAGATTGCTGATTCAGAACCAGCTGAAGCCGCGGCCGAGTGCGATCCAGAAATAATCCGCACCGTTGCAGACAGCACCAGCGGCCAAACAGAACCTCCGAATGGATCTTCAAAAGCTTTACCGGCCCAGCCCCAAGCAACGGTCACTCCCGAACTAAGAACACTAATAGCGAGGCTAGAGGAGCTGTTGAAAGGTGCGTCCACCACAGCAGGCGAGTTGGCCGGCTATCTCAGCTCTGAATCGATCAAAGCTTGCGGTATCGGTCCAGAACAGGAGGCATATCTACGAGACCGATTTTCGCAGTACATAATGCAGCAGCGCGCTGAGATAGCTCAAGTTCAGCGCGAAGAAGAAATGTTTGAACCAGTAATCATTAACGGGAAATCTGTTTTTCTTACGCCGTCGATCAAAACGGAAATTCAAGAAACTAAGCTACGCGCGTTATCTGCGATCAAAACTTGCAGAGACCACGTCCCAGAGCGTTGCCCATGTTGGTGGAATGACGTCTGGAACTCACTGATCCCAATCCGAAAATCCTATGGCGACGGCAGCGGTGAAGATGCGTATGCTGAACAGATTTGGACGGAAATCGAAGACTTTGCGAGAACCTACAAACCGCCCAAGGTCGGGCTGCTAAGTAAAATCTCTCAGGCCTTCAGCGAGTTGGCGGAAGACAATTCAAATGCTGCACCTGACTGGCTGGGAAGACGCCGGCAATGAGAATCAGCCGATCGTGGCTTTCAACCCGGCTGGAACGACTTGCACTTCGAGCCGAGGTCGACTTGGAATCAATCACCGGCGAGTTGGCTGAGTTGATTTTTTCGATTGCCAGGAAAACGCTTGGGGCCCCAGGAGCTTTTCGTCGGCCACCCCAGAAGGCCCCCTTTGACTCAGCGGGATGGGCTACCGTCACCGGGTAACCCTGGGTTCTCTGTCCTTCAAAAATTTTTGAAAAAAAATTTCGGTAATTTTTCCCCCTTGGGGGTAACAAGATAGCCAGGATCATCTAGTGACGCCCGGTGTTTCAAAAACATGTTTGAGCCTGGTGACGATTAATGGGCTCGGATCTTTGGCTCGCGGACGGTAGGCTTTGCTTCCCACACGCCGTACCACTGGAGAAGACGCTTGAGGGCCTTTTTGCTATTTCGCTCCTTATTGACTGCTTCCCGCAACCTGCCTGGACGGCCTCTACCTTTGCAATATGTCGCCTCTTTGAAGGTTCGCAGCCGCTCGATGTCGCCCGCGGTGAATCGGTATATGTGCTTGTTCCCCCCGATGGGAATCGTCACAGAGGTCTCAAATGACCGTTCCGCTAACCAGCGGCGCAGGGTTATATAGGCGATTTCGACTTTCTCCGCCGCCTGTTCCGTTGAGTACGTCGTCTGTACCGTTGTATTCAATCGCATTGAGTAACCCACCATTTAAATGATACATGATGTATCGCATTTAAATAAGAGCGCTATCTTTGTTCTCTGGCAGGAATCCAAATTAGCAGTAGTAAAAATATTAAGCGCGGTCAATGGGGCAACAATCGACCGTATGGAGGTCACAAATGGTTCAAGAGAATAGAAACTTCGGAAACGATCTCGCAAAGACCGTTCCAATCGCCAACAAGAGCCTCTGCGAGGACTGTGTTCCCAACGTGAACGCGGCGAAGGCTTCCGGGTCCAGCCCGGGAGTGAGCGTCTGGATGGATAGCCGCACAGCAGCGAAATACCTGGGCTTTGACAAGACAAACGCATTCAAGACACTGGAACGATACGCCCGCGAGAGCAAGCTTCCTGGATATTTTCGCTTCAACCGCTGGTACTTCTTGAAAGAAGAGCTAGACGCCTGGATCAGAGCTGGTGTATGTTCTGGTAGCCAATCCGTCCGCGTGAACTGAGAGGAGATTGAATGTTTACGCGGACACGTTATCAAGACGGATGTTTGACAACCGAGAAGCGCAGACGCGGCCCGGATGTTTGGGTTTTCCTGTGGCGTGAGACGGAAGCTGCGGGAATCCGGCGCCAGAAGAAAATCACGGTGGGCACCGTCAAGCAGTATCCTACCGAATCGGCAGCGCAGAAAGCCGTTGTTGCGTTGCGTGCAGAAATCAACAAGGAAACAAGTACGGTGAGCCGGTTTACGTTAACTATCGAGCAGTTAGCAGCGCATTACACAAAGACAGAGTTGCCCAAGAAGGCTCACTCAACCAAGCAAAACTATCAAGGCAATCTGGACCGCTGGATTCTACCCCGTTGGGGTAAGTATCGGTTGACAGATGTCAAGGCGGTTGCAGTTGAGCAATGGCTAGGGGCGCTCAAACTCGCACCTGGAACCAAAGCCAAAATCAGGAACCAAATGCACGCGATTTACGAACACGCAATCCGCTACGAGTGGGCGGAAAAGAATCCGATTACTTCTGTACGGCAGAGCGCAAAGCGGCAGCGTATCCCGGAAGTGCTAACGCCAGAGGAAACAAAAGCCCTGCTCTCCAAATTGGAGCAGCCTTATTTAGCTTTGATAGTTCTTGACGCGGCTGCGGGGTTACGGCGCAGTGAGCTTCTGGCGTTGAAGTGGAGCGATCTGGATTTCCAGAAAATGCAAATGAACGTCAGCCGGGGAATCGTTCGCGGAGTTGTGGGAGACGTGAAAACAGAAGCATCTCGCAAGGCTCTTCCGATGGCTCCCGTTTTGGCTGACGTGCTGCGCGACTGGAAGGACCGTTCCAAATATAGCGGGCCGGATGATTGGGTGTTCGCATCCTCAAGGATGCACGGCAAGCAACCGTTGTGGCCGGACATGCTGCTGAAGTATCACATTCGTCCTGCCGCAGTACGGGCAGGGATTCAGAAGCAGATCGGATTCCACACGTTTCGCCACAGCTTGGCAACGCTGTTGAAGGCGAATGGCGAGGACATCAAGACGGTGCAGGAGCTACTGCGGCACGCGAACAGCCAGATTACCATGGACATTTATGCCCAAGGCACGACTCCGGCAAAGCGGGCCGCACAGGAGAAAGTCTTGCAAGCGTTTTTGCCAACGGAAGCGACAGTAGAAGGCAACGGCGGCGTTAATGTTACTTTTGTTACCGCGCCTTGAATTTGCTGTCTTTGTAACCCATTAACTTTCAAGGAGTTAATGGTGGGCGCTACTGGATTCGAACCAGTGACTTCCACCGTGTGAAGATGGCACTCTACCGCTGAGTTAAGCGCCCACTGCTTGCGGCCGGGGTCCCCGACAAGCCCGCTGGTGGCTTGTTGGGGTTGGGAAATCAACTATTTGCGATTCTAACATTTAGCTTCGCGGGGACGCAAAGGAACAACCGGAAATACCGGTGGCGACGCCGTCGCGCGCATCGCTGGACCCAGTGAACACGGCTTGGAGGCGCTCTCCGCGGTCATTCGTAAGCTGAGTCCGGCCCCGGCAGGGGCGTCACACGGGCTGCAATCAATTGTCACAGACATCGGGAACAAACAGAGATAGCGTGCCCTTCGCGTCCTCGGCCTCCGGTCAAATACGACCTGGAATAGTCCGCTCTTATTAACAAGGCTTTATCTTTCAGGCGAAGAATGGAGGACCCCATGCCGAACACAGTGTTTGAGAGGACAGGCGAGCACATTACGGAAGCGGCTCACAAGGCTTCTCGCGCCGCAGATGCCATTGCTGAAGCAGCGGAAGATGCTATTGGCGTGGCAAGGCGCACCGGAAAACAATTTAACGATGCCGCTGAAGAACTCCTGGACGACACAACTCAGCGGATTAAGCGGCACCCGGCGGAAGCGGTTGTAGCGACGTTCGCCATGGGCCTCATCGCCGGCGTCCTGATCGGCTGGATCATTGGGCGGAAATAATCGGTTCGAGGGCGGCACGAATCAATCTCTTCTACCTCGCAAACGGAGCGAATCGATCGCCGGTGCGAGGTGGGGAGAGGTGTGTCGTCGAAAAAACACCGCAACACGAGTTCGCGGCACCTTCTCTTCATCGATTGAAGAAGATTCGATCGTAACGGCGGGATATGTCAGCGTTGGTTTGTGAGCTGTTATGATCGCGGCCTTCTTTGGGTCTCCTGGACGAGTCCTGATGCGTTAGCAATTCGCCAGAGACCGATTGCCGATGCATTCGCGATGATACGCGCATCGCCGAACCCGAACAGCGCCAGCGCGCGCCGATAGCGCTCACTAAGACTGTCCTCTCCGACAATCGCTAGAGGAACGCGTTTGCTGCAACGATGCGTCGCGCAGCGCAGTTCCTCGCCGATCAGCAATCCCGACAGGTAATCGAGACTTTCTTCCGGGCGGAGGCGGCCTCTCAGAACCAAGGTTCGGGCCGAGAACAACCGTGAAAAGCCGCCGCTCGTACCCCTCTCAAGCACGGCCATAAGACCTCGCTCGAAAGCGGCCCAACTCGCAACCGGCGTGGCACTGACGGGTACCGCCCGGCCGAGTATGGAATGATCCCGCAGCACGGCGAAGAGCTCACCCGTCATGTATGTGGAGAACGACTGGATTCGTTCTCTGCGTAACTCCACCCATTTTGAATGCGTGCCCGGCAACACGAGCCGCGCCCGGCGGCGCAGGCGGGAGTCGAGTTCCATCGCACCGATGATCTGCGTTTCCTCGCCTCTCATCACGTCGGGCATGGCGCCTTCTTCGACGACTCCAGGCACGATATGCAACTGAATCCGTCCGCCCTCTGTCACGCTTGCGAGGCCCGCAGCCAGCGATTGCAAGCCGGCCGGACAGGGCACGTAAGGCGCTTCGCACCAACCCTGGGCACTGCCGATCATCCCGGCCGCGAGCGCAGGCAGGTTGGGCCAACGTCTCCGCCATTCGCCGACCATTGCGGCAAAAACCTTTGCGAACGAGCGTTTCGATGTCCGCATGATGCCCCAAGGCTTCACACTTTGTTCGAGGAGTGCGCCACCGTCCCCCAGAAGATAAGCGCGCAACGACGAGGTGCCCCAGTCGAGCGCGATCAGGCGCGGGACAGGCGTGGATGTGAACATGGCTCTACCGCGATGGACATTTTGAACTTCCAGAAACTGGAATGGCATATCTCAACCCATGCAGCAAAGTTGTGGGGCAGCGCGCTAGAGCAATTCCACAGCCGGTATACCCCTAAGTATCACCGCCGGGCCTGGATGTCATCCCAGCAAACGCCAAGCGTTTGCCAGGAACCCCTACGCCCGGCTCCCTCGAGGGATATAGCTTTCGCGTATCCGGTCTAGCAGGCTGCCGAAAAACGGGTTTCATGCCGGACACCGGAAGTGCGGTATTTCAGAAAAAAGTGTAGTAGTCGCGATCAGCCATGCGCCACACGAGCAGCCCCAGTTCCAGCAAGTGATAGTCACCCCACATGCTCGATTCGCCCACCGGTACCTTGGCCCCCTTGGGAATGTAATCCCAGCCGTTGGGCCGGTGGTAGACGCTGTGCAGCAGAATGCCTTCATGCTTTGGATCGACGGAGAGATAAGGCTCGGTCAACAGTTGCTGCGCGATGCCGAGCCCAGCCCGCAAATAGGCCTTTCCCTTGGCTCCCAGCGACATGCCAAGCCGGATCAATCCCTGCGCGGCGATGGCGCTGGCCGATGCATCTACCGGTTCGTGATCGTTATAGGGGTCGGCCGGTACGGATTGCCAATCGCCCAGCTTGTGCAGGTTGGGGGCTCCCGTATCCCAATAGCAAATGCCATCCGACGCGCTGGCGTTGTTGATGTAGAAATCACAGGTAGCGCCGGCTGCCTTTTGCAGCATCTCCAGTGCCGCGGTTTTCTTCATTACGCCCTCGGCGCCGAACTGCTTCTCCGGCAGAGCCCGGATAAACTCCAGCTCTTCGGCAAAGCCGAGCATGGCCCACGCGAGTCCGCGCGTCCACGTGCTGAACGGCGAGTATCCCTGTTGCGACGAAGGGCAGCGAAAAACGCCACTGACCGTATTGAAGATCGCCTCGTGGACGGTGCGGCCACGGAGTTCTTTCCTATCGTAGCTATCGCGTCCCTTGCCATAGTAGATGTTGTATTTGGCGGTGGTGCGGGCGTGAGTGAGAAGCCGCTCCAGCAGATTAATCTTTCGATCCTGCTCGCCGATAAGAGCGTGTCCGAGCAGATGCGCTACGCCACAGATGCGGACGGTGCGGATCGTATCGATGAACAACGAATGCGGTCCATTGAACGAATAAATGTAGCCATCGCCGCCGGGCAGAGGGGTCCATCGCGCGGCCTGCACGGCGCCGCTGACCTTCAACGCCAATTCGTAGAAGCGAAGCTCCCACTCTTGCCGATCGATCTTGCCTTCCAGCATGAGCCGGCGCAGGTGGCCATAGGTGGACAGATTGTTAAAACCATGGTCGTGCACCCCGGTATGCGTCAAGTGCTCCGCCATGCTGTCGAGCGTATGGCGACGGCCAATCTCCAGCAACTTGCCGTTCCCGCTTACGTCGAAGCAGAGCAACGCATTGCCGTACTGGAAGCCCTGGGTCCACTGCGTCCAGGCGCGAGCCGTGTATTTGCCGGCGGCGGTGAAAACCGGAGCGCCTAACCCGCTCCACCGTTTGTTCAGCGCCAGCGTCTTCTTCGACGCGAGTTCGAACAAACGGCCAACTGCCGCTTTGAGATCCGATGCCGAGAGATTGGTGGCGATTTTCATGGGGAGCAAGCATCCATTCCGGTCTGATTGAATGTTGCGACTGGGCTAATTAGATTTCGGATAAGGGCAAACCATGGTCGGCCCTTATTCCTGTGGTCAATAACATTCGCCTTCGGTTAAAGAACGGCTAGTGTCGCGTCCCAGAAGTTCGCGCAATCGCCTTTTGAGTGTCATTCTGAGGGAGCGCAGCGATTTGCGCAAAACAGCTTTACCTATACGTACTGCCGATGCCGCTCCTGGCAAGTCGCCAGCACTTCGTCGCCGTTGCGTTTCCACCAGTTTGCCGCCGAAAAAATCTCCACCTCGTGCAGGCCGCAATAGCCGGCAGCTTCCACCCACGAGCGGATCAGCCGAATATCGATGACTCCGTCGCCCATCATGCCGCGGTCATTCAACAGATCGATTGTGGGAACCAGCCAGTCGCAAACGTGGAACGCCAGAATCCGCTTTTCGGCGGCACGCGCCGCACGCTCAATCTGAGCTTTCAACCGCGGGTCCCACCAGACGTGGTACACGTCCACGGCGATACCAACCCCGCTGCCTAATTCGTCGCAAAGATCGTTGGCGTGCTCCATGGTGTTGACGCAGGCACGGTCGCCCGCGTACATCGGGTGCAGCGGCTCGATGGCCAGCGGCATGGCCGACGCGCGCGCGTACTCCAGCAATTCGGCCATTCCATCGCGCACCATCTGCCGCGCGCCGGCGATGTCCTTCGATACCGGTCTGCCGTCCGGCCCTTTGGGCAGTCCTCCAACAACCATAACCAGGCAAGCTGCGCCGAGTTCGACGGCTTCGTCCACCGCTCGCCGGTTATCTTCCACCGCAGCCAGCCGTCCGGCGCGGTCCGGAGCCGGAAACATGCCGCCGCGGCAGTGACCACTGACTTTCAGTCCGGCGTCGCGGATGAGCCGCGCGGTTTCTTTTAGTCCGAGCTGCGCGACCTGGTCACGCCAGGGCGAGATGCCGCGGATCTGGTGTTTCGCACAGCCTTCAATGATCTGGGCAAGTGTCCATTGTGCCCGCACGGTTGCCGTATTGAGAGAAAGAAGATCGGGGCCAGGTTGAGCTAACATGATTCGTCACTCCCGTGAATCCGAACGATAGAGCTACCCAGAAGTGGTTGCATAAATGAATTCTCCGAGACCTTGTTTATGCCCTCAGGGGCTAAAGCCCCGATCTTTATTGGGTCTCTGAGCGGTACGGCTGAAGCCGTGCCCTACCCCAATACATTTTATGCAACCGTTCCGAGCCGGGCCTCAAACCTCGAGCGCGGGGACATCCACCCACCGGCGTTCGCGCCAGCTACGCATTGCGTGTTCCACGAGTTGCACGCCCTTGGCGCCAGCCGTCAGGTCCCAGGGAAACGCACCCTCGCCCTCCACGTGCCGCAAAAACAACTCCCACTCGGCCTTGAACGCATTGTCGTAAACCTGCGTATCGGGCACCAACGGCCAGTCATCATAGAAATTGTGCGGCTGCCTGACATCGGGATTCCAAACGGGCTTGGGCGTGTTTACGCGGGCCTGGCTTCGACAATCGGTGAGCCCCGCGACCGCGGACCCGTGGGTGCCATCCACCTGAAACGTGAGCAGATCGTCGCGCCGCACCCGCACACACCATGAGCTATTGATGTGCGCGATGATTCCCCCGTCCAACTCGAAGCTGGCATACGCCGCGTCGTCGGCAGTCGCCTGGTAACGCTTTCCGCTTTCGTCCCAGCGTGTTGGGATGTGAGTCGCGCCCAGGCAGGAGACGCTTTTCACCTCGCCGAAAATGTTGTCGAGCACATAGCGCCAGTGGCAAAGCATGTCGAGGATGATTCCCCCGCCCTCTTCCTTGCGGTAGTTCCATGAGGGACGCTGGATGGGCTGCAGATCGCCTTCAAACACCCAGTAGCCGAACTCGCCACGCACCGCGAAGATGCGCCCGAAGAAGCCGGAGTCGATCAACATCTTGAGCTTGCGCAGTCCCGGCAGCCAAAGCTTGTCCTGCACGACGCCGTGCTTGATGCCCGCGGCCCTGGCGGCGCGCACCAAGTCAAGAGCCTCGCGTAGATTGGTCGACACCGGCTTCTCGCAGTAGACATGCTTGCCCGCGGCAATCGCCTTCTGCAGCAGCGCCGGACGCATCTGCGTGGTCGCCGCATCGAAAAAAATCGTGTCCGCCCGATTGCCCAGCGCGGCATCGAGGTCCGTGGTCCAGCGTTCGACGCCGTGCGCTTTGGCAAGCGCACTGACCTTTTCGGCATTGCGCCCCACCAGGATGGGATCGGGCATCAGCCGATCGCCGTTCGCCAGTCGAACGCCACCTTCGGCGCGGATCGCAAGAATCGATCGGATCAGATGCTGATTCGTGCCCATCCGGCCGGTGACGCCGTTCATAATAATTCCCACTGTTTTCACGTCGTTCGCCTCTTTGCACGTTGGTAACGCGGCGCGGCATTCACTGCAAGCAGCGCTTACGGCTGTCTTGATTACGGTGGTGACGCGCTACTGCCGAATCGCATCGCAGGATTAGAGCCTCGGGAGCGTCAGGCCGCCATCCAGGATCAGCGCCGAACCCGAGGCGTAGGGCAAGTCGCCGCGGGCGAGCATAGCTGCGGCTTTGCCCACATCGTCGGGCGTACCCCAGCGTTTTTCCAGCAGCAATCCTCCCGCGATGAGCGCGTCATACTTGCTCTTTACCGCGGCGGTCATGTCGGTTGCGATGATGCCCGGACGAATTTCGTACACAGCTATGCCGAACTCGGCCAGACGCACAGCCCAAAGGCTTGTCGCCATGGCAATTCCAGCCTTCGAGATGCAGTACTCGCCGCGGGTAACGCTGGCAACGGTGGCGGAAATTGACCCTATATTGATGATGCAGCCGCGGAAAGCGGAGTCCGTGTTCTTTTGCAGGATCATCCACCTGGCAATCATTTGCGTGAGGAAATAGGGACCCTTCAGGTTGACCGAGATCAGTTCATCGAAACTGTCTTCGGAGGCTTCAAGAACATCCGCCCGGACGCGCGGGGCAATGCCCGCATTGTTCACCAGCACGTTCAACTTGCCAAAATGTTTTTCGATTGTTTCCAGCAAGCTCTGTCGATCGCTTTTGCTGGAGACGTCTGCCGCAACGTATTCGGCGCCCACGCCGCAATCCTTAAGCTGCTGCAGCGCCGGAGCAACATCCGCACCCGCGCGGCGGCCTGTGATTACAACGTCGTACCCGCTTTTCGCCAGCGCCTTGGCAACTCCAAACCCGATACCGCGCGATCCACCAGTAACCAGCGCAATCATTTGCCTCCCCAAGCTATTGCCACACCTGGCGCCGCACCGGAGACGCGCTCACTTACGCTTTTGCCGCTCGTGCTTCACGCACGATGGAGACGTACTGCTTAGCCAGCTCCGTGATCTCCCGCATATTGCCGGATTTCAACGCGGCAGCCAAGATCAACTCTCCGCCGATGCCCAAGGCCGCCGAGCCCGCTTGAATGAACTCCGCCGCCGTGTTCAGATTGACACCGCCGGTCGGTATCATTGGGATTTGTGGCAGGGGGCCCTTGAGCGCCTTGATGTACTTGGCGCCTCCGACATTGCCGCACGGAAAGATTTTCACGAAGTCCGATCCGGCATTCCAGGCGGTGATCACCTCCGTCGGGGTCAACGCCCCGGCGATTATCAGCACGCCTTTACCATTTGCAAATTTCACCGTCTCCAGGTCGAAGCCAGGACTCACCAGGAACTGCGCTCCCGCGTCCAGGCACCGCCGGGCGCTATCGGCATTCAGCACGGTTCCCGCTCCCACCAGGACCGCACTGCTCATTGTCTTTACGAGCTGCGCGATCACCTCGACCGCGCCCGGCACCGTCATCGTAACTTCGACAACGGAAATGCCCCCCGCGCAGACCGCTTCGGCCGCGGCTATTGCCTGGGCAGCGGATGAGGCACGCACAACGGGTACTACTCCAATATCGACGATCTTCTTGGTTATTTCCGCTTTCGTCATTTTTCCGCTTATCCCTTTCATCTTCATCAGGCGCGGGGGCGATCAACACCGCCGGCCCTAGCGCGCAATGCGTGCGCCCACTCCCCGCATCACCTGGGTCACTTCCTTCAACGTTGCCATGGTGGTGTCGCCCGGTGTCGTCATGGCAAGCGCTCCGTGTGCCGCTCCGCACTCGACCGCCCACTGCGGTCCCTGGCCGGACAAGAATCCGTAGATCAGTCCTGAGGCAAACGAATCGCCACCGCCAACGCGATCGTAGATTTCAAGGTCCTGACGCATGGCCGCTTCATAAAAAAGTCCGTCCGCATAGCAAATTGCTCCCCAATCGTTACGGCTGGCTGTCTTTGCTTTGCGCAATGTCGTAGCCACCACGCTGAATGGGAATTGCTTGACCACTTGCTCGATCATCTTCTTGAACGATTCGACCTGGACATTGGAAATGTGCTCGTCCATCCCCGGCACTTCAAAGCCAAGCGCCGCCGAAAAGTCTTCCTCGTTGCCGAGCATCACGTCCACCAGCGGAGCCAACTCGCGATTGACTTGCTGCGCCCGCTTCTTGCCGCCCACGGCCTTCCAGAGCGACTCGCGGTAGTTCAAATCGTAGGAGACAATTACGCCATGCCGATGGGCCGCCTGCATCGCCTCCATGGCGACCGCCGGCGTCGTCTCCGACAGAGCGGCGAAGATACCGCCGGTGTGGAACCAGCGGGCTCCGGTCTTTCCGAAAATTTCGTTCCAATCGATGTCGCCGGCCTTGAGCTGCGAAACCGCCGTATGGCCGCGGTCCGAGCAACCCAGCGCGGCACGAACTCCGAACCCTCGCTCCGTGAAATTCAAGCCGTTGCGCACCGTTCGCCCAACGCCGTCGAACTCCATCCAACGCACCAACGACTGATCGACGCCGCCTTGGTAGATCAGGTCTTGCAGCAAGAGTCCAACCGGATTGTTGGCAAACGCGGTTACGATCGCAGTATCCAGACCGAAGCAACGCTTCAGTCCGCGCGCGACATTGTACTCACCGCCGCCTTCGTAGACGTCAAACGAACGAGCAGTCCAAATCCGCTTGTCGACGGGGTCGAGCCGCAACATTACTTCGCCCAGGGCCACCGCGTCCCAGCGGCATTCTTTTTTTTCACGTATCTTCAGCGCCATTGGCTCACCTTACCGAGGCAATGCAGCCATCGTTGCAGCCAGCATTCATGTTACGTCTCAATATGTGAGACGCTGTCTCTGTCGGGAAATTGGCGCAAAGAAAAACCCGGCTTGCGCCAAGTTCCCGAGTCGATCTCCCAGTTTTTCAAAGCGCAGGATAACCCTGCATTTTGGGCTGGCCTAAACGCAATGTCAAGCGCATTTCTCTCACCCTAATCCGTCGATAAGCTAACGAACAGGCGGGGGCAAGGGTGGTTTTGGAAACTCAGTTGATTCTAGCCGACCAATGCGGCCCCAGCGGAGGTGGTAAACCTCGACTGAAGCCACGTC
>JBEKBO010000118.1:0-14187 GCA_050015355.1 Candidatus Korobacteraceae bacterium | reverse complement strand
ATTGGCGCGGAGTTGGCGTCGATGAAAGTGACCGAGCAGATCGATGCCATCGAGGCATCTGCGGTGAACCCTTATAGGCTGCTGGCGGCGACCCGCATCCTGGCTTGCATCCTGATGCTGCCTTTCCTGACTCTCGCTGCCGACTTATGCGGCTTGATAATGGGCTGGGTTGCGCAGGCCCTGGTTGAGCCGCTCTCGTTACACCAGTTCATCAACAGCGGTTTTAAAGGCGCCGATTTCAACGATTTCCTGCCACCCACGTTTAAGACCGCTGTATTCGGCCTGATCATTGGGCTGATCGCGTGCTTTCAGGGAATGCGGACACAGGGAGGCGCCGCGGGCGTGGGCCGTGCGGCCACGAGTTCGGTAGTCTTGTCCTCGCTGTTCGTGATCCTGGCCGATGTCGTGCTGGTGAAATTCATTATTATATTTTTCCCGTGAACATTGATTAAACAGCTCGCGAAACACTTATGGACACAATCGACCAAATTGCGATGAAGCCTGGAGAAGCCGAGGAAGACGGCACTGTACCAGTTGTCGCCGTCGAGGACTTACATAAGTCATTCGGAAGTCAAAAGGTGCTCAACGGGATTAGCTTGACCGTGAGCCGCGGCGAGACGCTGGCGGTGTTGGGACGCAGTGGCACCGGAAAGAGCGTATTGCTGAAGCTCATCATCGGCCTGCAGCAGCCTGACTCAGGATCGGTTCGCATCCACGGTCAAGACATCGCCGGCCTGGCTCTCGACCAAATCGGCACGATTAGAAAGAAAATGGGTTTTTTGTTTCAGCATGCCGCGCTCTACGATTCGCTGACCGTCGAGCAGAACGTGGCTTTTCCGCTGCAGCACCATAAGAAGAATATGTCGAAGTCTGAGCAGGGCGACCGGGTGAAGGAATTACTGGCGGAAGTTGGCATGGAAGGGGACCTTGACAAGATGCCTTCGGATATCTCGGGCGGCATGCAGAAACGTGTAGGACTGGCGCGTGCACTGGCTCTGGAGCCGGATATCCTGCTGCTCGACGAGCCCACCGCCGGTCTCGACCCCATCAGTTCCGCGGAGATCGATGATTTAGTCCTCAAGCTCCAAGCGGAACATCACATGGCATCCATCGTGGTGACTCACGATCTGCACAGCGCGAAGACGATCGCAAACCGTCTCGCCCTGCTCAATGAGGGAAGCGTGGTGATCGAAGGCAACTTTGAAGACCTTCGGAAAAGCGACATCCAGTTTGTTAGGGAATTTCTAAAGCATTCGTAGGAGAACATATGTCGAGAGCGGCGCGGTTAGGAGCTTTCATCGTTGTAACACTGGCAATTCTGGTAGTCGGTGTCTTCATCATCGGAAGCAAGCAGTATCTTTTCAGCTCCACATACCAATTGAAGGCGAAATTCGACAATGTGGCGGGGCTGGATGCCGGAGGCGATGTGCGGGTAGGCGGGGTCCACAGTGGAACTGTGCGCAACATCGTTTTGCCTCGCAAGCCAGGCGAAAAGGTCACTGTTGTCATGGACCTCGGCAGGTCGACACACGAGATCATCAAGCAAGACTCCGTAGCATCAATCGAAACCGAGGGGCTGTTGGGCAACCAGTATATGGCAATCTCGTTTGGATCCTCTGGGACAGCCGACGTGCAAGATGGCGATATCATCGCCAGCAAGACGCCACTTGAAATGTCAGACCTGCTCAGAAAGACGAGCGACATTCTGAATAGCAGCCAGCGAGCCATTCAGAACGCCACTCGGGCGACGGCGAATTTGGACTCGATAAGCGCCAAGATCGATAGGGGTCAGGGAACCGCAGGAGCGCTGGTTAACGACAAGCAGCTCTATAACAACCTCGAACAGACGACGAGCGCGATGCGTGACACGGTGGCCCAGGCGCAAGCGGGGGTTGCCGACTTCCAGGAGAACATGGAAGCCCTTAAGCACAACTTCCTCTTGCGCGGATATTTCAAGACGCGCGGCTACGAAGATTCCACTGAGCTGGCAAAAAATGAGATCGAACGGCTGCCGCAAGGCGCACCGATAAAGGAGTTTACGTACCCCGCGAAGCAACTTTTCGATAAACACGATTCGGCTAAGCTGAAGAACCAGAAATCTCTAGACGCTGGCGGCGAGTTTCTGGCCAATAACCAGTTTGGGCTTGCGGTGGTCGTGGCATCCGCTGGCATGGAAGGCGACACCCAGAAGGACTTGGTGCTAACGGAAGCCCGGGCTATGGTTGTGCGCGAGTATCTGGTTGAGAACTTCGGATTCGATGATAGCCACCTTAAGACTCTGGGAATGGGCAAGCAGACGGACGCGATTTCGGATGCCGGCTGGGGTACGGTGCGGATTCTGATCTATCCATCCGGGACGGAGGTTCCGCTTAACAAGCAAACACCGGCTGGTATCTCGTCTAAAACAACCTCAGACCAACCGGTGCAGGCTTCTGCGGCCGCAACACCGAACCCACGGTAGCAGCGGAACGCCGGAAGATCGCCAGATCTAGGCAGACACTACTGCTCCGAAAGCCGCCAGAACTTATTGACCAGGTTAGGGCCCCGTCGATTTGTAGCCGCGCAAGCGCGAAAAGATGGAGCGGGGGAATGCCGCGGCAGAGACCTGGACCGCCAGGTTCCGGCTTCTCAGCGAGAATCTGTCCGCCCGGTTGGATTAGATGGCTGCGCTTCGCCTTCCATTCGATGTCGGTTGAGCCCCGGTGGAAGGTGCAGCCACCACCTCACCGCGAGCAGCTCTCTCGGGAGCGGTATACGGGAGTGTTAGTGACTCGTGGATTAGACCGTGGCCGTGGCACTCTTTACACTTGCGGCTGTACATCTGTCCGTTGCCTCCGCAAATAGGGCAGGTCTCCACCGTATCAAGTTGTTGTTGCTTCTTGACGAGGGAATATGTCACGCCCTTATACGTAATGTCGGTTGCTTCTCGTATGGTCTTAGATTCGCTAGTCACAGCGCCTCCCGTTCGTGAAGCGTGATTTTGTGCGCACGCTCGCGCGTGTTATCTGGGTATGCCCCGGCATCACATACTGCCAAGACGATGACTTCCACCGTCTCATGACGAACGAGCCAAATGCTGTTCAATTATGCTCATCTGCCCTGATTGGTGCTGACGCGCATGATCGAGCGACACCGCTGTGTCCAGCCAGCCATAAACCGCAATCGCCGCCGATGCCACGACAATCACCAACAGAGCGTACTTAAGAATCTTCCGGAGTATAGGGATTGTTACCTCCCAGCGTTGATTGCTTCTTCGCGAAGGGAACCTATTCCTCAACTTTCAAATGCCAGCGTGAGCAGCGTCTTCTGCTCCATGGCGTGGGCCTTGGCCGAACCGGTTGCCGGGCTGGCCGCCGCCGCTCGCTTCACCGATCGCACCGGATGCTTCGTGATGGTGCGACGCAGGCGCGGTATGACGAACCAAAGCGCGCCCATGTTCGCCGGCTCTTCCTGCACCCAGACGATCTCGCTGGCATGGGCGTAGCGCTTCATCAACTCCGCAATCTCGGCCTCCGGAAAAGGATAAAGCTGATCGACAAAGACGATGGCCGTCTCCTGGTCGTTGCGGCGTTTGCGTTCGTTCACCAGTTCGTGGCCGATTTTGCCGCTGCACAGCAGGATGCGCTTCGGATCGGGCACCTGCTCGTCGGCGATCACCAGCTCAAAGCGCCCGCCGGTAAACGCCTCGAGTGGACTCATCGCCTGCGGATTCCGCAGCATGCTCTTGGGCGTGAAACATACCAGCGGCTTGCGCCACGCGCGCATGGCCTGCCGGCGCAGCAGATGGAAATACTGCGCCGCGCTGGAGGGCTGGCACACCTGCATGTTGTCGCGCGCACAGAGTTGCAGATAGCGCTCGATGCGGGCGCTGGAGTGCTCCGGTCCCTGGCCTTCATAACCGTGCGGCAACAGCATCACCAAGCCGGTGAGCAGACCCCACTTTTCTTCTCCGGCGCTGATGAACTGGTCGATGATGATCTGCGCTCCATTGGCGAAATCGCCGAACTGCGCCTCCCACATCACCAGCGCCTCGGGATAGTCGCGGCTGTAACCGTATTCAAAACCCAGCACGGCGGCCTCGGAAAGCTCCGAGTTATAAATCTCCACCCGCGCCTGCTGCGGCGAGAGATGACAGAGCGGAACGTATTCGTGCTCGTCTTCCACGTCGATCAATGTCGAGTGCCGATGATTGAAGGTGCCGCGCCGGCTGTCCTGGCCGCTGAGCCGGATCGGAGTCCCCTGCATCGCCAGCGAAGCGAAGGCCAATGCCTCAGCCATGCCATAGTCGATCGGGAGTTTGCCCTTGGCCATTTCGAGCCGCTGCTCCAGCAGCTTCTTGACTTTGGGATGGATGTTGAAGTTCGGCGGATATTGCGCGAGTTGCTGCCCCAGCCGGGCGATTTGCTCCGCGTCGATCGCGGTCTTCACTTCCAGGGCGGGCGAGTAAAGACCTCCCTTGTAGGCGTCCCAATAGCTCGGCAGCTCGTAAAGCAGGGGCTTTTTCTTCATCTGCTGCGCCTGCTTCTTAGCTTCCTGCATCATGGACCGCATCCGCTCGACCTGCGGGGAGGCATCAGCGCCGATGCGGCGGGCGTAGATCTCGTAAAGCGGAGGATGAGCCTTGATTTTGCGGTAGACGATGGGCTGCGTGATCGTCGGGTCGTCGACCTCGCTGTGACCGTGCCGGCGGTAGCCAATGAGGTCGATGACCACGTCAGATGCGAACCGATAGCGGTATTCCACCGCCCAGCGCGCCACGCGAACCACCGCGTCCGGGTCTTCCCCGTTCACGTGGAAGATTGGAATCGGCAAGCGCTTCGACATGTCGGAGGCAAAGTGCGTGGAACACACCTCCGCGGGGTTGGCGGTGAAACCGATCAGGTTGTTGACAATGATGTTGACGGTGCCGCCGACATTGTAACCGCGCAAATAGCTCAGGTTGAGCGTCTCGGCCCAGACGCCTTGACCGGCATAGGCCGCATCGCCGTGCATGATGAGCGGAAACGTCTGCTGCTTGCCGGTTTTGCCGTCGCGCGTCTGGTGGGCCCGCACACGGCCCAGGCAAACCGGGTCCACGGCTTCCAAGTGACTCGGGTTCGAAACCAGGTGGATGCGAACCGGACGGCCGTTGATCTCGCGAACGTTGGTTGCGCCCTGGTGATACTTCACGTCTCCGCCGCCGAGCGTGCTGCGTGGGTCCACGTCCTCGAAGCCGGCGAAGATATCGACCGCCTGCCGCCCCACGGCATGGGCTACCACGTTGAGGCGTCCGCGATGGCTCATGGCCATCACGCATTCGTCGGCGCCGTGCTCGACGGCTGCTTGCAGCGCTTCCTCCAGCAAGGGAATCAGCGCGGTGTCGCCTTCGAGCGAAAAGCGCTTGGTTCCGATGTAAAGCGTCTGCAACATCTGCTCAAAGATGTCGGCCTCGACCAACTGCGTCAGGATTCGCTCGCGATCCACCGGCTCGGGTTCGGCTTCCATGCGCTCGCGCACCCAGTTGCGCCGCTCCGGGTCGGGCATGTGCATGAATTCAGCGCCCACGGTGCCGCAGTAAATGCGCCGCGCCTCGTCGGCCAGCGGGCCAGCCAGGTTCAACTCCGGATGCTCTTCTCCGACATAGTTTCCGAGCGGGTCCAGATCAGCCCGCACGTAGCCCCAACGCCGAAAAGCATCGAATACTTTCTCTCGCTGTCCGCTTTCAACGCTGGCCAGTTCAGCCGATGGCATTGCATGAGTTTGCAATAGAGTGCTCCTGTGGAGCTTAGATGTAATTGAGAATCGGGCCGGAACTGCCCCACCCTATACCCACATCTGCCAAAACCGGGCAGATATGGGCCACCAAAGGCGTAGGATGGGCCACCCACCAGATTAGGGTAGTCCGGCAGTGCTGCCGAAGGCAAACCAGCACGCACCAACCCACATAAGCTCCGCCTGCGGCTCCGCAAAATGCGGGCCACCCGGCCAGTACGTTTTCGCCCTTGCTGGATTGGATGCTGCGAGAGCGGGGGTGGGCGCGAAGGGACAAGCACGACATCGGATAACGATAAGGAACCAACCAACATTAGCTCCCCCTGCGGCTCCGCAAATGTGGGCCACCCGTATCTTGGTACATCTCACGTTGCGGAACAAACATCCTAAGTTCCTGTTGTTGTTCGTGCTCTGCCAAGGAGAGTATCCAGTGGACATTCGATCTGTGCGAAATTTGATTTCCCAAGAATTACGTGACTTCGGTATTTGGAAGACGATTTACGACCTTTCATACAGAACCGTCAACCAGGTCGTGCCGTTCGCAATCTGGCATGCCCTCGTCGTGGATCAGCCTCATCCGGACTTCCTGCGGCTGCCCGAAACGTTTCAGGGTCGGTTGCTCGGAGCCGATGCCATGAGCGCCTACGCCGGTCCGGAAAACAACCTGGATGAGCAGATGTTAGAGGAGGCGCGGGCAAAGGGCGACCAGTGCATGGCCTTGTTTAACGGCGGTACACTTGCGGCATATGGCTGGTACTCTAGCCAGCCCACCGACATTTCCGACGACCTTCGGCTGTGCTTCAAGAACAAATACGTTTACATGTATAAAGGTTTCACCAACAACAAATTCCGGGGCCAACGCTTGCACGCGATTGGAATGACGCTTGCGCTTCAGGAATATCTTCGCCGAGGGTTTCTCGGAATGGTATCGATTGTGGAATCGCGCAACTTCGGTTCGCGCAAATCCGGTTACAGAATGGGATACCACGAGTTTGGCCGAGTCTACGTTCTTAAAGCTCTTGGGCGCTACTTCTTGCACCACACCAAAAGCTGTCGTGAGTTTGAATTTTCGTTTCAACCCAAGTCGGCCACCGAGGCGCCCAAACTGAAGTTAGAAAACACGGTCGCGTAGACCCGGAGCCAACCCACATTAGCTCCGCCTGCGGCTCCGCAAATGTGGGCCACCCGCGTGCACCATAATTTCTTAGGGTTGTCATTCTGAGCGACCACCGGGAGCGAAGAATCCCAGCACCTGCATCGAGCTGAAACTCCGCCGAAGGATTTCACCAAAACCCCAAAGCGGCGCGGGTTAGGACAGTTCACGGGGATGCTTCGTTCCGCTCAGCATGACACCCCACGGTATGTTGTATTTCGGCGTGCACCCTTTAGCCACCTCTCAGGCCTTCAGGGCTCCTGTGTAGAGCGCCATGCCGACCACGGCATCCACGTCCATGGCGTGCAACTGGTCGATCTCTTGCTGGCTGCGGATTCCTCCGGCGGCAATCAGCTTGCGCTTGGTGGTCGCGCGCAGTCGCTGGATCACGTCCATGGGGATTCCCTTCATCAGCCCTTCGGTGTCGATGTGGGTGTAGAGGAAGCCCCCGCAATAAGGTTCGGTTTCACGCATCATCTGCTCGGGAGTGAGGTCGATATCTATTTTCCAGCCGTGAATGCTGACCTTGCCTCCGCGCGAATCCACCGCAACGATCAGGCGCGCCGCTGCCGCCGCGCGCGCGAACTGCTGTGCCGCTTCCAGGTTCACCGCGCCGTCCTTCAACAGCGCGGAGCCCACGATCACCTTCTTCGCTCCGGCGCGAAACATACGATGTACGGCCTCGACCGAGCGGATTCCGCCGCCGACCTGACACGGCAGCCGCTCACAGAACTGCCCGACGAGCGCTTCATTCGAGCCCTTGCCCATGGCCGCGTCGAGGTCGATCAACTGCACCATCGGGTAGGCGAGAAAGCGCTCGACCCAGTATTCAAAGTTGTCGAATTCCAGCGCCTTGCGGTCGCCCTGCACCAGTTGGACGATCTTGCCGCCCATCAGATCAATCGAAGGAATCAGCATGGAAGCCTCATGGGAATGCCATTCTCCTGCAATAACCGCTTGAGCTCGCGAACATCGTGAATGCCGAAGTGAAAAATCGAGGCGGCCAATGCGGCATCGGCACAGCCGGCCTTGAAAACATCAACGAAGTGTTCGCCGTTTCCCGCGCCGCCGGAGGCAATCACCGGAATGGAAACCGCGCGCGCCGCCGCCGCCGTCAGCGGGCAATCGAAACCGATCTGCGTGCCGTCGCGGTCCATGGAAGTCAGCAGGATCTCGCCCGCGCCGCGCCTCTCCACTTCGCGCGCCCAGTTCAGAATCTTGAGTCCGGTTGGAATGCGGCCTCCGGAGACGTACACCTCGGCTTCCTCGACCGGAGTTTCGCCGCGTTTGGCATCGATGGCGACCACGACCGCCTGCGAGCCGAAGCGTTCGGCCACCTCTGTAATCAGCTCGGGCGTGCGTACCGCCGCCGAGTTCATGGTGATCTTATCGGCGCCGGCCTCAAACAGCACGGCGGCATCGGCCAGCGTGCGCACTCCTCCGCCGACGGTGAACGGGACGAACAACTCGCGCGCCGCGCGCCGTACGGCGTCGATCAGGATGGGCCGCGACTCGTGCGTCGCCGTGATGTCGAGCAGCACGACTTCATCGGCGCCGCTCTCGGCGTGGCGCCGCGCCAACTCCGCCGGATCGCCGGCATCGCGCAGATCGAGGAACTGCACGCCCTTGACCACGCGACCGTTGGTCACGTCCAGGCAGGCAATAATGCGTTTGGTCAGCATGCCACCTCACAGAAATTTTTCAGAATGCGCAAGCCTGCTTCTCCCGACTTTTCCGGGTGGAACTGCACGCCGAAAACGTTGCCGCGTTCCACCATCGATCCAAATTCCTCGCCGTAGGTCGTCGTCGCAATCACGCCGTCCACCACGGGCGCGCGATACGAATGCGTGAAGTAGACAAACGCTTCGCCGGGGACGCCCTTCAGCAGTTGCGAATCGCCGGTGCGCCGCAAACTGTTCCAGCCCACGTGCGGCACCTTGAGATCGGTGTGAAAGCGGTCGCAGCAGCCGCGGAAGCAGCCCAGTCCGCTGACGCCCGGCGCTTCCGTGGAGCCCTCGAACATCCATTGCAGCCCGACGCAAATGCCCATGAAAGGAGTGCCGCGGGCAATCGCTTCCTCAATCGCCGGCCGCATGCCCGACTCGTTCAGCCGGCGCGTGGCGCTGAAGTGTCCGACGCCGGGCAGAAGAATGCGCGCGGCCTTGCGAATCACGTCCGGATCTTCGGTCATGAGCGCTTCGTAGCCGAGCTGGCGAACCGCCTTCTGCACCGAGCCGATGTTGCCGGCCTTGTAGTCGATAATGGTAATGATCACTTGGCTCTCTCCAATGTACTGTCCCGTAAGTTCGCTGCATAAGTTTCAGGGTGTCACCCTGAGCGAAGCGAAGGGTCTATGAAAACTGCCCCACCCTGCGCCGCTCTGTGCTTCCGAGTTCCTTCGCTTCACTCAGGATTTCGGCAGGCGGCTCAGACGCCGCCTCAACGCCTCAACTTCGTTCGCTTCGCTCACTCAGAATGACACTTCAAAGGGTTGGCGCGAACTTTCGGGACGCGACCCCAAATGCGCGACGCTCCATCCATCACAACAACCCCTTCGTACTGGGAAGCATCTTTGCCAGCCGCTTGTCTTTCGAGCAGGCCACGCGCAACGCCCGGGCGAAGGCCTTGAACAGCGCCTCGATTTTGTGGTGATTCGAGCGCCCGTAGAGCACCTTCAGATGCACGTTGGCACGGGCGCCGCGCGCGAAGCCCTCGAAGAAATCGAACACCAGCTCCGACTGCAAATCGCCCACGTACCTGACCTTGACGTTCGGTTCCACGACCGCCGCCGTGCGCCCGCCAAAATCGACTGCGGCTAATCCCAGGGTCTCATCCATCGGCATCAGGAAGTACCCCGCGCGCAGGATTCCCTTCTTATCTCCCAGCGCGCGTTCGAAGGCTTCGCCGAGGGCGATGCCGACGTCTTCCACCGTGTGGTGCTGATCGACATCGAGATCGCCCTTGCAGGAGAGCTCGAGATCGAAACCGCCGTGCCGGGCAAACAGTTCCAGCATGTGATCGAAAAATCGAATGCCGGTCGCAACTTTGTATGTGCCGCGGCCGTCGATCTTCAGCAGCAGCCGTATGTCGGTTTCATTCGTCTTGCGCTCCAGCCGTGCGCTTCTCATACGAGCACCTCACCCTGGCTACTTGCGGTTGTTAACGGATTGCGTAACCAGTTCAGCCGTGCGCGCCGAGAGCTCTTTGGAGAAGCACGGTTGGCGGTTGTGGGGAGCGAGTTTTTTAGCCGGGGGCTCTCCTGTCTCATCGCCGCACCTCTCCGGAATTCGCCAAGCTCATACGGGGCTGCGGCTTAAAGCCTACGGCCTCGAAAGCTCCGCTCAGCTCACGCAGCAGCCGGTCCGTCTGCGGGCGCGTGCCCACAGTGATGCGAACGCATCCGGCACAGCCCGGATCGCTGTTGCGGTCGCGCACCAGGATGCCGCGGCGCCGCATCTCCTCCACCAAAGGCTTGCGGTAATCGCCAAAATAGGCGAGCACGAAATTGGCGCGACTCGGCCAGAAGGGAATGTTTCGTTCGCCATAGAACTGCTCGAGGCGCGCCCGTCCTTCCCGCACCTGGCTGACGTAGCTGGTGATGAACTCCCGGTCGGTGAGCGCTTCGGTCAGGCAAGCCAGCGCCACTCCGTTGACGTTATAGGGTGAGCCCACGCGGCGCACCATCTTCATCTGCGGCGCGTCGCCAATCAGCACGCCGACGCGGAACCCGGCCAGCCCGAACGCCTTGGAAAAGGTTCGCGCGATGAACAGGTTCGGCACCGTTCCGACCTGGTCGAGGAGCGTCTCGCCGTGAAAATCCCAGTAGGCTTCATCCACCAGCAACGCCGCATTGGGAGCGGCAGCGGCAATCGCCAACAGATCCTGACGCGAGGCTACCGCGCCAGTCGGATTGTTAGGAGTCGCCAGCGCGATCAACTTGGTTGCCGGAGTGATTGCCCGCAAAACCTTGCGGGCCGGAAATGCGAAATCCTCCCCGGCTTGCACGTTGACGACTTTTGCGCCCGTCGCCAGCGCGTAAATTTCGTAGAGCGAAAACGTCGGCACCACGATCAGCGCTTCGTCGCCGGGCTCGAGGTAAGTTTCGCAGAGCAGATGAATCGCTTCGTCCACGCCGTTGGTGAGCAGCAGCCGGTCGAGTGCGACTCCGAGAAAGCCGGCCACCGCCAGCTCGCCTACTTCCCGCTCCGGATACTTGTTGAGCACTTCGGTGGAAATGGAGGCCAGCACCCGCAATACACGCGGCGAGCATCCGCCGACATTTTCGTTGAAATCGAGGCGCAGCCCTTCGCGCCGTCCCAACGGCGGGTGATACTCCTTCAGGTTCTGCACAACTGCTCGTGCGTTCAGCATTGCACTTTATCCTCACTCGGACGGACTCGGCATGTCCGCGCCCCGTTCACATTTCGCATCCGCAATAAGTTGTCACTTCATCCTCACTCGGACGGACTCGGCGTGCGCCCTTAAGCCTTCCGCTTCGGCCAGCAGCGCCACTGCCGGACCTATCCGCTTCAGTCCCGATTTCGAAACCTGCTGCACGCTGATGATCTTGACGTAATCCATTACGCTCAAGCCGCCTCGATAGCGCGCCACGCCCCCGGTTGGCAGCACATGGTTCGGCCCGGAGGCATAGTCCCCCAGCGATTGCGGCGAGTATTCTCCGACGAAAACCGATCCGGCATCGAAGACCCTGTGTACATTGGCCGCATCCACGGTCAGGTGCTCGGCGGCGATGGCATTGATCCAGACGAAAGCCTCGTCCGCGGCCCTTGCGACCAGTGCGACCCCGTTTTCACTCAGCGATTTGCACGCGATTGGATTCTCCGCCGCCATCGCCATGGCCGCTTTTGCGACCTCCTGGGCCAGCCGTAAGTTGGTAGTCACGAAAATCGGCAGCGTTTCCGGATCGTGCTCCGCCTGCGCCACCAGGTCGGAAGCGAAAAACTCGGCATTGCCGCGGTCGGCAAAGACGATCGCTTCGGTGGGACCTGCAAGCATATCGATCGAGCAGTCGAAAGCCACCATCTTCTTCGCCGCCGTCACATAGCTGTTGCCCGGGCCAACAATTTTGGCGACTCGCGGTACGGAATCTGTGCCATAGGCAAAAGCAGCCACCGCCTGCGCGCCGCCAATGCGATAGAAGCTCTCCACGCCGAGCATGGCGGCAGCCGCGAGCGTCTCGGGCGCGGGGCGAGGGGACGCCACCTGAATGCGCCTGACACCCGCAACCTGCGCGGGAATCACCGTCATGAGCACGGACGAAGGCAGTGGATACCGCCCGCCGGGAACGTAGCAGCCAACCGATGCGACCGGTTCCACCCTCTGTCCCACGCGGATGCCCGGCTCCATGGTCCGCACCCACGACCTTGGCATTTGCCACTCCGCAAACTTGCGGATGTTGCGCGCGGCTCGCTCGATGGCTTGCGTGAACTCCGGCGAGACCTGGCTCCGGGCGGCTTCCAGTTCCTCACGGCTAACCAGCACGGATTCCTCTTCGCCGAGGCCGTCCAATTCCTGCGCATACCTTCGCAGGGCTTCGTCGCCCTTCGCACGAACGTCACGAACGATCTGCGCGACCGTTCGTTCCACCTTCGGCTGGATCGTCGAGCCGCGAGAGACGAGCTTTTCGGTCACGTAGCTGGCGGCTTCGCTCCCGTCGAGCACGCGCATTAGAGCACCACCTTATTCAGCGGATACTCGACGATGCCCGTACCGCCGGCCGCCTTCAGCTTCGGGATGACGTCGCGTACCGTGGTCTCGTCGAGAATCGTGTTCACCGCCACCCAGCACTCATCGCTCAAGTTGGAAATGGTCGGGCTGTTCAGTGCCGGCAAAACCCGCAGCACGGCCAGCAGATCTTTTCTCTGAACGTTCAGCATCAGACCGACTTGCCCCTGGGCGGAAATTGCGCCTTGCAGCAGCATCGCAATGTTTTCGATCTTCTGCCGCTTCCATGGATCGCTCCAGGATTTGGTATTCGCAATCAGTTGCGTGTTCGACTCCAGCACGGTGTCAATAATGCGCAGCCGATTAGCTTTCAGCGAACTGCCGGTCTCGGTCACTTCAACGATGGCATCGGCCAGCATCGGCGGCTTCACTTCCGTCGCGCCCCAGGAGAAGTCGACCTGCACGGGAACATTCTTGCCGGCGAAGTAGCGCTTGGTCACGTCCACCAACTCAGTCGCGATCGTCTTGCCCGCCAGGTCTTCGGCGCTTTTGAACGACGATTCCTCGGGAACGGCAAGCACCCAACGCACTTTGCCGCGACTCTGCTTGGCATAGTTCAGATCAATCACGGTGTGCACGGTCAAGCCGCTCTCTTGGACCCAGTCCAGCCCCGTGAGCCCGGCATCGAGCGCGCCATGCTCGACGTAGCGGGCCATTTCCTGGGCGCGAATCAGCATGCATTCCAACTCGGGATCGTCCGTGCTGGGGAAATAGGAACGTCCATCGGCGTAAATTTTGAAGCCGGCGGCGGCAAACAACTTAATGGTCGCATCCTGCAGGCTGCCTTTGGGAATACCGAGACGAATTTTCATTTCCGCACCTCCGGCGCTACTTGCAACGACATCGGTTTGGTAAAACACGAGCGCGTGCCCTCGTGGCAGACCAGTCCATCGCCCTCCACTCGCACCCGGCACAGCACCGTGTCGCGATCGCAATCAGTGGAGGCCGCAATCAGCCGAAGCCGGTTGCCGGAGGTTTCGCCCTTGGTCCAGAGCTGATTGCGCGTCCGGCTGAAAAACGTGACATAGCCGCTTCGTAGCGTCTTGTCGAGCGCTTCCCGGTTCATGAATCCCACCATAAGGACCTCGCCGTTGTCGACGTCCTGCACCACCGCCGGGGCCAGGCCCTGCATCTTTTCGAAATCGATTGTCTCCATTCTCACCTCAACTTATTTCCTCGCTGTCCTGTCGGACCGCCCGCGCTGGTTCGGCGATCAAAGCCCGGCGGCACCAAAGAAAAGCCCGCTGAGCTTGATCGCATCAGCGGGCCAGAAACCTGAGGACTTGCTTCGACCTATCCGCACATCCCCGCCGACACGATCATCTCGTGGTGATGATGGTGGCGATGATGGTGAAACAAAGTCATCTCACGTTTGATCGTAAAAGCAACGCAGTTGGATGTCAACCTGAAAAGCGCGCCCCTAATCCGTCGATAAGCTAACGAACAGGCGGGGGCAAGGGTGGTTTTGGAAACTCAGTTGATTCTAGCCGACCAATGCGGCCCCAGCGGAGGTGGTAAACCTCGACTGAAGCCACGTC
>JBEKBO010000117.1:0-14374 GCA_050015355.1 Candidatus Korobacteraceae bacterium | reverse complement strand
CCTCGTAGGTGCAGAAAAAACCACTCCTGCCCCTGACTCGCTACCCTGCTCAACCGCAACTGGTGCGGCTGTTCGTCAGCCCCTGAGTTTCCACATCGGCCTTATCGACGGATCGGGGTCTCAACTCTTGCCCGCGATTGTTGGGCAAATGCCCTCATTCGCGGCGCCGTGCAGCGGCCCTCATGCGAATCATTTCGCGACGTTCATACCGCCGCAAACGCTCGTGTCGGGCTCGGCGCGCGCCATCGACTCGGGGTCAACGGCGCGCCATTCAGAGCACTTCGCCGCTGTCTACCAGAGTCCCAACAGCTTCCACCACAAGCCGCCGATCACGGCCCAAATGATGAGGTTAATGACCGAAACATAAAATCCCAGCTTCCACCAGGTGCCCTGATCGACGAAACCGGCGCCAAAGTAGATGGGCGAAGGGCCGGCGGCGAAGTGGGTGAGAGACATCATGAGGTTGGACGCGAAGGCCAATGTCATGGCCGTCAAAAACTTCGGCGCGCCCGCGGCAATGGCTACGGTGCCGAACGCCGTATACATCGCCACGATGTGAGGCACCAGGCTGGCGAACCCATAGTGCGAGTAAATGTAGATGATGAGGAGTACGCCCAAAGTAGGTATCCATGGGACGCCGTGCATTCTGTCCTTGACGATGGCGGCGAACCAGATGAAGAAGTTGAGCTTGGCCAACACGCTCGCCAACGACATCAAAGCACCCATCCACACCAGGGTGTCCCAGGCGTTCTTTTCCTCCTTCACTTCTTCCCACAGGACTGTCTTGGTTCCGAGCAGGATGGCAACTCCCAGCAGACCCACTACCGGCGCCGCAATATTGGTGATGGTTGAAGTGCTCCAGAGAAGAAGAGTAAGGAGAAAAACACCCGTCAATACCTTCTCGCCGAAGTTCAACGGGCCGAGAGCCCGCAGCTTTTCAGCGGCGAGCGTCTTAGCGCCCGGAGTCCGGGTGATCTCCGGCGGATAAACCTTGAACAGGAAATAGGGAATAACCAACAGCGATAACAAGCCGGGAACAATAGCAGCCACTGCCCACCTTCCCCAGTCTACCTGCACGCCGAGAGACTCCTTAGCCAACTGAGCGATGAACGGATTCCCCGCCATGGAGGTCAGGAACATCGCCGAGGTTATTACGTTGGCTTGATAGGAGGTCTGCATCAGATAAGCGCCCACCCGTCGAGCCGTTGGTCCCGGGTTGGAATCGAAGGCGGAAGCCAAGCTCTTGGTGATGGGAAATAGAATGCCGCCGGCCCTGGCTGTATTGGATGGCGTCGCCGGAGAGATAATCAGGTCACTGATCACCAGCGTGTAACCCAGCTTCAGCGTGCTGTCACCAATGGCGCGGATGAGCACATAAGCAATTCGGTAGCCCAGGCCGGTCTTGATAAACGCCTTCGCAAACAGGAAGGATGAAACCACAAGCCAGATAATCGAGTCTGAAAAGCCGGACAAGGCATCGCCGAGTGACACCGTATTGGTGATGGTGGCGAAGCTCAGCGCGATCATGGAAACGGCGCCCATCGGAAGAGGGTTCAGAATGAACCCCGCGATGACCGCGACAAATATCGCGAACAAGTGCCAGGTGACGGCCTTAAGCCCAACTGGCACGGGAATGAACCAGATTACAGCGCCGATCAGAACCGTTATGACTGCGTTGCGGATGTCCCGCTTTAGCTGTTCACCTTTGTCAGGCGTCAGCACTGGGGTTGCCATGTGAATCCTCCTGCCGTCGGACCAGTTCCAAGTTGGTGTATCGCTGAATCTCACCGCCGGGCTTGGATATCACCCCGTACGCCCGGCTATGTCATGGGACACACCTTCCGCGAATCTGGTCTAGTTATAATTTGATCCGCTTACCTTCCTCGGCCGACCAGTATGCGGCGTAGTTTGCCTTCACTGTGTCATAAGCCAAATCGAGCCCCGAAAGCGGTTGCCTGCTGACAGCCGCGCATTCCATGAAGTCCTGAATCTCCTGCAGATACCCGCGAGTCCATTCTTCTTCCAGACATACGTATTGCCACCCGGTCTTGCGGTCAACCTTCTCCGTGATGTATACGCTTGCCAGCTTTTCTTCGTCCGTCATGTATGACATCAAGTGGTTATTAGGTGTTATGTTGGCAAACAGAGAGCCGCCGCTGGTGTATGTCTCAACCAGATTGCGCACTCCGCCCATCATCATGTCGCCGGAGAACACCGTGGCCTTTGTGTCATCGGAAAACGTGAGCGTGATCGTTCCCCAGTCTTCCACGTCGACGGGGTTTGCCTTGATGTAACGGCGCTCTTCGGGAGCAAGCTTTGCGGCCACATTGCCAACGTCGGCGGTCACGGCGGAAACCGTAATCTGTTCTCCGCGCGTTTGCGCCTCTACTTGCTTGAGGTAAAGAATCGCCGCAAGAGGGTGACACCCCATCCGGACAAGCGATCCGCCACCGGTCATTGCCCATTGCGCGGCATGAGCGGCATGCGAGCCGCTGTGACTTTCTTCACCCTTCATGAAGAGGACTTTGTCTTTGGTCGCTCTCAGCATTTCCGCCGTTTTCGTGACCGCGGGAGCATACACCCAGTCTTCGGCATACATGAAAAGCTGCCCGCTGGAACGAATGACCTGGCACGTCTGTTGCATTTCGGCCATCACGCGCTCATACATGTGCTTCTTCGATACGTGCTTCCCGATGGGGGCAGGATCACCCGCCGTGCCGAAATAACCGGTAAACGGTTTTTCGCAGATGACATGTTTGCCGGCGCGCACGGCATCCACGATCATCGGCGCATGCAGCGAGGGCGGAGTACAAATGTCAATAACGTCAATTCCCTTGTCCGCCAGGAGGTTTTTGTAGTCCCGGGTTATGCCTGGGATTTGATGCTTCTTGGCGAAGTCAGCCAGGTCATCCGCCAACGACGCGACCTTCACGACCTTCGCGTCCACGCCATAGACGCGCTTGTAGGCATACATATGAAGTTCGGTAACAAACCCGCTGCCAATTAGACCGACTCTGACGGTCTTCATCTATGCGACTCCTGCGCTTCATGGAGATTAAATTTGGGGTACCATGCTAGTATGTGGACCATGTGAAAACAAGCTTTTTTTCGTTTTTGAAGAGCGGAGTGCGCTCCCTGAAGCTGGTGGGTTGCGCTTGGGGTTGCAACGGTGAAGGCGATGACAATTTCTCCGGAACACAGGCATCTTCGGCTTGCCGTCCAGGTTTTCGAAACCTTGAAGCGGGACATAGTCAGCGGCACACTGACACCGGACATGCAACTTTCCGAATCAGAGCTGTCGCAACGCTTGGGGGTTAGTCGAACCCCAGTCCGTGAGGCACTGATCAAACTTGTCGATGACGGACTTGTCCGGATCATCCCGCAGGTAGGTACATTCGTCGCGCCTATTTCGCTTGAATCGGTCAAAGAAGCCCAATTCGTCCGGGAGCATCTGGAATGCGCCTTGATTGTCGACGCCGGTAAGAAAATGGACGAAAAAACCATTCAGCGGTTGCGTGACAACCTCGAGCAACAGAGCCGGGCGGCGCGCAATGACGACTGGGTTCTCTTTATGGCGTTGGATGAAGAACTTCATGGGACTCTGGCGACTGCTGCCGGCCATCCGGGCGCCTGGCGCATCATCCAGCAGTCCAAGATACACTTCGACCGAGTACGGCATTTGAGCCTCCGCATGCCGGGGCAGATGCGCCGATTAATCCAACAACACACTACGATAGTCGATGCTGTTGCTCGCGGTGATCATGACATTGCACAAGCGATCCTGCGTGATCACCTCAGGGAAGTGTTTGTAACCTTAAATTCACTCGGTTTAAGCGGGAACCCGGACGGGAAGTTGTCTCATCGCAGGACCCATGCTACTCGTGAATCGCTGCGAATGGTTGCCGGCAAAACAGGACCCACAAAGAAACGATCATGAAGATGACCGACGATCCGCGTCGGCTTTAGTCTCCCACTTCCTCGAGAAACTTCTCGACTTCGATGGCGGCCATGCAGCCTGTTCCGGCCGCGGAAATGGCCTGCTTATAGCGCCGGTCGGCGACGTCTCCGCAAGCGTAGACGCCGGGAATCTTAGTGAATACGTAATCGCGAGTTTTGAGGTAGCCGTCGGCGTCCGTTTCCAACTGACCATTAAACACAGCCGCATTGGGTATGTGGCCGATTCCGAGAAACAACGCGCTGGCCGGGAAGTCGCGGACCTCGCCGCTCTTGAGATCGCGCAGCTTCAGGCCGGTAACCTCTTTGCTCGAAGCGCCGTACACATCTTCAACCACGGTGTTGGTGAGGAAGTGAATCTTCTCATGTTTGCGAGCGCGCTCGAGCATGATTTTCGAGGCGCGGAACTGGTCGCGCCGGTGAATAATCGTAACTTTTGTGGCAAAGCGCGTCAGGAACAGCGCCTCTTCCATGGCCGAATCGCCACCGCCGACGACGGCTATCTCCTTGCCGCTGAAAAAGAAGCCATCGCAGGTGGCGCAGGAAGAGACGCCATGGCCAATCAGCGCCTGCTCGTTCGGCAACCCCAGCCAACGCGCGCTAGCGCCGCTGGCAATGATCAGAGAACGCGTGCGGATCTCACCGGAATTGGCCTTGAGAACAAACGGCCGCCGGCTGAGGTCTGCCGCCGAGACGTGAGCGGTGAGAAACTCAGCGCCAAAGCGAGCCGCCTGCTTGCGCATATTCTCGATCAGCTCCGGTCCCTGTATGCCCTCCGGAAAACCTGGAAAGTTTTCGACCAGGGTTGTCAGGGAAAGCTGACCGCCCGGTTCGTGTCCTTCGATCACCAGGGGTTGCAGATTGGCGCGGGCGGCGTAAATGGCGGCGGTAAGCCCTGCGCAGCCCGAGCCCATGATTACCGTGTTGCGAATCTTTTCTGTCATATCTATCTATTAAGAGCACGATACATGTAATTTGGATTCAAACCAGCTTTACTTCTTGCTGTTGGCTGCGTTCGCTCCCGGACTCGGATTCGACTTGGGCGTCATCGTCTTCGGCATCCTGGCGATTTCAGCCGGGATCACCGACGCCACGCGCAGCGCCGAGCGGTAACTCGCGATCAATTCCGTGGCGCGACTGAATAGGGGTTCAAATTGTGACTGATCCGAACCCGGGCAGCGCGCCAGAACGACGGAGGTGCTTCCGAAGCGTTCAAGGCGAATGCGTTCGGCCGGCGTATTCACGCGTGCCACCTGTGCCGGAGCCGTCGGGCTGCTGACGGAATCGGAAATAGAGACCTGAATAACGTCTTTGACCTCGCGCGCGCGAAAGGTCAGGGTTTCCACCACGCTCCCCTGGTTCATGCTGAACGAATACTGTGCACTGATGAAACTCGACGACGCGGGAAACTCCCTTCGAATTCGAATCCAGTCGGAGACCGAGCCCTCTCCAACCGGAGGGTCTGCATTCTGCATCAGCAAATCAGAGCCGCTCAAGGTTGAGCGCCCGCGCGCCACCTCGAAATCCACGGTGAATTTCGGATGGGCGGAGATTCGCTCCAACGCACCGGCGATCTGCTGCCGGTCCTCGGCGCTTGGCGAGCACACGTTCAGGTAATTGACCCGCACCTGCGGCTGCGCGGAGCCGGGCGGTTGCTGGGCCCGCAGGCCCGGACCGGCAACCAGCGAAACCGTTATTACGGCTATTACGGCCGGAATGAGGAAATATTTCCGCACGGCGCGATTGTACACGGGTGCAATCGAAAAAGCTCATGGCTGAAAAGTCCCGCCCGGCGATGGGTGAAGGAACTACCCCACGTCAGCCTTCAGTCATCTCACTGTCGAACCGATTCCGTGCTCCGGCGTTTACGCCCGCTTGAACTGCGCCGTGAAGTGGCGAAGGAACGGCGGTTCGTAAGTCAGCTTGTAACCGCGAATCCAATCGCGACGCTCCCAGACTTCCAGAATCACTTCGATGACGTAGTCGACATGGCTCTGCGTGTATGTGCGCCGCGGAATCGCCAGCCGCACCAGATCCATTTTGGCCGCGCTGCCAAACATCAGTGTGCCGATCTCGACGGAGCGAATTCCTCCCTCCAGGTAAAGTTCGCACGCCAGCGCCACCCCCGGAAACTCTTCGAGAGGAATATGCGGCACGAATGCACGCGCATCCAGGTACACGGCGTGTCCGCCGGGAGGCAGCACGATGGGCACACCTTGCTGCGAAATGTGATTTCCCAAATATGCAGTCGAGGCGATGCGATACTTCAGGTAATCTTCGTGCAACGCCTCCTGCAAGCCGACGGCGATCGCTTCCAGGTCGCGCCCGGCCAGTCCGCCGTAGGTCGGATAGCCTTCGGTGAGAATCAGCAAATCTTTTTCCTGCTGCGCCAGCAGATCGTCGTTGGTGCAGAGGAAGCCTCCGATATTGGCCATCCCATCTTTCTTCGCCGACATGGTGCAGCCGTCGCCGAGGGCAAACATCTCCTGGGCGATCTGCTTCGGGGTTTTGTCTTCGTAGCCCTTCTCGCGCAATTTGATGAAGTACGCGTTCTCGGCGAAGCGGCAGGCGTCGAAGTAAAAGGGAATGCCATGCTTCTTGCAAATGGCGCTGACACACCGCGCATTCTCCATCGAGACGGGCTGCCCGCCGCCGGAGTTGTTGGTCACCGTCAGGATCACCAGCGGAATGCGCTCGCGCCCGACACGCTGAATAGCCTGCTCCAGTGCCGCGACATCCATATTTCCCTTGAAGGGGTGGATCAGACTGGGTTGCTTGCCCTCGGCGATGGGCAAGTCGAGAGCTTCACCGCCGGCGTGCTCAACGTTCGCGCGAGTCGTGTCAAAGTGCGTATTGTTGGGTACGACATCGCCTTTCTTGACCATTACGCTGAACAGGATGCGCTCCGCGGCGCGGCCCTGGTGAGTCGGAATAACGTGCTTGTAGCCGAAAATATCCTGCACCGAATCACGGAAACGGATGTAGCTGCGGCTTCCCGCGTAGCTCTCGTCTCCTTCCATGATCGCGCCCCATTGGTAGGTGGACATCGCTCCCGTGCCCGAGTCGGTCAGCAAGTCTATGAGAACATCGTCCGCCGCGAGAAGAAACAGGTTGTAGTGCGCGTCCCGCAGGAGCTGTTCGCGTTCAGCGCGCGTGGTCCAGCGGATTGGCTCAACACTCTTGATACGAAAAGGCTCGATGATGGTGCGGATCGGCATAGTGCTCCTTAGTAATAGTAGAACCGAAAAATTAGACTCACTGCTTCAACTCACTGCGTTAACTCATCAAGAGCGCGGGCCGCAGCCGAAAGCAGGGCATCCGGCCCGACGGGCGCTCCGGTTGCATGCTGCATCCACAGGTCGGGCGCCACGCAGCCGGACTGGACCATGCGCTTGAACTCCGGCCCTACCGAACCTGCCTTGCGGATCTGCTCTTCAATCTGGAACGCAATGAGATGGCCAACCGGGTAATCGGGGAGATAGAGAAATCCGTCGATCATGTGTGAATAAACTGCCAGCAGCACGACATCCCCCTGGTTGAAGACAGGGGCATAGTACCGGTTCCAAATGTCCTTGGCAATCGCCAGCGTTGCCTGCTTCAACTCGGACGGCGCGGCGTCCGGATGATCGTACATCCAGTGCCACACGTCGATATCGACCAGCGCGACCCCGGCGATCTCGTACGTGCCCCAGAAAACATCGAGCGTTTTCAACGCTTCCGCATCGCGGTCGGGCGATTGCAGCCCGAGCAATTCGAGATCGCGAGCCTGGAAGACGAATGCCAGCGCTTCGGTGAACGCCGTGTTCGGTACACCGTGCAGCAGCCAGTGATCCATGTCGTTTATGGAAAGCGTCTGCTCGACGTTGTGTCCCATCTCATGCACGGCGATGTTGAAGCCCTTGTAATTCATGCCGCTCTCGCCGATGCGCGTTCGCAGATGTGCCTTGGCGGCGTGCATTCCGGAACCCATGGCATGACCGGCGCCGCGACCGGGATCGACAACGATGTTGGCCGCTATTCTCTCCGCATCGGATTGCGTGAAGCCGAGTTTCACGAGGAGGTTCGGAATGTCGTTGCCGTACGCCCCCGGTGTGGGGTAGCGCTTGGCGACAATCTGATCGAGTTCGGCTTCGCTGTAGCGGCTCTTGGCACGGAAGCCGTTGTACCAGATATCGAACGGCTCCAGCGAACGCCCGAGCCGTTGACGGATGAGAGTTGCGACACGGTTCACGAGCGGGGACGCAACAACCCGCTCCAGCATGGCGCGCACGCGCTCTTCGGGAATCTCGCGGTTCTCATCGAAACGGCGGGCGATGAGCGTGGGCGCCGTAGGCGAATATGGATCGGCTTGCCGGGCCGCTTTGAACGTGTTCAGCAGCGTGGAGTAACGCGTGTCCGGCTCTTCGGCGGCCGTCTGCGCGGCGGCCGCTACGCGGTTGGTGAAAGGATCCCAGTCGACCGCCGGGTTATTGATCACAATCGCCGGTATTTCCTGGCTGATGATGCGCTCCATGACGCGCTGAATCGTGTGCTGCTTCGCCAGTCCGTTCTCCGCGTCGGCATAATCGGCCTTGATCTCATCGCGCAAGTTCCAGTGCGACAGCAATCGCATGTTGGGGGGAAACAGGCGGGTTCCCTCACCGTCGACAACTTGATGCATCCAGATGTTGTATTCGGCAATATAGCGCTCGGCATCCGAGGACGCCTGGGCAATGGCGAGGCTCACGTGCGCGGGGATTCGCTTGGAGAATCGCTGCGCAAGCCGCACCTCGGCCCACTGCCGCCGGGTCCAGTGTCTGCCCTCGGTAAGGCGTTCGTCCAGCGTGGTGAGCGGAAAATTCAACAGCGCAACAAATGCAAGCCGATTTTGAAACGAGTCATCAAGAAAATGCGCCGAAGGACCGTAGCCGGCAAAGATTTCGTCGAACGGAAGAATGGGCCCGAGTTCAAGGTCCGAGTGGGTGCGAAACTCACGTACGATCTCCTGCGAGTGCCCGTCGTATTGCTCAAGCAGGAGTTCGAACCGGTTAAACATGGTTTCAAGCGCCGCCTCGCTGCCCGCGAAGTTCGCTTTCACGAACTCTTCGAAGACGCTCGCGTCGCCGTCCGAGGCATACCAGTGCTCGGATACCTGCTTGAGCCCGCGGGCCGCGCGCTGGCGCTGCGGCTCGCCGTGACGGGCAACGAGTTCCTCCTCCAGTCCGGCAACGGCTGTCCGCATCCATGGCAGCGGCTGCGCCGAAGCCGACTTCTCGCGTTCGGAGGCGCTCACAACGGTGTTCATCTCAGCTCCTGTACTGTAGGAATGAAAGACGAATAAGCGCAATGGAACAGATTCTGTGCTGTCATCCTGAGCAAAGCGAAGGATCCCCGAAAATTGTCCCACCACAGCGCTGCCATGGGCTTTCTAAATGAAATCCTTAGGCTGCGCTTCTGCCCCACGCCGTGCTGGGATTCTTCGCTCCCTTTGGTCGCTCAGAATGACTCCCCAGACACCTATTGCGCAAATTTCTGACAATATACTAGGGCCGCGTGATTACGCCACAGGCAATGCGATCGCCGGCGTTTCCCGCCGGGTCACTCTTGCCGTCATCGCCCTTGGCGTGGATCACCAGCGCCGTACCGCCATTTGCGTAAAGAGAGTTCGGCGCGGAGCCGTCGCCCAACACGACGCGAGAATCCGTCACGGTACCTTTGTACTTGCCATTCTGCCCGACAACGATGTTGGGCATGTCGCCGGCATGCGGACCTTCAGGATTCTGCAATCCGTGATGCTTGCTGGTGGGATTGAAGTGCCCGCCAGCCGAGGTGAAAGCCGGAGGCTCGCACTTGGCGGTCTGGTGGAAGTGAATGGCATGCTCACCGGGCGACAAGTTTTTCAGGTTCAGCTTCATCACGACCCCGTCTTTTGTCTGCCTTAGCTGGGCGCTGCCGACACTGTCGCCGCTGGCGTTTCTCAACTCGACTTTGTTGTGTTTCATAAACATTGACGACCCGGACGGCCCTATGCCGAGACCAGGACCGGATGGCTCATGCGCTTGCGCGATGGAAAACGTTGCGAAACAAAGCAGTGCCAAGACGGCCAAATGTTGAGTTCTCATAGCAATCTCCTAAACCATTTGGATGTGAACCACTTGTCCCATGTAGCTCCGGGCAGCGGTAAGTCATTCCCCGCCAGAGAGCAGGAACCTGAATTGCTCGTCGCTGAGAGGAACCACCGAGAGTCTGCCCTGCTTCAGCAAAGGTGATTGCGCAAAAAGCTTGCTCGCCTTGATCGCGGGCAGCGGAACCGGCTTGGCAAGCCGCTTCCCTGCCTTAATGTGCACCACCGGAGACTTGGGGTCCCCGACCTCTACGGAGAGCACGCGCGCGGTGCCGACCGCGCAGCGCTCCTCACCCGTGTGATAGATGATGATCTTCGCTCCGGGTTTCAGTTCGCGCAGCAACTTGACCGCTTGCGGATTAGTAACGCCATCCCACACGGTCTCGCCGTCGCGTTCGAGATCGGCGAAGGAATACTCGGAAGGCTCAGTCTTAAGCAGCGCGCTCATGGAGCAGCATTGTAGCCGATCGAACGGCATTTGCGCATCCGGCCTGCCTCGCGCATTGTAGAATTTGGTTGCTGTCGTCGTCGGTAATCCGGATAACCAGTACGGGAGAAGCAATGGAATACATAAACATGGGTTCCACTGGACTTAAGATCTCGCGGCTCGCATTGGGCTGCATGACCTACGGATCGAAGCAGTGGCGACCCTGGGTGCTCGACGAAAACGAATCGCGACCCTTTATCAGGCGCGCGTGGGAACTTGGCATCAACTTCTTCGATACAGCCGATATGTACTCACTGGGAGCCAGCGAGGAGGTGCTCGGACGCGCCATCAAGGATCTGGGAATTCGACGCGAAAACGTGGTGATTGCGACTAAGCTGTTTTGGCCGATGGGCGACGGCCCCAATGAGCGCGGTCTTTCACGCAAGCACATTCGGCATTCCATCGACGCTTCGCTGCAGCGGCTCGGAACTGACTACGTGGACCTCTACCAGATCCATAGGCGCGACAAGCAAACCACCGACGAGGAAACCATGGAAGCGCTGGGCGAGGTGGTTCGCGCCGGCAAGGCCCTGTACCTGGGCGCCTCCTCGATGCCCGCTTATCAGTTTGCGAAGATGCAGCACACCGCGGAACGCCTGGGGTCGCCACGCTTTGTCAGTATGCAGAATCACTACAACATCATCTACCGGGAAGAAGAGCGGGAAATGCTCCCCTACTGCCGGGAAGAAGGCATCGCGGTTCTGCCGTGGAGTCCGCTGGCGCGCGGCTTCGTCATGGGGAACCGCCGCAAGCAGGACCTTGGCGACACCGAGCGGGCGAAAACCGACGATTACGCGCAGAAGCTCTATTATCGCGATGAGGATTTCGCCGTGGTGGACAAGATTTCGGCGGCGGCCAAACGATTGGGCGTTTCCAATGCGCAAGTATCGCTTGCCTGGTTGCTGCAACAGGCCGGCGTCACCGCGCCCATCATCGGCGCCAGCAAACTCGACCACCTCGAAGACCTAGTGAAAGCGCTTAGCCTTAAGCTCGGCGAGGAAGAGATGCGCGAGTTGAACGAAACCTACCGGCCTCACCCGGTGCTCGGTTTCACGTAGAAAGCGGGGCGAGCATGTGCAGTTCGAACCAGTGCCGGTCGTCTGTCCAGCTCTGAAGAGACGTCATGCTCGCCGCGCCAAATAGCCACCGCAGCATTGCTGGCGTGTATTTGTAGCTATTCTCCGTATGAATGGTCTCGCCCGCCTCGAAACAAAAGCTGCGGGGCAAACTGCTTAACCAGACTTGCTGTGCGACGGTGCTCTTCAGGTGCATCTCGACGCGCGACTCCTGTTGGTTCCACACCGCCACGTGGTGGAAGCGGTCAAGATCAAAATCACCTTCCAACTCGCGGTTAATGCGATGAAGGATGTTCTTGTTAAAAGCGGCGGTGACGCCTTGAGCATCGTTGTAGGCCGGCAGCAGCACTTGCGGCGACTTCGCCAGGTCGACACCTAAAAGCAAACGGTCGGCCGCCTGCATCGTCCGGCGTACTCGCGCCAGCAGCGCCGCAGCTTCCATCGGATCGAAATTGCCAATGCTCGACCCTATGTAGAGAATCAGCCTGGGGGCAGTATCTTCCCGCGGCGGGGTCCCCGGCACGCGCCGTGGTTGCGCGCGCTGGGGTGGAATGGGCACGCCGCAAGTGTAATCGGCCACCACCGGGGCCAGGCGAAGGCGCGGGAGCTGGGCACGAAGCTGGCGCGCGGCAGCCCGCAGGGCACTGCCGGAAACATCGATCGGAACATAGGTGACGAGGCCGTCGCGCCGCGCCAGCGCTTGCAACAACAGCGCTGTTTTCGAAGCGCTCCCCGCCCCGAGTTCCACCACAGTATGGACATTACCGGCGGCCGCCGCGATGACATCGATATTGCTTTCCAGAATGGCACGCTCGGTCCGGGTCAGATAGTACTCGGGGAGTTCGCAGATCTGCTCGAACAATGCAGACCCGCGCGCGTCGTAAAAAAGCTTTGGTGGCAGAGATTTTCTGGGTTGGCTCAGGCCACCGAGAACATCCGCCGCTATGGTTGGAATTGCTGAGAGCTCTCTGCTGGTCGCCATTGTGCTTTAGTTGCCGTCTTGTGCCAATCGAATGCCGGAAAACTGCCAGCGCGCGCCGGGAGGAAAGAAGTTTCGATAGCTGGCACGAAGATGCGAATGCGGAGTAGCGCACGAACCGCCGCGCAACACGAACTGGTTGCACATGAACTTGCCGTTGTATTCGCCTAACGCGCCGGATGCCGGTTGGAAGCCGGGGTACGCCAAATAAGCACTCGCGGTCCACTCCCAGACGTCGCCAAACATCTGGCGCGGACCGGAACTTCCCTGCTCCCCGGCTACGGGATGGAGTTGCCGCGATTCCAGCAGGTTTCCCGAAAGTGGCACTCCCGCCGCCACGACCTCCCACTCTTCCTCGCGGCAGAGGCGTACGCCCGCCCAACGCGCGAAGGCATCAGCTTCGTAATAGCTGACGTGGCACACCGGCTCGTGTGAATCCATCTCCTGCATTCCAGCCATGGTAAAGACGTGCCAGCTTCCGAAATGCTCCTCCCAATACAACGGGGCTTGCCATTTTTCCGCTTGCACGATGTCCCAACCGTCGGAAAGCCACAGCTCCGGGCGCGAGTATCCGCGGTCGTTGATGAACTCGAGGTACTCTGCATTGCTCACCAAGCGCGCCGCCAGTTTGAAGGGGGCTAGGTAGACTTTGTGCCGAGGCAGTTCGTTGTCGAATGCAAACCGATCGCCGCGGTAACCGACCTCGTAAACACCTTCATCCACACCGACCCATGCCACGGGTTCGAAACGAGATGCCAGCTTGATTCGCTGCTGTGCATAGGCCGGACGCAACGGCTGCGACCATAAGGCGTATTTCACGTCCGTGACGATCAACTCCTGGTGCTGCTGCTCGTGATTCAGGCCCAGTTCGACTCTGGCCAGAATGTCGCGCTCCGGTTCGTGGTCAAGCAGCGTTCGCATGGCGCGATCCACATGCTCGCGATAGGCCAGAACCTCGTCCAAGCTTGGCCGGGACATCAGCCCGCGCCGCGCCCTCAACGGATGGCCGCCCAACTGCTTGTAATAGGAGTTGAAGAGAAAGGTAAACTCGGGGTGGAAGACGCTATAGTTCGGAAGGCCGGATAAAATGAAGGTTTCAAAGAACCACGTCGTATGCGCCAAGTGCCACTTCGCGGGGCTGGCGTCCGCCATCGGTTGCAACTGCATGTCTTCCGCGCTGAGCGGAGCGCACAAGGAAATGGTTGTCTGCCGCACTTGTTCGTAGCGGAAGGCCAACGAACCGGATTCTTCTTCAGTTATGGACTTGGCTGAGAGCCCCATGTGTACCCTCTGGTTCGCGCGTGGTTCGCGCGCCTGCGCCAGCACCCAGCGCGGCCAAAGCGAGCACGCACAAGAAGTATTGGATGCAGCCGGTTGGCATGGAGAACTGGACGGTGTTGTTTTCGTGAGTAGCCGGATTCCCTACTGGGGACGTTGCAGCCGGAAATTATTCAGGCAAGTGATTGCAGCTCTTCGATCAGCGAACCGCGGAGCTTGCCAATGACTTCGACGGGCAGCTTCTTTCTCCCGACGGTCAGATAAAAGACGTCGATGGCCATCTCGCCTTCGGTATCGATCAGCGCCACTTCAATGTTGCAGCCGTTCTCCGCCAGGATAGAGGCGATGCGATAAAGCAGTCCGGGCCGGTCCTGCGCAATGACCTCGATGAGTGTGCTATGAAGCGCGGAGGTCTCATCAACCTGAACCCGTGGCTCGATGCGCACTTTGGGCATCCTGCTGTCGGAGTGCTTGTGTCCGCTCCCCAGGGCCTCCAG
>JBEKBO010000116.1:0-14771 GCA_050015355.1 Candidatus Korobacteraceae bacterium | reverse complement strand
CCGCCACCAAACTGCGGCATGCGGCCGCAGGACGGGAAATCAGCACCTATAACCGAGATGTTTGTTTGGAACCTCCTGCTTCTCGATTACAGAACGGTTCTTGTTCAGAGGTTCCCTAGCGTGCAAACGCCATTACGCCGGCACAATCAAGGCTCAGTGTGCTGACGTGTTTGGCTGGGAGGGAACTTACGGCTGTGGACTTTGCCAGACCGGCGTTCCTTGTGAAGACTGTAACCCGTTGGAGAGTGGGCAAACGGGATGAGAGCAGAGGCTCTAGTAGACTGCTGAAAAACGCATCATATCAAACTTGTTTTTCAGCAGCCTGTTAGTGAAGCGGGGTGCCCATGGGCATCCCGGCCAATAACATCCCCAAAGCTATGACAATCGCGCCGATTATAGTCAGAATCATTCCGACTTTAAACAGGTCCTTAAACGTATAGTATCCCGCCGCATAGCTTAATACGAAACAGAGGCTCTCCATGACCAGGATAAAGTGAGTCGAAGAGGCCAATCCCGCAGTCATGGCCATCGCCTGTATCAGAAATCCGCTTTGTTGTGCATAGGCGATAACGAGCGGGACATTGACGGCAGCCGCGGCCGTAAAGCTGGAAAAACCGAGCGAGTCGATCGCCACCAGCATAGTGACTGCAAATGGCTGCATTACCATCGGTAGTTTCGCCAAAGGCATCATGGTGTGCTGGGCAATCCAGCTCGCCAGGCCGCTGTCAAAAGTGGCTACGCCCATAGCAAAACCGCCAATCATCAGCATCAAAGAACCCCACTCGAGATTGGCTTCTATCTCACGCCATCCCTTGACGCCGCTGATTCCGGGAATGGTGAGCAAGCCGACAATAAGCAACGCCACCACCGCAATCGGTATCTTGGTGAACTCGCCGGTCATCCACAGAATCACCGCGAGTAGAAACACTACTAAAGTAACTTTTTCCTGAACCGACCATGGCCCCAGGGACTCAAGCTCTTTTTTAATGATCTCCCTGCCGAACGGCAACTCTTTCATCTCAGGCGGATACATCTTCTTAATCATCCAAAGAGCGATCACGCCAAGGACGACCCCGATAGGAATGGATATCTTCATCCACTCAAGGTACGTCATGGTCAAATGGGCGTTCTTCTCCATGAAACTGATGGTAATGATGTTCGACGGTGTACCGGACGGCGTGCACAGGCCGCCGATGACTGCACCAAACGTAATGACAAACATCATGCAGATGCCGAAGTTGCTTTTTCCCGGCTTCGCTCCCGCGGATTTCGCCACACTCAGCCCGATCGGATACATCAGGGCAACAACCGCCACATCGGTGATGAAGTGGCAAAATGATACCCAAAAGAAAATGTTGAGAATGCGGTTTATGTTCGTTCCCGATACGTTGAGAATCTGGTAGGTAAGACGTTTCCCCAAGCCGGACTGCGTAAAGGCAACCGATAGAGCCAAGCACCCCACCATAAATGGCACGAAAGGATCGCCGAAGCTTGCCGAAGCCACTCTATTGAAAGGAACCGCGCGGATGATATCCAGCAGAGGCAACACCATTAAGCCTGAAACAGGAATAGGCAATGCTTCCGTGACCCACCAGAAGATTGTGGTAGCCATTACCCCGAACGTTCTGATCGCGGCCAGCTTCAGGCCCCACACCGGCGGCACGAAATACGCCGCGATCAATATGGCTATTCCTATCAGGAAACAAATCCGCTTATTCCTGGTTGGAATCGATTTGCTTGCCGGTGCGGCAGCGGTGCTGGTGGACATGGTTGCCTCGTTAACTCCGCTTGACAGATACTGGAACCAACAACTATTCCTCGAAAATCGCAGCCGCACGACACCAGCCCGCGGTGCAACCCTCGAACTTCACCGGCAGTGCGGTGACTAGAAATCCATGCGGCTTCGGCAGATTCTCCAGATTGGCCAGTTTTTCAATCTGTATGTATTCGCGCTTCCGCCCGTGCATGTGACTAGCCCAGAGTTCTCTCTTGTCACCGTTTTTTTGTACGACTCAACCATGGCGTTCACCGGCCTGTCCAGCGTCCAGGCATCGATGCCGATGCACCGTATACCCTGGTCTAACAACCAGTCCAGTCCCGATATGCCTAATCCGGACTGCTTGGCGAGGTAGGTCTCGGTATCTGTGCCCCAGTACTTGTCGCACCCGGTATGCAGCAGAACAATGTCTCCCGGCTTCAGCTTGTAATTGATTTTCGCCAAGGCAGCCTTCAAGTCCCCGATGGTAATTTCAGCGCCAGGAGGCAAATGCCGCATGTCAAGCACGACACCGTCACCGAAACACCACTGCAACGGAATCTGGTCAATCGTTTTGGCCGGCTTTCCTTCACACAGCGGCCCATAGTGGAAGGGTGCATCCACATGCGTGCCCGAGTGAGCGCTGCCGGAAACGACGTCGGTTGCCAGGGCAAGCGACTCTGGAAAATCCGATGCCTCGATGCCTGCCAGTTTTCCTAAACGCTTGGCGCCGGTGGCGTGGTCGGAATGCTCAATCTTAGGCGGGTATGGCTCAGTGGCTCCATTTTGATGCGAAACGCTTAGATCAATAAACTTGTACATTAGTCCTGCCTCCCTTGCCTTCAGTCGATAAATTATGAAGCTGTGCCAATTAAAAGGTCTATCCAGAAAACTGACTCTACTTGGATTCGGCAGAAGCTACGCCGCAGACTTCCCCGACGATCGATTTAAACTCCTCGTCCGTTACCAGCCCTTTCTTGGATGTTCCAAGTTCCTTAATCTTTTGCAAAACCACCTCGAATTTTTCCCTGTCCTCTGGATAGTCGAGCCCTAATTCCTTTAGCTTCGTGGTCACGGAAGCATACCCGCTCTTCTTACCCAGAACTGCTTTAGGCTGCTGCCCAACAAAGATCGGGTTCAATGAAAACATTGCCAACGGCTGCTGATAAACCATGTCAATACCGATTCCGGACTCCCTGGTAAAGTTCCCTGATCCTACAATCGGCTTATTCGGAGCCATGGCAAAACCGGTCAGTTGCTGGGTTACGGCGGATAGGTTGGCCAGCTTATCGAACTTGAATCCCCAGTCGTAACCGTAGAGAGTCTTCAGTGCCACTGCGACCTCTTCCAGAGCGGCGTTGCCAGTCCTTTCGCCAAGCCCGTTAATGCAGGTGTGCACGACCGTTGCGCCAGCTTCCACTGCCGCCATCTCGTTTGCCACGGCCATCCCGACATCATTGTGAGTATGAATCTCGACGGGTAGCTTGGTCACCTCTTGGACCAACCGCACGAGATACTTGATCGCGGCCGGAATCGCGCAGCCAGTCGTATCGATAACGCCAACCGAGTCCGGCGGCGCTTCCTGCATGAGGCGGGCAAGCAGTCGCTTGAAGTCCGCTACTACGGCGCGGGTCGTGTCATAAGGAAAGTAAACCGTATGTAAGCCGAGTTCTTTGGACCGCCGGATAGCACGCTGGCTTTGCGCAAAGACCTGGTCGATGGTCCATTTGAACTGGTACTCCAGTTTGGGCTGACCAACTGGCACTTCGATGATCACGCCAGTCGCGCCGCAGCTATGGGCGACTTCGATATCCTTCTCCATCGCGCGAACAAAAGCATAGACTTTGGCTTTCTTCACCCGCTTGGCGATGACCTTGATGGCTTCCGCGTCTTCGGCTGAAACGGCGGGCATTCCGGCTTCAATCCTGTGAACGCCAATGTCGTCCAGCATTTCGGCAATTCTGATCTTGTCGTCTTTCCGCAATACGATTCCTGGAGTTTGCTCGCCGTCCCTCAGCGTGGCATCGTGAATCTCGACCTCGCGGGGCAAAACAAACTGGCTCCGAACCTCGGGAAGAAAATTAACACTGCTCGTCCACCACAATTCCGACTTCCATTTTTCATTCGCCGGCATTTAACATCTCCCTTTTCCAGAAACAGTTAGCCACTTTTACCACAAACTCCGACAAGCATTCAGGTTTTTTTGATCGTCAGCCATCTCCCACTCAACACTCTGGATTCCTGCTGCCACGGCTGGAGTTGAGAGCATGCAAAAGCAGCTTTGGAGAAACGCGAAAACGGCTTGGACTCGAACGGAACGGCACGGATTCGTGGTTGGATGGTGACGAGACTCGAAGCTGCAAAAGGCAGCGCTGGAGACAAAACCATGCGCTGCCTTTGTTCCGCTCTCATCCGATTCAGACACAGCGGGCCAACCCGAGTAGCCGGCGATTGGCCGCCAATACCTCAGTGAAGCCCCGCTCGACGACTGCTTTGAGGCGGGTGATAACTATCTTTTCCTTACTTAACAGCCTGAATCTGACTAATGAGCTCCTTGTACTCCGGATACTTGGCGTAAACCGGCAGCACGGCCTTCTGGAATGGAGCCTTATCGGGTTTAATGATAACCGTGCCATGAGCAATAAGTTCGCTCATGGATTTCTGATCGAACGCGTTCCACAGTTTCCTTTGCTCGGCCACCGAGTCTTGAGCAGCCTGCGCTATGAGCTTCTGGTCGGCTGGCGATAAGCCATCCCAGACCTTCTTGCTCATCAATAGGACTTCAGGCAGCCTGGAGTGTTCATCGAGAGAGTAATACTTGGCAACCTCATAGTGTTTGCTGGTCCAAAGGCTGGGTGCATTGTTCTCAGCACCATCAATAATGCCCGTCTGCAGTCCGCTGTAAATCTCACCGTAGTTCATCGGCGTGGCCGAAGCACCCAAGGTATTGACCAGCTCAACAAATATCTTGCTCTGCTGAACCCTGATCTTCATGCCCTTCATATCTGCCAGGGCCTTGATTGGCTTGCCTCTGGTATAGAAGCTGCGCGTGCCGTTATCATAGTACGCGAGCCCTACCAGATTGCTGGTTTCCATGCCTTTCAGCAACCCTTTGCCGACCGGTCCTTCCAACACTTTCCATAGATGGTCCTCGTCACGAAACAGATACGGCATTGAGTACACGCCCATAGCGGGAGAAAAGCTTACCAGGGGCGCCGCATTGATGCGATTGAAAGCAATTGTGCCGGCCTGAGTCATTTCGATGGTTTCTTTTTCCTGACCCAACTGGGCCCCGCCGTACACCTGCACCTTGATGCGGCCGTTTGTACGCTCATCCAACAGTTTAGCCATATACTTCATGCCCATGGTTGTTGGATAGTCTTCGGGCTGAATGTCGGCAGCCTTAAGAATGATTTGACTCGGCGCAGCGGGAGCCTTGGGGCCGGAGTCGCAGCCGGTCGCCAGCAGCGTAACGAGGAAAACTGCCAGAATTCCCAGGATAATCCACTTATTCGTTCGCATAACACATCTCCTTATCTCTCAATTTTGATGGCTGCCAAAGAACCCGTGCACCGATGAATCCATCGTCGGCCAGGGCGGGCATCATGGCATAAAGATCTTGGGCAGCGTCATGGTTAGAGCTGGGACATAAGTAACCAGCAAGAGGACTAGAATAAGAACCGGAATAAACACCAGAATCGCCTTGACGGTGCTTTCCAGCGAGCACTTTGCTATCGCGCAGCCTACGAACAGAGCTGTTCCGACAGGAGGATGGATCAGGCCAATTGCCAGATTTAACAGCAGCATGATGCCGAACTGAACGGGATGCATGCCGATGCTCTGTGCTATCGGCAGGAAAATTGGAGTTAAGATCAGGATAGAAGCCGCCATATCCATGAAGAAACCGATGATCAGGATAAAAAGATTGACAATGAGCAGCACAAGAAACGGTTCGCGGGTCACGGATGCGATACCGGCGGCAACTGTTTGAGGAATGCGCTGGTAGGCCATGATCCAGCCGAACGCGGAAGAAGTAGCGATCAGGAAGAACACCATGCCGCATGTCAGGGCAACTTTCCTGATGATCTCCGGCAGGTGCGAAAATTTCAGCTCGCGGTAATACAGCGTGGTGAGAATGAGGGCGTAGAGACAAGCGATCGCTCCGGATTCGGTGGCGGTAAAGACACCGGAGACGATCCCGCCGACGATAATGACCGCCGCCATCAGACTGAGGACCCCGCCCTTGAGCGCTTGCCAGCTTTTTTTCCAGCCTTTAGCCGGTTCTTTTTGATAACCACGCACCAGGGATAAAACAAAGCTCATTGCCATCAGGCCCAGCCCGATCATTAACCCGGGAATATATCCAGCCAAGAATAGCGCGCCGATAGACACCGTACCGCCGGCAGCTACCGCGTAAATAATAGCGTTGTGACTGGGAGGAAGAATGATGCCAGTAGTAGACGCGCAGACCGTTACCGACACGGCGAAGTCTTTCTCATAGCCTTTGCTCTCCATCATCGGAATGAGCACAGGGCCGATTGACGCCACGTCGGCCACGGATGAGCCGGTGGTACCGCCGAAAAACATGCTACCCACAATATTGACCATGGCCAGTCCGCCACGCATGCGACCTACCAGGATATCGGCAAAATCGACAATGCGTTTGGCAATGCCGCCTTCGGCCATGATATGTCCGGCCAATACGAAGAAGGGGATGGTCATCAAGGGAAAGGAATAAAGCGAAGCCACCATCCGCTGGCCGAGCGGAAACAGCGGAATATCGGAATATAGACAAGTAATCAAGGAAGCAATGCCTAAACTGAATGCTATAGGCACTCTTATGATCATCAGCGCGATGAACGAGCCTAATAATACCCATGCCCCTAACCCCATCTTATTTGGCTCCTTCCTTGCTGAAGAACATGTTGTACAACTTCTCGAGCACGTAAATGATGATCAGGGTCGCACTCACCGGTAATGAAAGGTAAACATAGCCAATACGAAGGTCCATCGCCGCCGATGTTTGGGACATGGTCAGCCGGACCAACACAATCCCCTGCCATAACAGGACACTCACGTACACGAGAACCATCGCATACTTGAGTATTTCCAGCACCGATTGCACGCTTTTCGGCAGTTTATCGGCAAAGTAATGTAGTGACATATGCGTGCCGCGCCGTACTCCGGCAGCTATGCCAAGCATGCCGAACCAAATCATGAGGTATACCGAAAGCTCTTCCGACCAAGGCGGCGTGTAGTGAAGTACATAACGTTCAAAGACCTGATAGCTGACGAGAGAGACCATGGAGATCGTTAGGACAACCATCACTATTTCAGTCACTCTGGCAAGGTGACCGATTACGCCGGAGAACGATTGATTTTCATTTCGATTGGTCGATGTCACCATGCCCCCATGTTCCGGGTGAAGACAAGCTATCAGTTCTCGCGCTACAAACCTCTATTGGCAACGAGCGATGAAGAACGGATTGCTCCTCGCCCTCGAATCCGCGAACCTGCACCTATGCGCCGTCTCACGATCCGGTACGCGCAAAGCTGTGAATCTGTGCTGCTTTGGGCGGGGTTATCGTACAACACTGTTCAGAGATTTTCACGCGGTAATTGGCAGATTTTAGCGCGGCAATTACGGGAGGCATAACCTCCTCCCCTAAAAGTTGAGTTTATGCGCAATAGGTGGATAGCTATTCATGAGTGCCCCCGGCCAGGAGGCCGCCTTACGCCGCTTCTACCCCAACACGCTCAACTACGGCGCGTGCCGGGGACCCCGGCTTGGGAGCCATTTTCTCCTGGGGTTAAGAACAAGGAATGGTACAGGAGGCGCAGTTCGTCACCGAGGCTGGCGATTGGACCGGCAGCGCTTTCCGCTTATCCAGGAAGCTGGTGCCCAGTTACGGGTCCCCCACACCAGGAACCGTAGCCGCGGCTCCGGCAAAGACCGGGAATGTGCCGCACGTTCAGTGCGACGATTAAATCATGACGCGGTCGTCAGGAAGAAATGTTCCGCCGGTCGACCGGTTTCAATTCGCCCCGCACACTGCTATGATAAGTAGTGGTTGGCTTATTTCGCATTTGCGATCATGAATTCTGGATTCCGCCGGCATTGGCCGAGTCCCGAACTTTTACGCCGGAAGCGTCTCCGCATGGTCGTCACCAGGCGAATCACGAATCAGCTTCTCCTCCACCCATTATCTTTCCCTTCCCGACGGTCTTTGCACTCAACGATTCGAGGTTTCCATGCATAGCGATTCATTAATAAAGGTTTGGATTAATCCCTGGAAATACTGGGCAGCTACTGCACAGATGAGCGAAGCGGAAGCAGGCTCGCTGATGAATGAGGTATTGCTGTGCATCGAAAGCGGAAACAAAAAAGGGTTGGAGCACTATGACTTTGTGACGTTCGATAATCCTGTGGACGCTTGGCGCAATCGCCGCTCCAAGAAAAATCTCGGGCGGTATATCGCATGATCCTGCCGTGCAACCAGATGCAGCGTAGAAATGCGGCGCGGTATTTCCTAAGCTGGCCGCGTTATTCTGCTGTGGGATTTCCGTTCCATGGAATTCTCCGTTCTCGCCGCTCCCGCCTCAATGTGCAAAAGTAAACTTTTCTGCACACCTCTTGTGGCGACTATGTCGCTTTTAGTCCGATCTTAATCAGCCATTCACCATATTGTCACAACCGCTTGATATCAGTGAGCCAGCACTCCTGAGTTTCTGGGCAGCGGCAACTTTCAAGTGCAAGCCCTAACCGTAACCACACCAGCTTGGACAATCTCGCTCCCGGCAAGGAGGAGGATTCGGCAATGGCCCGGCTTGCGTATGTGGTTTCTTCCTTCGCCGCGACAGGATTCCGGGAAAGCTCCACACATCCTTAATCATACGGAGAGAGAGACAGCCATGCCGCAGAACGACGAAAACGAACGGCTGAAGTCAACCGGCGTTAATAGAAGACAATTCATCACTCGCACGGCGGCTGGCGCCGCCGGCGCCGTCGCGCTAACATCTGTTTTGGATGCGTGCGGCGGATCTTCCTCCACCGCATCCTCGACCACCGATGCACAAAGCCTGACTTCCACGGCGTGGAAGTTCGGGGTGATGTCCGACACGCAGTGGACCAACGCGCCAGGCACTGTGTGGACGACCCCGGCAGGCGTGGATAATAGCGACCCTGATACGTCCGCTGTCAGCATCGCGACTCAGATCCAGGAGCAATTCATCAATGCCGGCGTAAAGTTCGTCGTGCATGTCGGCGATCTTGCCGACAACACATCTTCCTCGGTAGCGAATACAGGCGAGGATACGCGCGCCCTTTATGCCCAACCGCTGTACAATGCCGGCATCGGCTTCTTCCCGCTGCGCGGCAACCACGACGACAATTATGCCGGCCTAGGCGCGGAGTTCCAGAGAATCTTCCCGCAGGCGCAGAATGGCGCCCACAACAGTACGCCATCCGATATTCTGACAACCTTCGCTACCACCGATCCGCAAGTCTCGTCCTCCTCGAACAGTCAAGCCATCGTGGCCAAGACTGGCTCCGCGTTTACGGTGGGTTCCAACTTCAGCAGCCCCGATCCCTGGGGCAACAGCAGCCTCAAAGGCCTGACGTATTCGTTTGACTACAACAACGCCCGCTTCATTCTGCTCGACCAGTTCACACCGGTCAACCCGACTACCCCGTTCGACGCCTCCTATGGGGGTGGCAGCCCTACCACCATCAACTTGCAGCAGTCATGGATTAATTCGCAGCTGTCGGGGCGGGCGTCGGGCAGCCATGCCTTCGTATTCAGTCACAAGGGGTTGATCACCTGCCAACACGCCGACGGCTTGTTCGGAAACGACCCCAGCCAAAACCTACCCTACCAGAATGCTTTCATCGACAGCTTGGCCCAGTATAACGTTGGGTATTATATGAACGGCCACGACCACATGTACGATCGCGCGCTGATCCAAAGTCCCGATGCCAAGGCGAAAGTGATGACGCTTCTCACGGCTTCGGACAGCTCGAAGTTCTATGTGCCGGCGGGCTCGGGCACCAACTGCAGCGGCAATACCGTAAACGGCTCAAAAGCCTCGACTCCGGTGCCATTCGGCTCGACTAATGACATCTACTACAACGGCCTTGTCGCGCTTCCATCACGCAGGACTCCCATCACGCAGGAACTCAACACGGTTGGCTATTACATTTTTACCGTAAATGGGGCAAACGTCACCGTGGACTACTATTCCGCAGATGTCAGCGCATATACCTCCAGCGCAAGCGAAATGATTGTTTCCACTGCGACGGGTCTCAACTTCGTCAAGCGGGAGAGCTTCGGCTACAGCCTCATCGGTAAGCAGTTCGAGTTGAGCCCGGCTGCTTCGTACGCCAGCGGTGCGGTTCAACTCACCTACCCGCTGCCGGCGACCGCGACTCCGGTTCAGATTCAGGACAGCTCCTCTTCTGGAAATACCACGGCCGCGATCCTGTCCGGCACGAATAACAGCAACCTCATGGACGCCTCCAAGCAGCCATGTTCGAAGGTGGTCACCACCGGTTGGATGAGCAAGTCTGGAAACGCCTTAAGCGATATCCTGGCGCTCTCGGGTATCAATCCTTACGTAAACGGCGGTCCTCAGCCCGACGTCTATACCCTCTCGCTAAAGGTCACGACGCCGGTAGTGTCCGCAGGGGTAATCCTTTGCTCACTGGATTCCACCGGCAACTGGAGTAACGCAGTCAACCAGAACTCCGGCGGCACGAAAAACTTCGTAAACGGGCCTTGGAAATCCAGTTACGGGTTGGGCACGTACGGCGTCGATCCGACAACGAACTCCGCCTGGGCAGTTCTGAACTACGACGGAGCGTTCGCCGTCGCACCCGGCGCTTGAGAGAGACGATTGAGAGACACAGACGGAAGCCGGTACACGGCTCGCCGGAAGTCGAAGTGAGCCGCGGCAAGGCCGACAGGAGCTCGCGAATTATGCGAGCTCCTTTTTCAAAGGATGGATTCATGATTGGGAAACTCGGATTACCTGAATTGGCAGTGATCTTCGGCATAGCTCTGCTGATCTTCGGCCCCAGTAAGATCGGAGAACTCGGAAAAAGCCTCGGCGAGGGCATTCGCGGCTTTAAGTCTGCTCTGACCGACAACGATCCAGCGGTAAAGAAACCGTAGATCACCGGCATTCCGCCGGCCAGCCAATTCGCCACGATGTAAATCTGTGACACTGCACGCCGACTCTCGCAACAGGCCCCGCCATAATGACGGGGCTTCCCGCCATCTTTCAGCCACCGCAAACTGACTTCGTGCATCGAAGTGCCTAACACGATTCACCAGGAGCAGCGTATGGTCTCGAATGAACTGCGCCGGGCGCGGGCCTCTGAGGTTGTACCGGAATTTGATCTGATTTCGGCGATTGCTCTCAAGGCCGAAGCCTTGTTGGGTTATTCCGCGTTGAGGAAGAGGTTGGGCATCCATCCAGCTTCACTAACGCGGACCCTTGAAGAACTCGGAATCGATCCCTTCCTCGAAGAAGACGTGAAGAAATATAAAGCCGGGAAAGCGCGCGATCTGGAAGCCAAGGTGTGGGCAGATTTCCAACGGCGAGCGGGCCTGGATCCCGCTGGCGCGGTGGAGGCACTGGTCACCAGCTTCGTTCGTGTAACTTGGCGTTGCACCAAGCTCGCTAAGTATGGAGGCGAGGTACCGGAGTTTGCACTGTCCCGGGCAGTCGAAATCAAAGAGCGCCTCCCGAAAGCCCGGTTTTACGTTGAGGAGCTCACGGTCGACAAGCGATACGATCCATTTCTCATCGTGGCATGCGGCAGAGAACGCTTCTACATTGATGTCTGGGACGAACCGGAGTTCGAGACCCAGCACGGCTGAGCGCATGCGGAGCCGGGCGCTTAGCCGGGTGTGGAAGACGCGCCAAGGACAGGTCCGCCGCGCGCGCCGTGGTCGCGAGCGGGGGTCTCCGTTTCTTCCGAAATTGGTTTATGAAACCAACTCTCGCTACTTACCTGAAGAGGATAGGGCTTGGTTCGGTTCCGCTTTGTGATAATTGAAGTAGGTATCATCCTCTTGTTGATTGTGATTGAACATCAAGAGGACCTTGGCGCTTGCCTTCATCGCAAAATGCTTGGGCAGCCAGACGTTTTCGGCCACAGGCACGTTTTCCAATTCAAACCGCGTGCCCGGCTCGACGCGGGCGATGAAACCGGCAATCGACACGGGATGAACCACGATCGCTTCGACCTTCACCCACTGGTAGGTCTTCGTGTCAATCCAGAGCTGGCCTTCCATGCCGGTCAGCACTTTTGCCTGCGAATTCGGAGGCTGATAATCGGCGCGGGGCCTCGCCTGCAATAAATAGACTTCGTGGGGACCCAGCTTCTGTGTCCCTTGCAGCCTGAAGTCGAATGCCTCGGTGAGTTGTTCCATTAGCAAGTGATCTCGCTTGCGATCTCTCTCGTACTTGGCCATCCTCTGCGCCCTTTGCCGCGGCGATTCTTTCCGGCGAGCGGCGATTGCCTGCTCCAGTTTGCGCTGCTCTGCCTGCTGCATGTCCACGGGCAGCGGCTTTTCATTTACAGCCACCAAGCGCTGGTACGGAGAGCCCAGAATCATCATCACCTGGTAGGTCTTGGTCCCTTGATCGTCGCGGTCTGTCTCAAAGTAATCGTATTGAGGAGCTTGCTGCCAGTCCGCATTGTTCACTCGAACGGAACGCTCGATGATGGTGTGTACGTCCACGGAATCTTCGCTGAAGGCGCAGAGGGGAAGAGAAATTGCGAGACACATCACCGCCAATCTCACGCGGGCGAACGGACAAGCCCGGCGACTGGGGTCGAGACCGCCGCTCCGGACTCGCACTAACGCTCGAAAGCCTTCCATCCGGGTCATCAGCAGCCCCTCGCGATTATATTCCTGATTACTGTTTTGGGATTTAAGTTGCCAGCAGCTTTCCTGCGGCAGCTTAGTGGACGAGGCCTATCGGGACAGGGCGTCGATAGAGGCGGGTGATGCGGTCGGCACTTGTCAGCTCATGCAACTTCCTGGAAGACGTCTCCATCCGCGGACAAAACCGGCAGAAAAACCGATATTACTGTCCAACTCCGTCCCGGGGTGGCATCACTCCGGAGGGTAATTCTCCCCTCGTGCTTGTCTACAATCTCCTTGCAGACCCAGAGTCCAAGGCCGGTGCCAACGTCCTTCTTGGTGGTAAAGAATGGCTGGAACAAACGCTCCCGGTCTGACCGCTTGATGCCTGTGCCGTTGTCGGCCACGGTGATGCGCAAACCATGACGGCGTAACCGATAGCTGAATTGCCGCGACACACGAACGCGAATCGAGCCTTCCAAGTTGCACGCATCGATGCTATTGCTCAGGAAGTTGGCAAGGAGCTGTCGGAGTTCACCGGCATTCACCCGGATTTCCGGATCGCTCACTAACTCCAGATCAATGCTGACTCGCTTGTTTTTGGCTTTTGTGGAAAGCACGAGGATGAGTTGCCGCAGCAACCCGCCGGCGCGAACCTTCGCGGTGCCGGCTTGCTCGCGATAGAATCCGAGTGTCTGCTTGGTGAGATGAGCGATGCGTACCAACTCCTCCTCCGCCACGCCCAGGTACTCCGCTACCTTCGACGGATCGTCAGCAGCGGTTCTGGCAAGGTAGACGAGGTTCATCACACTTTCCAGCGGATTGTTGATCTCGTGTGCAACCGTGGCTGCGAGCCGGCCCATACCGGCAATTTTTTCGCTGATGCGAAGCGCCTCTTCGGTTCGCTTTCGCTGGGTGATGTCGCGGGCGATCTTGGAAGCGCCAATCACCACTCCCGCCGAGTTCTTAATGGGAGATATCGTTAGTGAGACCTCCAGCCGTTCGCCATTTTTTTTGACGCGCCACGTTTCGAAATTCTCGATTCGTTCGCCCGCCCTGAGCCGCGACAAGGTTGTGTTTTCCTCTGCCTGAAGCTCCGGAGGAATCAGGATCAGGATCGACTTTCCAATCGCCTCTTCCGCCGAGTACCCGAACATTCGCGTCGCAGCCGCGTTCCAACTGGTAATAATGCCGTTCAGGTCTTTCGAGATGATCGGGTCGTAGGAGGATTCAACGATGGCAGCCAACCGCAGCTCGGCTTCCTCGGCGGTCTTGCGCTCCGTGACGGCAACCCGTTCCGCTTCACTTAACTCCGCCTCTCGTTTTCTGAGAGCCTGCTCTGCCCGCCTGCGGTCAGTGACATCGCTATGGACGCCGACAGCGCCCTCGAACTCACCTTGCTCGCCGAATATGGGGGCGGTGGAAACCCGTGCCCACAATTCCGATCCGTCCTTCCGGCGGTAGCGGATTTCGACCTCCTCACTTATGCCGCGGCGGCGGCGCGCGATGGCCTCTCGTTCCGCGGGAACATCTTCCGGGAACATGAACTCCAGAAGATTTCGGCCGGCCATCTCCTCGGAAGAGTAGCCAAGCATCTTGGCCATGCGGTAATTCACGAACCTGGTGCGGAGCTGTGCGTCGATTGCCCAGATTCCGTCGAAGCTGACTTCGAGCAGACGCAGCCCGTCCTTCTCGTGAAGGATGGGAGCGAAGCCATAATCAGAATAATTTTTCAGTTTTCCCATCTATTGCGCTTCTGTCACAACTGTTTCGGCGAAAGGTGGCATCCGGTAGCGTTTGCCGGGTTGACAGTCAGTCCGGCGTCGATAGCTCGGGATGCACCTACTCTGAAAACACCGCCTAGTGACCTCGAACTCCATCTGAGATTCCGGAAAACCGCCGACTGTTGCCAATCCGCATCTGCTATGATGCGGCAACCTAACTTCAAATCAAGAAGTTCATGGGTGATCACGGGCCATTCAGCAGCAGAGTTCCTCGTCTCGAGCTGGCGCTGAGTGCCACCCTAATCCGTCGATAAGCTAACGAACAGGCGGGGGCAAGGGTGGTTTTGGAAACTCAGTTGATTCTAGCCGACCAATGCGGCCCCAGCGGAGGTGGTAAACCTCGACTGAAGCCACGTC
>JBEKBO010000115.1:0-14876 GCA_050015355.1 Candidatus Korobacteraceae bacterium | reverse complement strand
GCGAAAGCGTGCGCAGAACATCGTCGACCATGGTGCGGATGGCGCGCAGCGGATGATCCTTCCGCACTCGCGTCTCCGGCGATAAATAGCTGAACATCTGGCTCTGCTGATGATCCGTGCCTAGCATGCCTTCTCGTAACATGTATGCCCTGTGGATTACGAGTAGTTTTTCAGCAGCCTGCTAGCAGAAACCGGTGTTTTTCAAAACCTTTTGTAATCTGCTGTTTCAAAAGCAGATCAGGATTATGGCGAGACACAGGCGGCTTTGCCGGTATTTGGTCTGCGGGCTATCGGAGCAAGTCGCCGAACTTGGAGACGTTGGACACTTCATCCAGCTTCATCACTGTCTCGACCACTTTCTCCCTCCGGGCTTGATCAAAGTACTTTTCGGTGAGGTAATTGAACTTCTCGACAATTTCATTCATGCTGACGGGGTTTTCTGGATCCCCCTTGGGATACTCGATATGAGCGGTGACCTGTCGTCCGTCTTTCAGCGTGGCGACCAACGTAGCCGGGTATTTCTCCGGGTACACTGCCTCCGCTGCCGGATCGACCTCTGAGGTAACTTTGCTGGCGAGTTCCAGCACCTCGCGGTCGCCTAGCGATCGTTCCGTGAATTCCTCCGGGCCGGTACGGTTCTTGCAAATCGCAACCGCAACCGCCCACGGGATGCTGAACTGTGCGTCCACGTGCGTCACGGGCCGGTACTTTGGTCCAGGAGGTGTACATAGCGTGCGTATCGAAAAGTCGCACACTTTGGCCGCGATGCTTTTTACATCTTTGGCGCGCACACCTTGCCGATATAAGTCAAGGCCGCAGTCCGCTACTGGTCCAGAAAAGCGGCAACAGGCATGCACCTTTATGCTGGTGTCCATCATCTCCCATTTTTTGCCGAGTCCCTTGGTGATACGGCTATAGTCGAAGATATCTTTGAAGGAGTGCGCCCGAATGAATCCATTCGGTCCTTCGAATACCGTACGTGCGCCAATGAACTCTTTTTGGGCCAACAAAGCCGAGAGCACGCCGAACATAGCGGGGTGACCCGCCTGTAGCGGTTTCTGCCATGAGCCTTCGGTGCTCCATTCCTGGGTGCCGGCGGTGAAACTTCCGGCCAGTCCAAGAGCATAAGTAGTTCGCTTCGCATCGAGGCCCAGCAAGGCTGCGCATGCGGCCGCGGCCCCAAACACGCCGCAGGTACCGGTCGGATGAAATCCCTGGTAGTAGGACTTGCCGAGGAATGTCTCTCCTACGCGGATCATAACTTCGAGCCCCAGCACCAGTGCCCGAATCAGCTCCTTGCCACTCTTTCCCAGCTTCTCCGCAACGGCGAAAACGGCGGGAAAAACAACCACGGTCGGATGCATGGTCCCTTCCCGATGATCGTCATCGAAGTCGAACAAGTGGCCCATCGTTCCGTTGATGAATGCAGCATTCATGGTCGATGTTTTGAAGCCATGCGCAAGCACGGAACTTTCAGGAGTGCCTCCCATCTCATGCATTACCTCGAGCAGCACGCGCGCTTGCTCTTCGCGCGAACCACCTACCATGCAACCTACGACATCGATAATGTATTCTTTGACCTTTGCAATAGTTTCCTTGGGTAAATCCTCATATCGGTAATTTACGATAAACTCTGCCAGTACCTCTGCAAGTTGTTTCTCCGAAAGTAGGGTTGCTATCGCCATAAACCAAAGCCTCCTGATCCAAAAGTTTCTTTTGTCGCGTTACTAGAGTTTCCCTGTCTCGATCTGCTTGCGAAGCTTATACGAGAAAAGGCTTTCGTCAATTGAGACATCGGCGTAGGTCAAGATCGTGTCTTTTTTGACAGGGCGGATGACCTTAACCTTTTCGCTGAACCCTGTGGGCAGATACTGCCGTTGTAGGCTTTCTTTAGCCGGAACGAGCTGGCCGTACGTGGTGTACGCGCCCGGACCATCCAGGCTTTCGCCAGGCTGCAGATCCTTCTTGGCGACGGCCACCATGTCCGCAGTAAATCCCTCGGGGCAGCCGGTCGGAAGCCCGAACAGGCCGACGGAGGCAACGCTTTTGTTCAACTCGAGCCCGAGAATGTGGGTCGGCCTGTACATGAGCCCGTAATGGCCCGTGTCGTCCACCATTACCCGCTTCTCATTGCGGAAATCGGTCAAGAAGCCGGCGGCATAGTCCGAGCGCGCCTTGAAGGTGATGAATACGCCCCAGCGCAGATGCTTGGTGACGAGTCTTCCGTCGGGATAGAAGTTGGAAGGAACTTCGACAGTATCGCAGGAGTCGAGAATACCGCCCTCCGATTTGGGACGGAGCATGTTTGGCATCTGGTCATACTCAAGCGGCGGGAACTTCATGCCGCCCCACGGCGGGACCAGCCCGGATGCGTTGGCCGCGCAACACGCCTCCGTCAGTGTCTTGGTTCCATCGACGAACGAGCTGAACAGCTTGGCATTGAGCTGGCTGCTCAGCTCCTTAGGATAGCCCTTGAAGTCCCACACATTGCTCGGATTACAATGCCGCTTCTCCGGGGTGTACTCGATGTACTTGCCGACACATGCGACTTGGAACCCCGAGCTCCTGGCCCAGTCAATCATTTCGCACAGCTCTGCCGGCTCGTCTCCGTACCCAAACGAATATACAACCCCTTTCTCTTCGGCCTTCTTCTGCAAGGCACAGCCGACGAGAGCATCGGCCTCGGTGCTCACCATCACCACATGCTTGCCGCTGTCTAGCGCGCACCAGGCGTGCTTCGTCGCTGCTTCAACGGTCCCCGTGATCTCAATGACAATATCAAGTTCTGACTGGATCAGTTTGTCGGAATCAGTGGTCAGCGATACCTTCCCCTGCTTCGCTGCATCATTAATTTCACTAGCGGACTTCACAAATACGATGGAGCCTGCATCGTACCCGGAATCAAGAAGAGACTTCCGTGCCTTCTCCACGTCAAGATCTGCAATGGCTACGATTTGAATGCCTGGGATGAACCGGGACTGCGCCAAGTACATGGCACCGTACCTTCCTGCCCCGATCATGCCTACACGAATTGGCTTTCCTTCTTCTGCCCTTTTACATAAAAGATGGTGCACGCTCATTTTGCCCTCCTGACCTATATGCTTGTTAGTGTGTTTACAGCGACTGGCACCTTTAGAAGAGGCTTTCCGGAACATAGACGAATCCGTCCATGATCCGGCGCGACGTTCTTCCCAGTGCTGCTTTATTAAGCGCCACCCCGTCCGGTTTGCAGTCGACCTCGACCTCTATCGGAATGACTCCACTTGGATGACCAAGGCGAACGATGCCTGTTTCGTGCGCTCTGGCCGACGTGGCCTGATGTACCACGGTACCCGGTATCATGGCCGCGGTTCCCGTACAGACCGTTGCAGTCACCGAGTATGTCTTGTGCATTTCTTGCATATAAAATACTCGGGCGACGAAGTCGATCTCTTCCGCGCCAATGCGGCGCCCGTCGGAGAAGCTAACGTAACCCGCCGGCGGGCTGACGATTGATAGTAGCGGGATGGCAGGCGACTCCATCCGGGCTCTAGCTTCGTCCTGCACCAGTCCGATCATTTTGGCGGCAGTTCCCCTGATGAGCTCGATGGTGCTCAGCAGACTTGTGACACGCTCGTCCCGAGGTCCTTCCGCCCCAACAAGACCCAGCGCTCCCGGCTTTATGAAGCAGACGGGATTGCCGGCATCAACGATGGACATCTCAATAGTTCCTAGCGATCCTATGGAAACGCAGTCTATAGGACGTCCGGTCGGAAGAACCTTTCCCGTTGCTGAACCGGCGGTTCCGGCATAGTCAAGCAAGATCTTTGCTCCCTTGCCGGGCACTCCAGCGATAGCATAGTCACCTAAATACTGAGTTCTACCCCCACTGGTCGGTACATAGGCCTTAAGAACCTTGTTGGTATTGGTATTCAGAATCCGGACGACAGTTTCACGCCCAGAGGCACAAACCAGCCCCTCATCAATAGCGAATGGACCGACTCCTGCCGAAATGTTTCCGCAGTTTCCCCTGTAATCGATGAGCGGTTCAGTGAGATCAACTGCGCCAAACGTATAATCAACATCACAGTCGGGCCGCGTGGACGGCGAAATGATGGCTACTTTACTGGTTAGCGGATCAGCTCCACCAAGGCCATCAATTTGCCTCCTGTCGGGACTGCCAAAGATGGACAAGATCACCTTGGTTCTTTGCTCAGAGTCTTTGGGCAAATCGCGTTCGTGCAAATAAACGCCCTTACTAGTCCCCCCACGCTGGATTACGCAGGGAATCTTCCGAAACTCACTCATACCAGATGCCTCCTCACGAAGTGATAAGTGCTGCTTCGCCTATGTGGCCCTGCTTAGGATGTCGCCTCAAGAAGGAGTAGGTGTGCGGATCCTTAGGTCCTGGTCGCCGCTTCCGCTCGTGCGCCTGAGGTTTTGAAGCTGCACCGAATGATCTCTGCAAGTGCACTGACTTTACCGACAGTCTCAATATCCTGGACCATCTCGATAAGCTGGGCGGCCGCTGTCTCGCCGAGCGCATCACCAACATACAAGCGACACTTGGCTAGTACTTCATCGGGAGTAAGAAAGTGCGGATTATTGCTGACGCTCTCGCGGGCAGTCCCGTCTTTGAGAGTCATTTTAATCTTTACAAGCTGTTCGCCCGGCCACCGCGAAGCTGCCTCTTCATCCACCAAAAGTCGCACTTTCGCAGCCAGCATCTGCACGATGGGGTCATTTAGAACCGTGAAGTCCTCGAACCTTATATGACCCTTAGCAAGAATCGACGCGATCGTAAACGGATTACTCATCTGCGCCTGCATCACCCCATGAAATGGCCCATGATAATCAAGTCCGGGGTAATGCTTGCCCTGCGGGAAAACTCTTACCTCGATCTCTGTAATGTCCTCTACGTTGAAGTCCTTCTTGCTGGCAATCTGCAGTGTCGCCCTTGCGGCGGACTGCACGAAGGCACAGGCCGCAACCGGCTTGAAGTAGACTTCTTCGATCTTGTACCTGGAGTCAGCATTCGCGATGATCGCCTGGCTGGCTTGTTCGTTCCCGGCATAAACCTTCGCGAATCCGTCCTTGATTTCGAAAACATGACGTGGAGCAACTGCTCCACTCTTGGCCAGCATCGCGGAAAGCATCCCATTTCTTGAAGCGAGCGCCGTATGATACATCGAATCGTCGGTTCCATCGTTGGCCCAGGCCATCAGTCCCACGCCGAAGTTTGCCGCCAGTCCAAAGGCATTCACCATCTGTTCGCGGCTTAACCTGAGTAGTCTGCCGGTGGTTGCCGCGCTTCCAATTGCACCAAACGTTCCGCTCGGCCGAAACCCTGAGTTTGCAAAGAATGGCGACGTTATCGCCGAGCCGACTCGAATGCCCGCTTCGTAGCCGGCGACGATAGAAGTAATTAGATCCCGGCCGCCGCAGCCCAGATATTCACCCAGCGCAAGAGCTGCGGGAATCATCATAGACCCATAGTGCGAGGCGCTCTTCGCGTGCATATCGTCAAAGACTGTTACGTGCGCTATGGCACTGTTCGCGAAAGCCGCCTCGGTACAAGAAGTGCGTTCTCCGGTACTCCAAACAGTTGACTGCGCTTCCCCCTTGATATAGGAGATGTATCCTCTAACGGCATCACAGGGAGCGATGCGATAGCCCGCATAGTGAGCGCCAAGTAGGTCCAAGATACAGAGTTTTGCTTTCGTTATAGTCGACTCGGGAAGCTGATCATACGAAATGCGGTCAATTTGTGCAGCCAGTTTTTCTGATATGCTTGTGTCATTCACGGAGGACTCCTTCAAAAATCTCACGTTGGGTCGTTAGCTGGGAGGCACGCCATTTCCCTAGCATGTCTTTGCCTGGCGAGGCGTGGCCATTATCGAACTTGTCGCGAAATAACGCGAGCCCGGTTCGGGTTATGCGCGATCAGATGGCGCCGAGGTAAGCTCTTTGCACGACCGAGTTGCCCATCAACTGTTCACGGTCGCCACTGGTAGTGATTCGACCGGACTCTAAAATATAGCCGCGATTACACAACTCCAGAGCCTCAAGCGCCCGCTGCTCGACCAGCAGAATGCTGAACTTTAAGTTCTCTTGCAACTTCCTCACCGCTTCGAAAATCACTTCAGTAAGCCTTGGGGAAAGGCCCAATGACGGCTCATCAAGAATAAGGACATGTGGCATGGACATCAATCCTCGGCTTATAGCGAGCATCTGCTGTTCACCGCCGCTCAGATTGCTTCCCCTCTGCTCACGTCTTTCCTTCAGGATAGGAAAGTATTCGAAGACCATCTCGAGCGTCTTGGCTGCGGAGCCGCGAGCCTCGGGACGGTAGGCGCCGATTTCGAGATTCTCCATCACAGTAAGAGAGGGAAATATGCGCCGGCCTTCTGGGACATGGATGATCCCAAGTTCCGTGCGCTTATGTGCCGGCATTCCGGTAATTTCGTTGTTACGGTAGTAGATATGTCCCGACTTGCATCTTACCGTGCCGGAAATCGCTTTTAGGATTGTGCTCTTGCCGGCGCCGTTTGGTCCGACGATGGACACGAATTCGCCTTCTGCAAGCTTGATTGAGACCTTGCGGAGGGCCGTCATTCCCCCGTACTCGACAACAACGTCTTCAACGACCAGCATAGCGCTTTCTCCACTTAGCCCCGAGATAAGCTTCGATGACTTCAGGATGCTCGATGACTTCTTGCGGAGTCCCTTCGGCCACCTTCTGCCCGTGATCGAGAGCCACCATGACGTCGGCAATTTTCACCAGGCTTTGCACGACGTGCTCGATCACAATGATGGTGATACCCCTGTCTGCAATGGCGCGTATGATGGCGCCGATGCGGTCCGTCTCTTCCAGATTCAAGCCAGACATGGGCTCGTCAAGCAGCAGCAATTGGGGTTTGGTTGCGAGCGCCCGGGAGATCTCGACCATCTTTATCTCCCACATCGTCAGGCCGGCGGCCAAATGTGTCGATCGTTTACTGAGCCCCATTTGCCTAGCGACATTCTCGGCGATGGCAAAAGCTTCGTCCGCATCTCTGGTCTTTGCAAAGGCGCCGACCATGATGTTCTCAACAACGCTCATGTGGCGGAAGATTTGTGGAACCTGGAAGGTACGGCCGACGCCGAGTTTGCATAGCCGGTTAGGCTTCATCGATGTCGTGTCGACATCATCAAACAGCAGCTTTCCTTTCTCGGGTTCCATGTAACCATTGATGACATTGAACAGGGTGGTTTTGCCGGCGCCATTTGGACCGATAATGCCGACAAGTTTCCCAAATGGTACATTGACACTCAGACCATCTATCGCCTTTACGCCGCCAAAATACTTCGAAACATTTTCGATTCGTAGGAGAGGATCATTTTCTTTGTTATTGACCACCTCCGGGCTGGCGTGGCGCAGCGAGAGGCTGGCAGTTGCCTCTGCCCTAAGCGCCGCGACAACTGCGCTTGCCGGGTCCCCCGGAGTGCCGGCCAGAGCCGGTGCGGGAATCGATTGATTTTCGTCGGCCGGCCCATGCTTGTGCAGCGCCTTGAGCATTCTTCCCCATATGCCATCGGGCAGATACAACATACAGAGGACAAGGGCTATGCCGTAGACCACGTCTTGGATTCCGGGCGCTCGGGCGCCGAACTGCGCTGTCAGAAACTCACCAACCGGTACCAAAATAGCCGCCGCAATCACTGGTCCCCAGAGCGTGCCAAATCCGCCCACGATGGTGATGCTGAGAATCCTGACGATGATAAAGAGCCCGAACACTGCGTGGGTGGTCAATACATAAAGAAGACTGAACGCATAAATCACTCCGCCGATGGCACCGATCGCCGCGCTGACCATGAAGGCAATCATCTTCGCTCTGAAGGTGTCAATGCCCATACCCTCGGCGGCGGTTTCATTCTGTTTGAGAGCGTTCAGCGCAAAGCCAAGTCGTGCTCCCTCAATCTTCTTGATAAGCACCAGCACAATGCCCAACAGAACGACTGCAATTAGAACGTAATAACGAAGATCCCTAAACTGAAAAGAACTCAGGCCCTCACCGGTAAAGGGGATTGTGACCTCCTCGAATCCCAAGTGGTTCAGGACCGGGAAGGCCATCAATGGAAAGGCAATGGTCGCCACGGCGAAGTAGTGACCTCGGAGGCGGAGTGTAGGCAGACCGATAATGAAGGCGATGAGAATCGCGAGGACCGCACCGACCCACATACCAATCCACGGAGAGAGCTTGAAAGCTTTGAATAGCAGGACCGTCGTGTAAGAACCTGTCCCAACGAACACCATGTAGCCAAATACGACCTGGCCGCCATAGCCGGAGATCAGGTTAAATCCCGAACTCATGCTCGCCCAAAGTACAACCAGCAGAATGAGGCGCTGAACATAGCGATCCGGGCCGACCAGCCAGGATAGAACCAGAGTGAGGAAGCAGACGGCGAGGATCGCAATGTAGTCGACGCGACTGCGCTTGCCAGGGGCGCTCATATTGCACGCTCCTTTTTGCCGAAGATGCCCTGCGGACGGAAAAAGAGGCAGAGCAGAAAAATCGCGAAGACCGCCACATTCTGGAGCGATACAGCAATCACCAGAGTCGACATTTGCTGAATCACGCCGATGATCAGACCTCCGACAACAGCTCCGGTTATGCTGCCTAATCCGCCTAGCACTACAATGACAAAGAGAATCACCACGATACCGTTTCCATAAAATGGATCAAAGGGACGATAAGTTGCCATGAAGCAGCCGCCCGCTGCCGTTACCGCGATTCCCAGGCCGAAAGCCACGCCATACACAAGCCTCAGGTTCACGCCCATGTACGCGCAACCCTCGGGGTCATCAGATGCGGCTTTGATTCCCTTGCCAAACATTGTCTTATTCAAAAACAAATACAAAGCAGCGATCAGCACGACGGAACCAATCATGCTGTAGACCTGGGCGTGGTTGATAAGCACTTCGCCAAATTCCCAGGTTTCTAGCGTGTAACTTTGATTGATGATGCGGGGAGCTCCGGTCCATCCAATAAGGATCAGGTTTTCGATCAGTAGTGACAGGCCCATTGTGATGATCAGCGTCGACGTCTCGCTTGTGTCTCTACCGAGAATCTTGCTGATCAACAGTCTCTCGATCAAAAAACCAAAGACGAAGAACAGCGGCAGCGATATGGCTGCGGACAGAAATGGATCAATACCCCACCACTGGAGAAACCAGAATGTTGGAAAATACATTGCCAGAACGGCGAACGAGGCGTGGGCGAAGTTGATAATCTTCATCACTCCAAAAATCAACGTCAATCCGGCGGCTAGAACGGCATAGGACATTCCAACCAGCAGACCTTGCACTAGTAGCTGAATTGCATTTTCCATTGCATTTTCCCCGGCAGTGTACAATCGGCCGTGCAGAGAAAGGATTAGGTGCGGGCCTATTTCGACGGACCTGGTCCTAATTGCACTAAGCCTTACGTGCAGGCGAGTCTCACTCCAAGGCGCAGTGCCAGCGCTTGTCGGAAACCACGAACAGAGAGTGCCTGGAGAGATGTGGTTGGGCTATGTTTCCCAGACGGGCTTAGCCAACGCGAGTTCCGGAGGATAGACGGTGACGGGAATTCCCTTCTGCCATTGAACGACGATGAGGTTCTGGTACTTCTTCGCGATGCGTCCATTCTGGTCGAAGGTTATTCCTTGCTTCGGAAGAGCTCTGGTAGCTGGCACATTCTGAATGTCCAGTTCGCGGCCTGCTTTCAGAATAGTCTGACGATTCCGAGAGCCGGCTCGTTCCAGGATTTGTGCCATGATGGGAATCATCGTCCAGGGGAATCCTAGTTCTTGCCCCATCCAGGGCTCGTCGGAGTACTCCTTCTTGCATTGGGCGAGAGACCGGTCAATCCACTCTTTCGGCGTTAACTTGTGCGGGAAGAAAGCCGCGTAGCAGATTGTGCCCTCAAGAAAGCCGGCTCCGATTTGCCGGAGGGATGGGTCGGCCCCGTACCCGCCGCTGTACATGAACGGCGCCTTGATTCCCAGTTCCTTCCTTTTCATCATGCACATCTGTGTCTCACTGATGGCCAACGAACTAAAAGGAACAATATCCGGATTCAGGTGCTTTATCTTCTGCATGACCGGCGTAGCATCGGTGAGGCTTCCTGTCGGCCACGTCTCTTCACCCAACACCTTGATACCTGCGGTCAAGAAGTACTTCTTGGCCGACTCGTAAAACATTCGCGACGATGCACCGTTATCGCCGACGACCATGGCGGTTTTGGGCGGCTTGCCCGCCTCTCTTGCCAATCTGATTACGTTCGCCAACCCGAGATCTCCGTATACAGACATCGGAGGAGACACGTAGAAGCCCCACTTGAACCCGCGTTCGTGCAGGGCGTCGGCAGAACTAATGCTGAAATGAGGGATGCCGGCCCGTTCCGTCACCTCAGTTGCAGCCAGGGTCAGCGAACTGGCCCAGCATCCGCATGCCATAAGGATGTCGGAATCGCCGCAGACACGAGCCATGGCGTTTGCGGCACCCTCGACTGCACTTCCGCTGTCAGCTATCACCGGCACTAACTTGGCGCCGCCAAGCGATTTGATTCCGCCGTTGTCATTTACCCAGCCCATGGCGGCCTTCACTCCCTGCAACGTAAGATTGCCATTGCGGGAAAAGGCTCCCGAGAGAGGATAAACGACTGCAATCTTGACATCCGGAACTGCCGCGCGGGCCTTAACAACGGTTGTTCCCCCCACGCCGGCAACGAGCGCGCTCGCGCCCGCGGTCTTCAAGAAATCCCTCCGGGTTAGTGCCTTGGCAGGGGAGTTTTGCTTTTGCGTGTTTTTCATGGCATCCATCATCCTTTCGACGACAACTCTGAGCTGCTCCTCCCGATAGATTGCCTCGTTGTCAGCTCTATCTCCACAAAGCCTTTGCCTGAGCAAGTTGCGGTGGAAAAACCACAACAGGCTTTCCACCCTGCCACTGGATGATTATGGCGCCCCTGTATTTCGGAGCTATCCGGCCAGTCCCATCGAAAGCCATGCCTTGTCCAATAACTTGTCGAGTCGCCATAACGTTGTGGATATCCATGTTCGCTGCCACATCTCTTATCTTGTTGCGGTCTCGCGTCCCAGCTCTCTCCAAAACTTCCGCCATGATCGGAACCAAAGGCCATGCAAAGCTAAGCTCTTGACCTACCCATGCCTCATTCGAGTATTCCTTGCGGCATTGCGCGAGAGAGCGTTCAATCCATTCGGGTGGTGTCAGCTTATGAGGGAAACACGGCGTCAGAGCGATCCAACTCTCAAGGTATTCCCCGGCGAATTTCAGCGATGGATCCCCTAACCAACCGCCTCCACAGAAAAATGGTACCCGGACACCGAACTCCTTCTTCTTCATCATCACCATCTGGATCTCGGTAAGGGCATCGCCCATGTAAACGACAAGGTCAGGATTTAGTCTCTTGACCTTCTGTATCACTGGGGTGGCATCGGTCAGGGTGCCAATAGCCCAGGTTTCTTCAGCGATAAACTTGATCCCAAGTGGATTAAAGTTCTCCTTACATGCAGCATAAAAGGATGTGCTGGCGGCCTGGTTATTCCCGACGATCATGACAGTCTTGATCGTCTTCCCCGCGTTTTTAGCCAACTCAATCACTTGAGGACAGACGATCTGCGTTAGCGTCGAGTAGGGAGCATTCGGGTAGAACCCCCACTTAAAGCCGCGATTTGTAAGGGAGTCGGCAAATGACACAGAGAACTGGGGAATGCCGAGCCTTTCCGTAACCTCGGTGGACGACATCGTGAACGAGCTTGCCCAAGCACCCATTGCCATGACGATTTCAGGGTCTCTGCACAGGCGGTCCATTGCGCTTGCCGCACCCTCGACGGTACTGGCGCAGTCACCAACCACGGGAACCAATTTGGCGCCGCCCAACGACTTTATGCCTCCGTTATCGTTAACCCACCCCATGGCGGCTTTCGCACCTTGCAAAGTAAGATTCCCATTGCGCGAAAAAGCGCCCGAAAGCGGGTACACACATGCGATCTTTATGTCGGGAGGTGCTGCTCGCAGTATCGTCGGAAATCCAACAACACTTGTTGCACCAGCCGCCAGTACTCCTGTACCGGCGACTTTCAGAAAGTCTCTCCGTGTTACGTCCGAGCTCTCGATCTTTTTGGTTTTCTTATTCTTCATAGCGTTTCCTTTCACCAGTGGGTGGCAGTCCAGCCAGCCATTTTTATTGTTTATCTCTTGAACCGATAAGACTGTGGACAAACATGTAGCTGAAGTGATGGTGGTGCTTACGTTTCGCTAGAGCACGTATTCGGGCTGATCAAATACCTTCCGATCATGGCCTGGCAATACCAGATCGGTCTCGAGTCTGCTGATCTTATCGAAAGTTGAGTAGTACTTTTCCAGGTTGTTGAACACACCGCTTGGAAGCGGAGGGTCTTGACACCAGTTCTCGAAGAGCGGGATCGTATCACTGGCGATCAGAATCCTCTTGTTCGGGCTCTCGACCAACACGCTCTGGAACCCTGGTGTATGGCCGGGGGTGCATACGACTGATATGCCATTGCCGAGCTTCTTGTCACCGTCGATGACTTTGTACTTTGTACCGACAATCGGCGGCAAGTCATAGGCATGCGCGTGAAGCGGCAAAGGAGCAATCGCGTACCGCAGTTCTTCCCTTTGGACGAGAAACTCAGCGTTGGGGAATAGATGGTTGTTGTAGCAATGGTCCCAGTGAAGGTGCGTGAGTATTACGAGGTCGATATCGGCAACATTTACCCCGAGAGAGTCCATCAGGAAAGCCGGTTCCTGCTCCCTGGTTCTGGTTAGCGGCTTGTGGTGCTCGGCGGTTTCATGCGGAGCATTCGTCCCTGTATCGACTATAACCTTTGCTTCGTTAGTCTCGATCAACCAGCAAATGACTGGCAGCTCTACCTTGAGTCCCTGGTTGCGCAAACACGTAAAGGACGACTTGTCGCGAAGAATATCGCCGACGTGCAGAGGCACAATTCTCATATGGTGAACCTCACCTGTTGTCACTTGGAATCTGTAAGCTCAGCTTCGGGCGGCACAACGGGCGGAGCAATGTCGGCCAACTGGACTGGAGCATAGAGCCGGCTCGACGATTCAGACGACCGCAGGGACCTCAGTCACTTCTTCCGCTTTATCGCCATTGTGGGGAACGCCGCTGGCCAGTCCATGCCGCCAGAGCCGGTAGTAAAAGTCGGTAAGCTCATCGCGGGAGATCGCGATGTCTTCGCCAATCCTGAACACATCGAAATAGAGATAATGATAGATACCGAACCCGGTAAGCGCTACCGCAGCAAGCAACGAGGGAACGTCTTCGGCTATAGCCCCCTGCTCTTTTTGTTGCTCGATGATGGCGTCCAGGCGGCCGTAGTAGTCGCGCCTCCAGGTGTGCAGTACTTTCTTGAACTCGGGAAATGCCTCGAGTACGCCGAACAGAATCAGCCGCATTACGTATGGATCTTGCTCCCGTGCCTCAATGACGTGTTTCACCAGATCATGAGGAGTTGACGGCTGCGCCGGAAGGGAGCGATCCGCCAGTTCCCCCAGTTTCCATTCGAGGGTTTCCCGGTATAGCCGACGCTTGCTGCCAAAAACTTTGAAGATTGTGCCCTCATTGACCGCGGCCTTCTTGGCGATAGCGCGTGTCGTTGTCCCATGAAAACCACGTGTCGCGAACAACGCGGCAGCCGCTTTCAGAATTTTGGGTCTAGCTTCGGCCATAAATAACCCACCTCACAGAGTTAGCCTATAACAGCCACAAATTAAGATGTCCTGGCGAAGCGCCGGAAGTCCCACTAGCAGTTTCTTCTTGTGAATTGGTATTCTCGCGCGCACGAGTCGTCAGATCAAGCCCTAGGCAAACATGCCACTAGGCAATCGACGCAGAGCTAACAAACTCCAACTCATTGCTTTCGACTTCAACCACCACGCTGCGCATGACCTGTTCTACCGTCACGACCACGTGGCAACGGTTGCTGTTCCGTAGCAGTACGCCGAACATACCGGCCAAGGGTCCGGTTCTAATCCGGACCTTTTCTCCGGTCACCAGATATGGATGGGGCTCAAACTTCCTGAGCTGAACGCCGGCGCGCAACGACTCGATCTCGATTTCCGGCAGCGCCGCCGGGTGGCGACCGCCCACAATCGACAGCACGCCCGGAACCTCCAACACGTGCCCGCGCCTGCAACGATCGATGCGGACGAAAATGTAGTTGGGGAATAAAGGCAGCTCAACACTGACGGTCACTCCATTTTTCCATTTTCGCTGCGTCTGATAGAGCGGGAGAAAATATGCGATGCCCCTTAGATCGAAGTGGCGGACGATGTGCTTTTCGTGCCGCGGCGTAGTGTAGACCGCAAACCATTGCGGCAGGCCGTCCGGGACAAGCGACGGGCTCACGGCATGTTCCGCCAGAATGCTTTTGGACGCTGGGGATTCCATTTGAAACATAGCTTCGCCGTCCTCACTTAGGAGGTGTCTCTCTTAATGCCTTCCGGAGCCTTATGATCAACTTGGAATCAGTACGCGCGAGAAGGCGGATTACATCTTGCCAAGCCTTCCTGCTCCTTGCCCACGATTGCGAAGCGAAACAAGCACGTACTTGCCTTTACTCCGGTGGCGAGCATTTACTTGCTTGCTTCCTTTTCAGGTGGACGCTATTTAATCTCTGGGGAGAGCCGCTGTCAACAGGAAATTTCAAAAAAATTTATACCTATTAGCAATCGCAAATAACCCGGCGAACCTAGGGAACCTCTGAACAAGAACCGTTCTGTAATCGAGAAGCAGGAGGTTCCAAACAAACATCTCGGTTATAGGTGCTGATTTCCCGTCCTGCGGCCGCATGCCGCAGTTTGGTGGCGG
>JBEKBO010000114.1:0-15045 GCA_050015355.1 Candidatus Korobacteraceae bacterium | reverse complement strand
ACGCGCCGCCCTTCAGGCGGCGCAGGCCTCCGCTACAGCCGCCACCTCCCCGCTAATCCCCGACATCCCTGGTCTACTTTTGCTCCGCCCCAGTGGTCTGCTATTAATCTGCCCTTGACATACGTTCCCCGGTCGCGGCGTCCCGCACGTACGCCCATTTGGGGCAGTGGCATTTGTGATGGGAAGTGTCGCTATACTTGCAGGTGGGAATGTGCCGGGTGTACACCTTCACCGAACCGTAATTGTTTTTGAATTCGGCCATCGTGCTCCCCTTACAGCAAGATTCTACGATTTGTGTACAGTTTGCGTACAGTGACTTCTATGAAATTTCCTAAAACACGTATCGTCTTTATAATCATCTTGTTAGTCATGGTTATATGGGTATCATTTTGGTACAGTCCCTATCATCAGGTGCGCTCGGTTGTGACCGTGGTGGACATCAACGCGCCGGGCGACCGCGTGTGGCAGGTGCTGACCGATCTGGATGGCTATCGCGCCTGGAATCCGTTTCTCACCTCCGCCAGCGGCGCGATTACACCCGGCAGCACGATTACGATTGCGGCGAAAGTAGGAAATCGCACCATTACTTTTCATCCGCGCATCAGCGCCGTCGAGCCGAAGAAAAAACTGGCTTGGGTGGGCCGGCTGTTCTCCTCGGAGTTTTTCGAAGGCAACCACGAGTTTGAAGTGATCGAGCTTGATCAATCGCGCACCCGCGTGATTCAGTCGGAGCATTTCAAAGGAATGCTGGTCGCCGCCTTGTGGGGCCGGTTTTCTCCCGCGCTCTTGCAAGGCTTCCGCGCCATGAATGATGCGCTGAAGCGCCGTTGCGAACAAATCGTTGCCACCCAACGCTGAAGTGCCAGAACCGCGCAAGATCTCGCCCCATGAAACCGGAAACTTACCGGCTCGACGCATATTGCTATCGCGCCGGGCCGCGGGCTTGCTGTATGCTAGATTTCTGTGGTCGTAAAGATCCTGTACGCAATCTTGGTGCTGTCGACAATTGCCGTGGTTGGTGTAGCGCTTGCAATTTATTGGCGCGTTCGGCGGCATTTGTCGCAGGAAACCGATCAGCGAACCTCCGAACCGTTGGAACGCAAGTAATTGCGCTGGGTGGAGTGTTCCCAGTCAGGAAATCAAGACACCATAAAGATGATTATGGAAAATCTCAGGGTACAGTCTCGCACTTTGCTCGTTTCCCGCCAGGTGGCGATCGTGGTTTCCGCCAGTCTGGTGATCGCAGTTTGCGCTCGCATCAGCCTCCCGCTGCCCTTCACGCCTGTGCCGCTGACCTTGGCGAACCTTGCCGTGTTGGCGGTTGGGTTGGTGCTCGGCAGCAGGCGCGGATTTGTCGCGGCAGTGCTGTACCTTAGCTACGGCGCCGCTGGAATGCCGGTCTTCAGTCCCGCCGGACCAGGCGGCATGGCGCATCTGCTCGGCCCAAGCGGTGGTTATCTTCTGTCGTATCCGCTGGTTGCGTTCGTGGCAGGGTTTATCGCCTCGCGTCTCGGCCGCGGATTTGCAGCGAAAGCCGTGGCCGCCGCCACTGCCGAAGTTCTCTTATTCGCCATTGGCGTCACTTGGATCGCGGCCCTGACGCACGTGTCACTGCTGCAAGCCGTTGCCTTCGGTCTGTACCCCTTTGTGTTCGCCGAGGTAATCAAGGTGATGGCTGCCGCAGCCGTTGCGGCCAAGTTCAGGCTTAGGGATTAGCGCGAATTCAAGCATTGAGTTCGCTGATTCGAGCAAACCAGCTCGAGTTTTGGAGTGATATGACCTCCCGGGTTAGCAGAGAAATAAGAGTTGCGCACAGTCCTGATTCGGACGATGCTTTCATGTTTTACGGCCTGGCTACCAACAAGGTGCGAGTTCCCGGGCTGAAGTTTACGCACACGCTTTGCGATATTGAGACGTTGAATCGCATGGCCATGGACGGCTACTACGACGTCACCGCCATCTCGTTTCATGCCTATCCCTACGTTCAGGACAAGTACTTGTTAATGCCGAACGGCGGGAGCGTTGGCGATGGCTACGGGCCCATGATCATCTCCGCCAAGCGGTTGAGCGTGGATGAGGTAAAGAAGGTGCGCATTGCGGTTCCGGGAACGCTGACGACGGCCTACCTTGTTTTGAAACTTTTTGCCCCGGAAGCGGAGACCCAGGTAGTTCCCTTCGATCAGATCATCCCCGAGGTCCTTGCCGGCAAGTTTGACGCCGGGCTCATCATTCACGAGGGCCAGCTCACTTATGGCAGCAGCGGGTTGAATCGCGTGGTCGATATGGGAAAGTGGTGGAGCGACCTCACGGGACTGCCGTTGCCGCTGGGTGGCAACGTCATCAAGCGCGATTTGGGGCCGGAGGTGTCGGCGCTGGTCTGCAAGGCCCTGCGCGACAGCATTCAGTACGCTCTCGAGCATCGCGAACAGGCGTTGGAATATGCCATGCAGTTCGCGCGCGATCTCGATACGGAAATGGCTGACAAATTCGTCGGCATGTACGTCAACGAGCGCACCCTCGACTACGGAGAGGACGGGCGAGCAGCCGTGGCCAGGCTCCTCGAAATGGGCTACGAACATGGAGTTATCCCTCACCGGGCAAAACTGGAATGGGCCGGCGCCGCGGTTGCCGAGTCCGCCTGAATCATGATTCGCGGCGATTCTCGCATTGACGTGACCGTTGCGATTTGGCCCACTCCGTTCCTGCCAATTGCCCGGGCAGGAGCCCTTCAATCACCCCAGCGAGCGGGGCTCGCCGGGGACCCCGATCAGGAATCCTGATCCCATGCAGATGGCACGCGACCCCCGGAACCGCAGGCAGACACTGCTGATCGACGCCGACGACACTCTCTGGGAAAACAACATCTACTTCGAACGGGCCATCGTCAATTTCATCTCGTTTCTCAATCACCGCGAGTTCACGCCCGGTGAGATACGGCAGGTGCTGAACGAGGTCGAGCGGAAGAACATACCTACCCATGGCTACGGCCTGCACAGCTTCACCCACGCGCTGATCGGCACCTTTGAAAGGCTCTCAGTGGAACCGCTCACTCCCGGCTTGCACGACACGCTTTGCGGATTCGCGCACGCTGTCGCCGAACATCCGATGGAGCTTATCGAGGGAGTGGAACCCACGCTGCAACATCTGCAACCGCGGCATCAATTGATCCTGATGACGAAGGGAAACATCGCGGAGCAGTCTGGCAAGGTTGAGTGTTCCGGTCTGAGGGGTTACTTCAGCGCGGTAGAGGTTGTCGCCGAGAAAGATTCCCTGACTTATAACCGCGTGGTGGAAAAATACGGGCTCGTCCGCGAGACGACCTGGATGGTCGGCAACAGCCCGAAATCGGACATTAATCCCGCCCTGGAAGCGGGGCTCAAGGCAGTTTTCATACCACACCCCGACACCTGGATACTGGAGCACGAACCGCTGCTGCGTCCCGATGGGGCAGACAGGCTGATGGAGCTGAGCAGGTTCAGCGATTTGCGGGGCATCTTCTAAGCAGTTCAGAGAATCAATTCACGGAAAATCACCTTAGGCGAATCTAAGAAGTCACCTAATTCCAGCAAGAACATGTTGCTCGTGTTAGGCTCCAGGGGCTATTCTGCATTGGCTGGCAAAATGAGAGACGATCCCTTGCGCCTCCAATATGCACTCGAAGCTCTGAGTGAGCTTGGACCAGCGCTGACGTCTAATACTGATTTCCGCGAGACGACTGGCAAGATTCTGGCGATGGTCATGAAGATTGCCGGCAGCCGTTGCGCCATTCTCTTCCAATTCGGAGAGAAACCGCTGATGCTTCGTTCGCTGGCTTCCGCGGGTTTCTCCAGATTCTCTGAAGACGTAACCGTCCCCCTGCTTCCCAGACATGGCTATGCACTCGGCAAGCTCCACGAGCCCGTGCGGCTCGATGGTGAAAAGCGCGAGCAGTTCTTTTCGACGGATGGCAATTTCAATCCGGCTTGGCTGGAGTGGATCGTCCCGTTGCGCATCGGGCGCAAACTGGTGGGGATCATCGGCCTGGGCAAGCATTTGGACGGCGTCGACTATGCTTCGGAGGAAGTGCAATCCCTGCAGGTGGTGGGACACTACTGTGCCCTCGCCGTTCACAACCACAGCCTGTCGGAAACACTGGCAGCACGGATTTCTGAAAACCTCAGACTGCTAAGCAGTGTTCACGCCTTCTATGACTCCACGCTTGAGGTTTTAGCCGCCGCCATCGATATTAAGGATGTCAACATCCATGGCCATTCCCTGCGGGTGGGCATGTACGGGGCGGCAATCGGCCAGGCTCTCGGGATGAGCGAAAACGAGATTGCCGGGGTCCGTGCCTCGGGATTCCTGCACGACATAGGCAAGGTCGCCGTGGATCGCTACCTTTTTAACAAGGCGGACCCGCTCAATCCCGCCGAGTTCCGCCAGATTGCCGACCACACCGTGCTCGGGTACGAAATTGTCAAGGACGTCGAGTTTCCCTGGGCAAGCATTCCGGAGGTCGTTCGCTCACATCATGAACGTTCCGACGGCACTGGTTATCCGGATGGCCTCTTGCTCACCGACATGCGGCCAGAGGTCAAGATCGCGGCGCTGGCCGATACGTTCGACGCCATGACCAGCGAGCGCACGTACCGCCGAAGCATGTCGGTCGGCGAGGCCCTTACGACTCTCGTCAATCTCACGCCTTCGAAGTTCGATCCCGAGTCCTTGCAGGCACTGATCGTGCAAGTCCGGCGCGATGCCGTGGCCACGCTCACCCCTCCTCCAGGCTCAGGACCAGAGTCCTTTCTTCAGCGGCCCCGCTTTCTGCGCGAAGGTCTCACTTGCAACCTTTTTCCCTCCGACATCGATCAAATCGCGTCACTGTTGAACCATAAGCTCACGCAGGGACGCACTTATTTTGACCTGATTCACTGAGAATCCTGTCCCGGAAATCCTCACACAACTAGATCCACTTCATGAGTTGTCATCCTGAAACTTATGCGGCGAACTTGCGGGACAGCACACTAACGAGCGGGCGGGTTCAAGGTTTGGAGAATACCAGGCTCAAGGATTCTGCGGTTTTACGCGGGCGTATTTTCCCATTTGGCCCGTCCAGCGGAGAAAACGCAGAATCTGCATGCGCTCGCGCCAGGTGAAGCCCCAGAATTCGATAAAGCCGATCCGGTTCATCCTGATTCCCGTGTAGGTTTCAAGACGCCAGCGCAGATAGGGGCTCCGCCACGGAGCCAAGTGATGGCCGCGAGTCGCGTTCCACAGAAATCGCAGGACATACCACATAGGCTAAGGTGATGGCTGATTGCCGAATAGTCCGTCGGCGCAATCAACAGTTTACAACCACCAAGAGCGCCGCCCGAGCCAGATGACGTGCCCCTGCGCTGGTCGATTCAAGCTCCGCAGCCGCAGTCCGGAAGGTTACAGATCGTATTTCTTCATCATGTGGCGGAAGCTGCGATAGCTCAGTTTGAGCATTTCGGCAGCGCGCGTCTGCACGCCTTGCGAACGGCGAAGCGCCGACTGCAAAAGCGAGCGTTCCACGTCGGCGATGTAGCGTTCCATGTCCATCCCGTCGGCCGGCAGAGACACTCCGGTAGCGCCTCCGGCAGAGGCCGCGGCGGCCGCGGCGCGGGCCTTGCTGCGCTCGTTGGGCAGCTCCGGCTTCAGCAAATCACCATCCGCCATGGCGACGGCGCGCTCGATCGTGTTCTCCAACACCCGAACGTTGCCGGGCCAATCATATCCGCGGAGCATGTCCAACGATTCGGGAGAAATTTCGCGCACCTGCTTGTTCATCTGGCGGGCAAATTTTTCCAGGAAGAAATTCGCCAGCAGCACGACGTCGGCGCCGCGTTCGCGCAGCGGCGGCACATCGATGGGGATGACGCGCAGACGGTAGTAAAGGTCTTCGCGAAATTGTCCTTCGCCGACGAGCGCGTCGAGATCCTTGTTGGTGGCGGCAATCACGCGGACATCGATCGGGGTTTCGCCGCCGCCGCCGAGCGGGCGAACCGTGCGCTCCTGCAGCACGCGCAGCAGTTTCACCTGCATGGCGAGAGACATTTCGCTGATTTCGTCGAGGAAGATCGTACCGGTGCTCGCCAGTTCAAATAAACCGCGCTTGTTCTGGTTGGCGCCGGTGAACGCACCCTTGACGTAGCCGAACAGTTCACTTTCCAGCAGCGTCTCCGGAAACGCGCCGCAATTGATAGAGACGAACGGCTCGACGCCGCGCGGGGAGCAGGCATGGATTGCCCTGGCGACCAGCTCTTTGCCGGTGCCGCTCTCGCCGGTGATGATCACGGTGCTATTGGTGGTGGCCACGGTGTGGATCAAGCGCTTGAGGTCGACCATCACCGTGCTCTCGCCGATGATGTTATCGAGCGAGTTGTGCGCCGCCGCATCGCGCTTGAGAACGGCGTTCTGCTGGCGCAGCGTCTGATTTTCCATCGCCGACTGGACGGCTGCCCGCACATCGGTGGGAAGGTTCGCGCCAAGTTTGCGGACGTACAACGCTCCGGCATTCTGCGCCTGAATCGAGGTCTCATTATCGTCAACCGCGGTGATCACGATGACCTTGGTTTCCGGCGAGACGTGGCGGGCGTGGCGAAGCACCTCCATGCCGCTGATGCCCGGCATGCGAACGTCGGTCACCACGACATCGTAAAGCGCGCTATCGAGCTTGTGATTAGCCTGCTCGCCGGAAGTCACGGTCTCGACGTGATGACCATCGTGCCGCAGCGCGATCTCCAGCATGGTGCAGATGGAGCGTTCATCGTCGCAAACGAGTATGTTGCCCATACATCTTTCCTCTATTCTTTTCAGGCCTCTGCCTGGAGCAAAGCCGGAGTCGTGTCGACAGGCTCCTCGGCCCGCAGAAAGCTCAAAACGAACTCGGCGCCGGTGCCCAGTTCGGAACGCACGAGGTGCTTCGCCTGATGCGCCTGCAGGATCTGGTATACGAGAGCCAGACCGAGTCCCGTCCCGCCCTCGAAATTCGACTGGAACGGTTCGAACATGCTTTCCATCTGCTGCTGAGAAATTCCCGGTCCGTTATCGCAGAAGCTCAGGACCCAGTACCTGTCGCTGGCGTTCAGTTCGACCGTCAGCATCCCGGAGAAAGAATCTTCGGTTGATCTCAGATGAATCGCGCGGAAGGCGTTGTTGCAGATGTTCCAAAATACCTGCTTTAATTTGTCGGCATCGCCCACGGTGTAAGCATGCTCGACGGCGAAGTTGCGCCGGATCTGGATGCGGCGATTGGGCGAATGTTCCAGCAGGGTAAGCGTGTCCTCGAGCAGAAGGACGAGGTCGACCGTCCGCATCTGGTATTTCTTTTCGCGCGAATAATTCAGGAAATCGCCGATGATCGCACTCAGCCGGTCCGACTCGCGGGTAACAATATCGACCAGAACGCGCTGGTCGTCATTCAGCGCCGCCAGCGAGGCCAGCAACTTGACCGATCCGGCGATGGACGACAGAGGGTTGCGGATTTCATGGGCGATTCCGGCCGCCAGCCTGCCGATGGCGGCGAGGCGATCGCGCAGGCGCACCTCGCGCTCCAACCGCTTGAGCATGGTCAGATCGTCAAACGTGTAGATGTAACCGATGATGCCGCTTTCTTCCACCACCAGCGGCGATACGGTGAGGTCGAAGGTCCGCTCGATTCCCGAAGGCGTGACCGTGCGCACCTCGTAATGCTGTCCTGGCTTTTCCGTTGAAGGCAAGCGGTCGAAAAACAGGTCCTGCACCGCGCGCTCGCCGGGCGCGGAGTCTCCGAGTTCCAGTAAATCGCGGCCGGAACGATTGACGAGCTTAATCTTGCCACTGAGATCGGTGGTGATGAGTCCGCCCGAAATCGAATTGACGATGTTCTCGTGGAGCGCCTGAAGGTTCTCCAGCGCTCCGCTCTTCGATTGCAACTCGCTCCCGACCTGGCGAAGACGGTTGCTGAGTTTGCCGGCCAGATAGGCCACGGTGATGAAGGCAAACAGGTTGATGAAGATGGCAGCCTGCAGCGAACGCAGATCCGAGCGCGTAATCGAGTAAGAGTGGAGGAACTCGAAATGCACCAGTTCCAGCGTGGCGCCGAGCAGGATGAAGCTCAGCGAGGCCGTCAAGTAGGCCCACCACGGCGAAAGCAGAACGCTGGCGACGATGATGATGAGCGGATAAATGAAGCTGAACGACGTGTCGATGCCGCCGGTGACGTAAACGACGGCGGTCGTGAAAATCAGGTCGGCGAGAACCTGTATCTTGGCCTGGGTCTTCCAATCGCGCCAGAGCGCCACCAGCAGGATGTGCAACGCGGAAATCGTGTACCAGAGCAGAATGACGGTGACGAACAAAGGCCGATTGACATTGGTGGCAGTCAGGCTCGTGATCGCCAGCTCAATCGCCAACACAAAGGTGATGACGATGATCCGAACCTTGACCAGCCATTCAAGCCAGGTCCATTCGTTGAAGCTTTTGCCTGTCCTCTGCACTGTTCCGTTCCGCTCCAGTTTCGCGAAAGGTATGTCTCATGAGGCAGCCCGGCGGCCCGGGGTCCCCGGCTAACCGGCGAGCTTGCTGATCATGGAGAACAGCGGCATGTAAAGCGAAATGACAATGCCGCCAACGGACACGCCGAGGAACGCGATCAGCATAGGTTCCAGCAAAGTGAGCAAGTTCTTGGTCGCGGCATCAACCTCGTCCTCGTAGAAATCGGCGATCTTCTGCAACATGGAATCCATGGCGCCGGTGGCCTCGCCGACACCGATCATCTGGGTCACCATGTTGGGAAAGATTTTGCTCTCGCGCAATGGATCGACAATCGTTCTGCCTTGCTCAATCGATTTGCGCACGTTGAACAGCGCGTTCTGGATGACGGCATTGCCCGAGGTGCGGGCGGTAACGTCCAGGCCCTCCAGGATGGGCACACCGGAGGTAATCAGTGTTCCCAAGGTGCGGGTGAAGCGCGCCACCGCGATCTTCAGCAGCAAGGGGCCAAAGACAGGTATCTTCAGCAGGATGCGGTCGGTAAACAGGCGTCCTTCCGGCATTTTGCGAACCTGCACCAGGGTCACGGCAAAACCAACGACGCTGAGGATGATCACCCACCAGAAGTCCCCAATGAAGTGGCTGAGGTCGATGACAAACTTGGTCGCCGCAGGCAGCGGCACTCCCAATCCGACGAACATGTTGGCGAAGATCGGAACCACGAACTTGAGAAGCGCGCCGACGACCAGCACCGCGATGGTGATCACCGAGACGGGATAAATGAGAGCGGACTTGACGGCTTGGCGCAGCCTGAGATTCTTTTCAACGTAAATCGCCAGGCGCTGGAGAATGGTGTCGAGGATACCGCCGGTTTCGCCCGCTTCGACCATATTGGTCGTCAGGTCGTCGAAGATCTTGGGATAGCCGCGCATGGCATTGGCAAGGGTTGCGCCGCCCTCGACGGACGAGCGCACGCCAGCCAGGCAATTCCGGAGGGCCGGATTCTCCTGATTGGTGCCGAGGATTTCCAGGCATTGCACCAGCGGCAGGCCGGCATCGATCATGACCGAAAACTGGCGGAAGAAAACGGCCAGCTCGGTGATCTTCACCTTGCCGCCGCCGGAACCGAAGAGCTTGCGGCCTTCCTTTGCGCTGATCTTATCGATCTTGATGCCCTCTTTGCCGAGAGCGGCACGCAGCACTTGTTTGTTCTCCGCCGCACGCTCGTTCCGAACTGCCTTTCCCGCAGCGTTTTTGCCGTGATACGTAAAAACAGGCATCGTCTTCTCCTCACTAAAATCTCAAAGCCGTTTCATCGCCGCATGGAACTTCCCGCGGGTGCGGCCTTGGCGGCTGCAAGGCCGCGCTGAATGATGTCGCGCAGTTCATCAGGCAGCGATGAACGCTGCATGGCCGCGTCCAGCGTGATTTGCTTTTGGAAGTAGAGAACCGCCAAAGACTGATTGAAAGTTTGCATCCCGAACTTGTCTTGCCCGGACTGCATGGCCGAGTAAATCTGGTGAATTTTGTCTTCCCGGATCAGGTTGCGGATGGCGGAATTGGGAATGAGAATTTCCATCGCCATGACACGCCCCATCCCGCCCACGCGCGGCAGCAGCGACTGGCAGAGGATTCCTTCCAACACCAGCGAGAGCTGCGCCCTGATCTGCGGTTGCTGATGCGAGGGGAAAACATCGATGATGCGATTGATGGTGGAAGACGCGGAATTGGTGTGCAGCGTACCAAGCGTCAGATGGCCCGTCTCGGCGATGCGGAGAGCCGACTCGATGGTCTCGAGATCTCGCATCTCGCCCACCAGCACCACGTCCGGGTCTTCGCGCAATGCGGCGCGCAGGGCCTGATGAAATCCTTTGGTATCGGAGTGGACCTCGCGCTGGTTGACCAGGCAGTTCTTGTGGGGATGCACGAACTCGATCGGGTCTTCGATGGTCAGGATGTGTTCGTGGCGATCGCGGTTGATCTTGTCGATCATGGCCGCAAGCGTCGTTGATTTTCCCGATCCGGTCGGGCCGGTGATGAGGATCAGTCCGCGCGGCCGCTCACAGAGCCTGGCCACGACCGGGGGCAGGCGCAGGTCCTCGAAGCTCTTGATCTCCCATGGAATGACGCGGAAAACGGCGGCCACCGAGCCGCGCTGGTTGAAGCAGTTGGCCCGGAACCGCGCCAATCCTTTCAGACCGAAGGAAAAATCCAGTTCCAGGTCTTCCTCAAAACGGTGCTTCTGCGCATCCGTCATAACGCCGTAAGCCAGTTGCTTGCTCTCCGCCGGGGTCAGCGGCGGCAAATCCAGAGCATGCAGCACGCCATGCACCCGGATTTGCGGGGGTGAATTGGTCGTAACGTGCAGATCGCTACCACTCATCTCAATCAGCTTGCGCAGCAGGTCACCTAGAGTCAGATTCATTAATCATTCCGTTCCTGAGGCCGTCGTTCGGCTCTGGCCGGCGTCCCTGTGGCGTTCGACAGGACCGGCACAAAGCCGAAATCTCGATTTAGGGCGGTTTCGCTGAAGGTTTATCCCGCGGAGCAGCCGGGCAGTTGGGGCCCCCGGCAAACGCCGTCTTTAGCGTTTGTTGGGGTGACAGTCAGCTCCGGGGTATACCGATCTTGAAACCGCTCTAGACTATGGTTTCGCGCGCCACTTCCTCCATGGTCGTGACGCCCAGCATCACCTTCATAAGACCACTGCGCCGCAAAGTGGTCATTCCGTTTTCGATTGCTTTCTTTTTCAATTCCATGGCGGAGGCGCCCACCAGGACGAGCTCGCGCAGCTCGTCGTTGATCTCCATCACTTCATAAAGGCCGACGCGGCCTTTGTAGCCGGAGCCGTTGCAGGTGGTGCAGCCGCGCCCTCTCTTGACCTTGACCTGTCGCGCCTCATCGGGTGAGTAGCCCGCCCGGATGAGGGCTTCAATGGGCACCTCGACCGTCTCGGCACACTCGGCGCAAACCCTGCGAACCAAGCGCTGGGCGACGATAAGGTGAACCGAGGTGGCCACCAGGAATGGCTCAATGCCCATGTTCATCAGGCGGCTGATGGTCTCGGGCGCGCCGTTTGTGTGCAGGGTCGAGAGCACCAGGTGGCCGGTCAAGGCGGCCTTGATGGCGATCTCGGCGGTTTCAAAGTCGCGGATTTCGCCGACCAGAATAATGTTCGGGTCCTGGCGCAGAAAGGAGCGCAGAGCGGCGGCAAAATTCAGTCCGATCTGTTCCTTCATCTGGACCTGGTTGACGCCGTGGAGCTGAAATTCGACCGGGTCTTCGGCGGTCATGATATTGGTATCAGGCTTGTTCACCAGCGAGATTGCCGAATAGAGCGTGTTGGTCTTTCCGGATCCGGTTGGACCGGTCACCAGAACCATGCCGTAAGGTTTCAGAATCGCTTTCTGAAATTTTTCCAACGAGTCCGGCTCGAAGCCGAGCTTGGTCATATCGAGGCGGAGGTTTTCCTTGTCGAGCAAGCGCAGCACGACCTTCTCGCCCCATAGCGTAGGCAGGGTGCTCATGCGGAAATCGAGTTGCTTCTTCTTTCTGTCGACCTGCATTTTCAGCATGATGCGGCCGTCCTGCGGCAGACGCTTTTCGCTGATGTCGAGCTTGGCCATGATCTTCAAACGCGAAGTGATGGCATCCTTGGCTTTCAGCGGCGGGGTCATGATGGCGTGCAGAACACCATCCACGCGCAAGCGCACGCGATACTCTTTCTCATAGGGTTCCAGATGAATGTCACTGGCGCCGCGCTTGACGGCTTCGCTGAGGATCATGTTCACCAGCTTGACGATAGGCGCCTGGTCAGCCGCTCTTTCCAGATCCTCCAGGTTCATCTCGGCTTCGTCTTCCTGGAGTTCGAGATTGGTTTCGGCGCCGTCCAACGACGCCATGACAGACTCGAGATTGTCCTCCTGCTTGGTGCTGTAGGCCCGTTCGATGCCTTCCTGAATCTCGCTCTCGGAGGCGACCACCGGCTCAACGTTGTAGCCGGTCATGAACTTGATATCGTCGAGCGCGAATACGTTTGTGGGATCGACCAGGGCGATGGTCAAGGAGGAGCCAGTACGGCTCAGGGGCAATATCTGATAGCGCTTGGCGGCTTCGTAGGGAACCAGTTTAACGACGGCGGGATCGATTTCGTAATAGGAAAGGTTGACTGCCGGTATCCCATACTGGCGGGAAACAAAAGTTGTAACCTCGGGTTCGCTGAGAAAGCCCAGTTTGACCAGCGCGGAGCCAAGCCGTCCGCCATTATCCCGTTGCACCTTCTGAGCCTGCTCCAACTGCTCTGGAGTGATCGCATTTTCCTTGATTAGCAGATCACCGAGCCGCTGAGACATACGTTCTCCTCTTTGGCGAGATCTTCTCGTCCAAGATTCACTGCGCAACTGCCGTGTCTGAAGGGCAAAGAAACTGAGTAGCGCGAATGTAGGCCGAGTGACAGAAATTGTCAATCCGGCAAAGCGCCGCGTAACCAACTAATAAAATTGCCCGAGACCGGCGGGGGAGGGTAAATTACATTCAGCCGATAAATGGCAGCATGCGACATATTTTGGAATCCAATCGCAAATAATAGTGAAGTTTATTGGCAAGTAATCCGCAAGTAACCGTAGGACATGCACTTCCCCGTGGCAAAGAAGCCCGCTAAGCAAAAAGACGGGGCCAGCGCGCCCGACAAGCCACCCGCCACGCGATCCCTGCGTGCGATCGCCAGGTTTTACCGCTCGCTGCTGCGGGAATGGGGTCCGCAGAACTGGTGGCCGGCCGAGTCGAAGTTCGAGGTCATCGTTGGGGCTATCCTTACTCAGAACACCTCGTGGACTAACGTGGAGCGGGCCATGCGCAACCTGCGGGAGGCGGGGATGCTGTCGCCAGAGGCCATTCAGCAGGCAGATTGCGCGCGTCTGGAAAGCCTGCTGAGGCCCGCCGGTTACTTTCGGCAAAAGACGCGCCGGTTGCAGGACTTGACTGCTTTTATCCTGGCAAGCTATAGAGCAGGCAAGACTTCGGGCAACGGAGGCGAGCACCCGGCGATTGCGTACTTGCTCGCTCAATCGACCGAAAAACTGCGCGGCGTGTTACTGGAACAGAAGGGCGTTGGGCCGGAGACGGCGGACTCGATTCTCCTCTATGCGGGCAATCATCCGGTTTTTGTTGTAGATACGTACACGCGCCGCGTCTTCGAGCGGCACCAACTGGTGGCGCCCGGCGCGGACTACGAAGCGATAAGACTATTGGTGGAGCGTGCGCTGCGGAATTTGCCGCCTGAAAGCCGCGCTGAACCGGCAACCACGGGAGATCGCCCAGCAGTCCACTATCCATCTGCAATTTCAACGGGTTCCAGGCCTGAGCTGGCACAACGCTACAACGAATTCCACGCGCTGCTGGTGCAGGTTGGCAAACATTACTGCATGAAAAAAGCTCCAAATTGCACGAATTGTCCGCTGTCGTGCTTCCTGCCAGCGTCCGATAATGCGCAATTTGAGCAATCTAGCGTCCGATAACGGTGAATAGAACGGGCGGCGTCTCCGGACTTGGACTCGCTCGCCTGTTTACAGTTTGTGAAACCATTTTTTGTCAGATTTACAGTTTGTGAACCACTTCCTCCAGATTTCTGCGCGAGGTTCTCTCGGGATTCTCCGCCGGATAGCCGATCGCCAGCACCGCTACCGGCTTGACATTTTCCGGCAAAGCGAGAGCCTGGGCCAGCTTTTCGGGACTGAAGGCGCCGATCCAGCAGCTCGCCAGTCCGAGATCCGTCACCTTTAACATGGCGAAAGTGCAGGCGATGGTTGTGTCCTGCATGGCGAAGACCTCGGCCGGCTGATACTCGCAACGCGCCGGGTGCATGCAAAAAACCAGGCTGAGCGGGGCATTCTGCACGAAATCCTGTCCGAATGTCGCCGCCGCCAGGGTCTGGCGCTGCTTCGGATCGGTAACGACATAGATCTCGAAGGCCTGGAAATTACCGGCTGAAGGAGCGCGATTGGCGGCCTCGAGAAGTGCCTGAAGTTTTTCTTCCGGCACCGGTGTGGATTGGTAAACGCGAACGGATTGTCTGGCGTAAATAAGGTTTGAAAAGTCCATAGGAAAGTACTCGAATGAATTATAGGTGAGCGGGGTGAAGCTCGAAAACTGCCCCACTCAAGCCAAAAAAGGCTTGAATGGGCCACCCAGCCGCCGAATCGACAATCGAACACGACATACTGGTTAAGGCTTTGGCTGCTGGTTAGCAGCCAAAGCATCTATCTGCGCAGCGAGCAGTTGGAGCCTCCTTGCAATATCCGCTACCTGATCCTCGCTTATAACGTGACGCGCTCCCTCCAACGTGAAATCGCGAGGAGCACCGTTTTCTGCGAATCGGCAGGCTAGATTGACGACCCTATCGGCAAATCTATTCCTATACCCAAATGTGAACTTGGTTGACCATTCACCATCTAAGGAACCTCTGAACAAGAACCGTTCTGTAATCGAGAAGCAGGAGGTTCCAAACAAACATCTCGGTTATAGGTGCTGATTTCCCGTCCTGCGGCCGCATGCCGCAGTTTGGTGGCGGCG
>JBEKBO010000113.1:0-15325 GCA_050015355.1 Candidatus Korobacteraceae bacterium | reverse complement strand
TGGTGGAGGACGCTAACGGCATCAAGCTGGCTGCGCAATTGAAGTCGGTTCGCCCCGAGTTACCTGTTCTTTTGCTCTCCGCAACGGAAGAGCCTGCTGGATTGGAACATGTAGAGGCTTTTATACACAAGCTAGAGGGACCGACAGCTTTCTTGGACAAGGTGCAGCAGTTGTTAAAGCTACACTTGTAAGCAATGAGTTGGTGCTCTTCGGGTCGAGAGATTGGAGTGCGGAGGCCGTGGTGCGCGAAGTCGAGGCCGAGGGTTCCGTCGTTCGCCAGATGGACGCGAAGTCAGAGGATTTATGCCGCCTCTTCGTACTTGTGTTTGAGCAAGCCGTAAATGGCTCAGAGCAGTTCGGGAGGCGGCACCGGTTTATACAGGATCATGTCGGCCCATGGGGCGTTGATCTCGCCGGCTTTCCCCGTGCAGAGGAGCATGGCGACGTTCGGAGCGACGCTGCGGGCCCGTTCCGCCAGCAACTTTGCTTCCGGCACGGCTTCGAGCAGAACCAGATCTACACGCCTGCCGGCCAACTTCAGCAAAGCATCTTCGGAGTCCCCGGCGGTGAGCACGTCGTACCCCGCCACGCCGAGGATGAGCGCCACGGTCTTAAGAATCACCGGTTCGTAATCAAAGCATAATATTGCAGGCTTTTCGCGCACGGTGCGCCTCCTCCCGACAGAACTAGATGCACAACTACCCCGTTTAGTGGCAGATATGCTGGCGAGGTGACAGCATTGCCATAATGCTAGCGAAATAATGAGTGCAGTTCATATTCGAAAGCATCAGATTAGGCAGGCTGCTCCGAAGTGCTTGTCCGTCACTGGGTTTCAAGCGTCGGGTCTTTATAATCTAAGCTCCATTCGTATAACAGGAAAAGAGGCTCTTATGGCTGGCTCCAAGCTCAGCCGGAGTCGTACTGGTCCACGCGCGGAGGGAGCAAGAACAAGATCCCAGCCAGCGCCGGTCTCATCCGCGAAAGCACAGAAGAAGCCAGTCCGGATCTCGTCCGCGGCGTTTCCCATCGTAGGACTCGGTGCTTCGGCCGGCGGTCTGGAAGCGTTTACCCAACTGTTGCACGCCTTACCCATGGACACCGGCATGGCATTCGTGCTGGTGCAACATCTCGATCCCAAACATCCCAGCATCCTGACGGAATTGCTTGCCAAATCCACTGCCCTGCCGGTGCATGAGGCCGTTCATGGCGTAAAGCTGAAACCAGACCACATTTATGTGACTCCCCCCAATGTCAAACTGGCGCTTGAAGGCAGCGCCTTTTGCCTGACGCCGCGCGCCGAACGCGCCGGCAGCGGCATGACCATCGATTACTTTATGAGGTCGCTGGCGGAAGAGCAGGGCGATCGAGCGATAGGCGTGGTCCTATCGGGCACGGCCTCGGACGGCACCCTCGGGCTGGCCGCCATCAAGGCCCAGGGCGGAATCACCTTCGCCCAAGATGAGAAGTCGGCCAAGTTCGACGGGATGCCGCATAGCGCCATTGCCTCCGGGTGCGTGGACTTTGTTCTGCGTCCGGCGGAAATTGCCGCTGAACTGGGTCGGATCAGCGGTCACCAGTACCTCAAGCACGCCGAGCCCGCGAGTACCAGCTCAGTACCGCGCAAGAGCAGCTCCCATCTGCGAAGAATCTGTGGCTTGCTGCACAGCGCGACGGGAGTGGACTTCACCAACTATCGGCTAACCACGATTCGCCGGCGCATCGAGCGGCGCATGGCAGTTCACAAGATGGACGGCATGGCCGAATACGTTGACCACCTGCTGAATCATCCCGAGGAAGCCCAGGAGCTTCTACAGGACCTGTTGATACCGGTCACTAGCTTCTTTCGGGATCCCGCGGTATTCGAGGCGCTGAAGACCGAGGTTTTCCCGGCGCTGCTGCGGAAGCGGGCTCCCACCGAAGCTGTTCGGATCTGGATCCCCGCGTGCTCAACCGGGGAAGAAGCGTACTCCCTGGCGATGACGCTGCTCGAGTTCATCTCCGAGGAAGGACTCAGCCGTCCCATCCAGATATTCGGCACGGACTTGAGCGAGCGAGGCATAGAACAGGCGCGCACGGCACGCTATCCGGAGACGATTGCACGCGAGGTCTCGGGCGAACGCCTGCGGCACTTCTTTGTCCGGGAAGACGGCGGTTACCGCATCAGCAAGACCATACGGGACATGTGCGTATTTGCCCGCCACAATCTGCTGGCCGATCCGCCCTTTTCCCGCATGGACCTGGTCAGTTGCCGCAACCTGCTGATTTACCTGGAACCGCCTTTGCAGAAGAGGGCGCTTGCCTTGCTGCACTATGGGCTCAAGCCCAGCGGCTTTCTTGTGCTGGGTACCGCGGAAAGTACCGGTGCCGCACCCCAGCTGTTCGGGGTGGCGGACAAGGCATGCAAGATCTTTACCAAGAAAGCTACGGCGGGCCATCTGCACTTCGACTTCGTCGCCGCGCGCTTTCCCATTGAACCGACCAGCGCACGGGTGATGCTGGCTGGCAAGACTCAGGAGAACGATGCCAGCTTTGACCTGCAAAGAGAAGCCGACCGCATCGTGCTCAGTCAATATGCGCCCGCCGGGGTGGTGGTCGACCGCAACCTAGAGGTGGTTCAGTTCCGGGGGAAAACCAATGCCTTCCTGGAGCCGTCGCCGGGCCGGGCGAGTTTGAACCTCTTGAAGATGGCCCGCGGTGAATTGGCGGTGACCATAAGGAAAGCCATGCAGGAGGCCATCAGGCGAGGAGCTCCGGTTCGCCCTCCGCCGGTGAGCCTGGACAACGGCCGCGAAGTGAGAGTGGAAGTCCATCCGCTGCAGGTGCCGTCCGCCGACGAACGCTACTTCCTGGTCAGCTTCGAGGAAGTTCCCTTGGCCGCTCGCCTGAAGCCGCGAGATGGCGGTGGCGGAAAGCGCGTGACCGCCGGCGGTCGGGAGATCGCGCGGCTCGGAAAGGAATTGGCGACCGCCAAGGAAACTACGCGAACCATCATTGCGGAATACGAAGCCACCAGGGAGCAGTATCAGGTTGCCAGCGAGGAGATCGTCTCCGCCAACGAGGAGTTGCAGAGCACCAACGAGGAACTGGAAACCTCCAAGGAAGAGCTGCAATCGATCAATGAAGAACTCAACACTGTCAACGAAGAACTGCGCAGCCGCAACACAGAGATGCATCAGGTCAACAACGACCTCTACAACCTGCTGGGCTCGATCAATGTGCCCGTCGTAATGCTCGGCCGCGATCTGCGCATCCGGCGCGTGACGCCCGCCGCCAGCAAGTGGCTGAAGGTGATTCCCACCGACGTGGGCAGGCCCATTACCGACATTCGTATGCCTATCCGCGTGCCCGATCTGGAGAAATTGGTGCTGAGCGCGATGGACACGGCGGCGGTTAAGGAGCGGGAACTGCAGGACGAGGACGGGGGTTGGTGGTGCCTGAGAGTTCATCCCTATCGCACCACTGAAAACGCGATCGACGGGGCGGTACTGTCGCTGCTCGATATTGACAGCCTCAAACGCCATAGCGACGACCTGCGCAAGGCCAAAGAGTTCGCCGAAGCCATTATTGAGACCGTACGCCAACCGATTCTGGTGCTTGATGCGGATCTGCGGGTGATAAAGGCCAACGATTCCTTCTGCGCCGGCTTTCAGATTGCCACAGAGGAAATCACCGGGAACCATCTCCACCACCTGGGAACCGGCCAGTGGGACATTCCCCAATTGCGCCTCTTGCTGGAGGAAGTTCTGGCCAAAGACACGGCATTCTCCGACCTCGAGGTGGAGCACAACTTCCCGAAGCTCGGACCCAGGTTCATGCTGCTCAGCGGCCGCAAACTGCAGGACGTAAACGACCATCAACCTCGTGTCCTTCTGGCTATTGCCGACATTACCGGACGGAAGCGTGCCTTGGAGGCTTTACTGGCTTCGGAGAAAATGGCCGCGACCGGCCGGTTGGCGGCGTCCCTGGCGCATGAGATCAACAATCCACTCAGCTCTGTTGTCAGTGCTGTGTATCTGCTCCTCCACGACGAAACGCTGAACCCGCCTATAAGGGACCTTGTCCAAACGATGGAACAGGAAGTGGGGCGCATAACCCACATTACCAAGAGTACGCTCGCCTTATACCGCGAAGCGGAGTCTCCGGTGGACGTAAAGTTGAGCGAACAAATCGAGAGTGCGCTGGCGATGCTTGCCCCGAAGCTCACGGCCAAGAAGGTGATGGTGGATAAGCAGTTTCGGTCCGACAGAACCCTGCGTGCCTTTCCAGTAGAGATCCGCCAGGTGATGGCCAGCCTCATCACTAATGCCATTGAATCGCTGCCCGAAAGCGGAACGATCAAGATGCGCGTTACCGATGGCCGCAGTTGGATGAACCCGGAGCAGCGTGGGGTGCGGGTCACTGTTGCCGACAATGGCACGGGCATACCGGCGGTCAGTCAGGGCAAGATCTTCGAACCTTTCTTCACCACCAAAGGAGAAAAGGGAACCGGACTGGGCCTGTGGGTGGCACGTGGCATCGTGGAAAAGTACCGCGGCCAGATTCGTTTTCGCAGCAGCGATCGTCCAGGTCGCTCCGGCACCTGCTTCTCGCTGTTCCTGCCACAAGGCTAGGACCGGTGACTTAGGTGGCCAGACTCGATTTGTGGTTTCTTTCAGGTTGCACTCAATCCTGGGTCCCGAAACCGCGTTCGCGGAAGTGAAGGAGTGCGACCCCGCCACTCTATTGATGTCGGATGCTTTCACCGGTACAAAATCGTGTACATGTGAGCACCTCCTCTGTGGCGCGCCGTGGCCTGATTGTTTGACGCGCCAGCGATGCCTTTCGGCAGATAATCGGGGGCGGATACTTTCCGGTTGGCCCGTCTCCGACCAACAATACCGGTGTTTGGTACGTGTCCTGTAAGCGCTCCGCTAGTGGCGGCTTCCACCGCCGTGTTGCACACCCTACTTCCAGCCCCATTTCTGGAAAATGGCATGTGCTTGCGCAGTCTGCAAAAACGCAACGAACTTCTCCGCAAGGCCACGGTTGGAAGATGTTTTGGTGATCACAATGGGGGTCCCGCGATATAGCTTCTGCTTCGCAGGCAGCTTGACCAAGTCGGTGACGTCTGTCAGTCGATAATACCAAGACTCGTAGGTGATCCAGGCATCCAGGCTGGGATCGGATTTCCATCTTGCAATTGCTTCGGCGCTATTGCCGAGCGAGATTGCAATGTTCTTCTGAATTCCCGGAATCAGTCCCGCTCGACCCGCCAGGTCTTCCCAGAGCCCGAGCTGGCCGGCGCCGTTCACGTCGACAATACGAACTCCGGGCCGGGTTAGGTCAGCAAGTGAACGGATATTCTTTGGATTACCCTTTCTCACCAGAATGCCCGCCGGACGCACATAGAGTTCCACGCGCGATTTGTCGTCGAGCATCCCGGGGTGCTCGAAGTCAGTCAGCATGTAGTCAGCCCCGCCGAAGATCAGATCCGCGTCGTTCTGTGCCTGAGAAAACCACTTCGGTTCGGGACCGGCCGTAACGGTGACTTGCACGTGGTTAGTCTTGCCGAACACATCTGCACATTCCTGCATCGGTCCAAGCGGGCCGCCCGGTCCATACACATGAAGAATTGGCTATTGCGCCACTACCTGCAAACAGGCGCACAAACAGGCCGCAATAGTTACAGCGATCTTACGATACATGCCTTCCTCCTCGTACGTCCTGCTTATATTGCAGTCCGGCAACAATCTCACGAAAATGCATGTGTCTACTCATTGGCCTACCGCGTTTGCCTATCGTAATTTCACCACGCAAGGGCGATTACGGCTTGCTTGTCTCAATTGGCGTTCCTGGCGCATTACTCCACTCGAAGAATGATCCCTCGTACAAGACCGGATTAAAGCCAAGAAGCTTAAGGGTGAAGTAGTCGTGCGAAGCCTGAACACCAGTTCGACAGTACACCACCACGTTCTTTCCGCGCTTCACGCCTGCCGCTTCGTACTTGGCCAACATCTCCGGCGCTGGCTTCAGAACAGGATTGTCTTTGCTCGCCAGGTTCTCCATCCAGAAGACATTCTTCGCCCCGGGGATGTGCCCGGCCCGCGGCACGCCGTCACCGGCTTTTGTTCCCGAGTATTCGTCCGGTGGACGGGCATCGATCAGCGTGGTCTTGTTGCCGGCCACGATCTGCTTCATGGCGGCTAGATCGGCAACCAGCTCCGGACGAGCCTTTACCGTCAAGTTGACGGCTTTGAAGGCGGGTGCAGCCGTGCTTACCTCGCGGTGTTCCGCTTTCCATTTTTCCAATCCGCCGTCGAGCAGGGCGGCATGATTTCCATGGCCAAGATAGTCAAGCGCGAAGTACGCGCGTGCGGCGAACAGGCCACTCATATCGCCATAGATCACAACACGCGATTTGTCGCCGACTCCTACCCGTTCGAAAGCGATCTTCATAGCATCGACGGTGGGGAGTTGGTTCGGGATGCCATTACGGGTGACGGCAACGTCGCTTAACGGCAGGAAACGCGCTCCGGAAATATGGCCCGCGTCATAAGAGGTCCGGTTGGGAGCGACGTGGAGTACGACGACATTCGAATCATTGAGGTGCGCAGCCAGCCAGCCGGTCTGAACCAGCAGTTTTGATCCAGCTTCCGAGCCGGTGGCATTCGCCGTGCCCATTACTATCAGCACCAGACAAATCAGTGTCGCGATCAAGATCTTATGCTTCATTCATGCTCTCCATCTCAGATTGTCTGGTGACGGCACAGTCACGCATCGTGTGCGTCTGCCAGAGCAAGCCTGCTGTTCAAAACTCCAGATGACTGGCCGCAGATAGTTACACGATGGGTTTCGTCCCGACAAGTTCAGCCACCTTGGCCAACAACTGCTCGCGGTCCGGCGGTTTATCAAAGTAACCAGCAGGTGGACGCAGGTGGCGGCGATTCTCAATGAACCGCTTGAACTCGTGCGTGATCCCCGTCAGGACGATCACCGGGATCATGGCTGTTTGCGCATCCTCCTGCAGGTTGCGGAACATGCGTACACCGGTTTCTTCCGGCATGCAGATGTCCAGGATGATTAGATCAGGACTGTCGGACTTAGCTTTCGCCATGCCCTGCTTGCCATCCGCGGCTTTGATCACCGAATAGCCATTGTCTTCCAGCAGCGTACCGACGAAGGTGGTTATGTCCTCTTCATCATCGACGACAAGAATCTTTGCTTTGTATTCCGTCATAATAGTCACCTCATTTCTTCTTTAATGCGTCTAGCGCGCGTTGCAACGTGTCCGTATTAGCTGTTGAAAGTACGGCGGCCAGTTCGCCGCGAAGTCTTTCCGAGTCGTTCGCTCGTTCTTCGGCCGCTGGAATGCCCAGCAAACTGCGAACGGCCGAAACGTAAGAATCGTGCCGCACGGGTTTCTCAAGGTAAATGCCCCGGCCGGACATAGTCATTTCGTTGAAATCGGCCTTGCCCATCTCGTCGCGGGCATGACCCGTAACGATCAACACCGGGATCTTTGAGAGCGCTTTGTCCTTTTGAAGATCATGATAGAATCTCGCGCCGGAATGGCGAGGCATCACCAGATCCAGCGAGATTAGATCCGGTGCGCTTCGCTGCACCGCTTCCAGAGCTTCGAGCCCGTCCTTGGCGGTTTCGACAACAAAACCGGCATCTTCAAGAGCAGTGCGCAGGTAATCGCGGACATCTGCCTCGTCATCGACTACCAGAATCCGGTAAGGCTTTACATCGGTCATTACATTACCCCATGACTTGAGTTTGCGAGCCCTGGAGCCGAGTTGGCAATCGCCTGCAGGCGCTCGCGCGACAAGCGAATGCGGAAGGTGGCTCCTTCGCCGGGCGTCGACTCCACATCAATCCGGCCACCATGCTCCTGCACGATTTTGCGAGTTGTCAGCAGGCCGAGGCCGGTTCCCTTATTCCCCTTGGTGGTGAAGAATGTAGTGAACACTTTTCCACTCACTTCCCAATCCATCCCGCCCCCATTGTCAACCACCTCGAAGATCAAGTCGCCAGCTTGTTCGCAAGTCCGCAGGATGACTTGGCCCCCTCCGTCAGGTCGCATGGCAGCGGCATCGATCCCATTCGAGAGCAGATTCGTGATGCATGTTTCCATTCCCTGCGCATCGAGCGGGGCCGGTTCCACTTCGGCGTCTAGCTCAAGCTTCAGCTCCACACCTTGCAGACGAGCGGCGTCCACATAAAGGGCAACGATGTCGCGGGCGAGTGCGTTGGGATCTGTCGGGCGCAGCTCCGGCAGCCTGCCCTTGGCAAAGCTGAGGAAGTCTTTTACCAGACTAGTCGTCTTTTCAAAGTTGCGCTGCAGCATTTGCCATCCGGCGGTAATTCGCGAGGCGTCACCCTTGGACAGACCGCTGTCCACCATGTACATTCCGCCTTCGAGGCCCATCAAGAGGTTCTTGATCGTGTGTGCCAGTCCCGCGACTGTTTGGCCAACGGCGGCTAGCCGTTCCGCATCCAGTTTCTCCTGTTCAAGACGTTTGATCTCGCGCACGTCTTCCATAAAGGCCGCACGCCCAAGCTGCCGCCTTCCACTTCGCAATTCAACGGCTGAAAAGTGAACCGGAATTTTCTGCAGTTGTGCCGAGCGCACAGAGATTTCAGGCAGATCAAGTTTGCCCTCGGGCATGGCACCAGAAGCAAAGAATTTCTCCGGAAGCATCTGTCTCAGCCGAGCGGCCGTTGGGGGCTGGCCTGCTGTCCATTCCAGCAGAGCGCGTGCCGCCGGATTGACAACCTTGGGATCGCCGGAGGAGTCGACCGCAATGATTCCGGCAGGCGAATTGTGGATCAGAGCCTCGTAGTAGTCCTGAGTCTTTTGCAATTCCCGCTCGAGTTGAGAGACCTCAGTGATATCGGTGGCCATCTGAATGACATGGGAAACGCCTTCCTGGCCGCGCAATAGCGGAGAACTGGTCACAATGTAATATGCGGGGGACCCGTCCTTGTGCACGCCAACCTCGCTGGCTGCGTGCTCGGAACCGTCGGCAAAAGTCAGCGTAGCCGTACAACTTCGGCAGGGACTCCTGCGCCGTTTGCAAACCTCATAGCAGAATTTCCCCTCGGGGATGCCGAAGATTTCCCGGAATTTGTCGTTCGCTTGAGTGAGGCGATAGTTGCGGTCGATCACAAAGGCCGGACAAGGCACGCGCTCGAACAATCGGTCGTATTCCCGTTTCCACGAGCGAGTCTCCGTCAAGTCCGTCTTCATCGCCATGACGTGAGTAATCTGTCCGCTGGCGTCCCTCAATGGCACGAGGTGTGTCGCATAATGGCATGTCCGACCGTGCCGGTCCACTCCTGTGTCGTCCGCCACGCGCATGCGCCCGTCCTCGAATGTCTCTTTCATAGCGCAGGGCTCGCATGGCCGCGATGCTCGCTTGCACACCTCGTAACAGCGGCGATTCCGCCAATTTCCGAAGTACTCCTCGAAGTTCCCGTTTCCGGCTACGATATTGAATTCGCGGTCTATGACGGCCACGTTGAACGGAACCAGCTCGAACATACTGCGGCCCAGCAGTTGGTCCAGCTCGGATTGATTTAGCTGTGCCATTTACTTCCTCGCTTCCGGTGTTGGAAGCACCACGTTTTGCCCCGTCAACCCCGCTCTGCGGAGTACGAGTTCGCGGGAGTCGATGACTTCGCGCCTGTCCTTGTGACACCAGTCGCAGCGGGTCATTTCAGGTTTGCTCTTCTCCTGCGCCTTTTTCACATGACAGCCGATGCAAAGCCGGTGCATTGCCTCGGTATAGGCAACTGCCTGGTTGTGTTTAACAGTGATCGAAGCGCCGGTTGGGACGAGGTTCTTGTGGCATTTGTCGCAGCGGACCGCGCTTTCGGCAGTGCGCACCTGGCCCGTGGCGTGGCATTGGTAGCATGCTACGCGCGCCCCGGAGGGCGACGCATGCCAGTCATGCCGGAATGCGTCAACCGGCAAATACATGTCCCGGTGGCAACGTGCACAAGCTGAACCTTCGTCTCTAGGCAGGTTCATGTGATGACATTTCACGCACGACTCTTTTCCACCTTCGCGCTTCTCGTGTTCTACGTGCTTGAACGCAACCCCGAAGCCGTCGAGGTTCCCGTCGATCCATAGGACTTCGCCACCGCGGGCGCGTTGAACCGGTGTTGCATCGATCCCGCGGCTTTCGGCCGGTTCAACCTTCAAGAAGCCGAAGCCCACGGCGGCGGCCAGAATGAAGGCCAGAGAATATGTGGTGCGGGCCGCAATGCCGGGAACTCCCAGCCAGGTAGCGCCTACGGGATCGAACTCCGGCAGTTTGAGCGGATCGGCGTTCGGATCGGCGGGCCGTTCTTCCCAAACCTTGAAATGCTCAATCATAAAAAGGAACGCCAACACTGCGGCGGAGACCACGCCCACACTGATGGCGATTTCAGTCCAGGATGGCAGATAGAAAGCGCCGTCCGGCCTGGGGTGGGCAACGCCACCAACGTCGATACGGTTGAGGACTATACCGCAGACCGCGAATGTGGCGGCTGTCCATTGACCGGCGCGACTGTGCCGCACACGTGAAGCAGAGAAGAGGGCGATGGGAATGAGCGCCATCACCATGACTTCGAACCAAAACAAACCAGGCCGCCAGTCGGCCACAAAAAGCTGTGCTGCCTGCCGCCGAATGATAAGGTCGGCGATTCGCACGATCACATAAATCGTTAAGACCCAGCGGCACGCATTGGCGAATGACGCTAACAGGTCTGTCTCTGGCTTACGGTGGTAAAGGTATGCCGTTAGATGACTCTCGAAAATCACCATCGAGAGTCCCAGCCCAATCGCGGAGATCAGGAACATGACTGGAAGAATCGGCGAGTACCATAGCGGATGCAGCCGGTAGGGCATGATGAGGAACAGCGAACCCAGCGATGATTGGTGTAGAGATGAAAGTCCAATCCCAACGATCACTAGTGGCAGACGTGCCTTGACGAGTGTTGCGCGGATCTTCGCGAGGCGCGGGAACTCTTCCGCCGGAACCGGAAAGAACTCCAAGGCCAGCACTGTGAGATACAGCATGACACACCAGCCGACCTCAAACAGCGGTGAACGAGGGTTCCAATAGACGATCATGTGCCAGATATTCCAAGGCAGGCCCAGATCGAACATCAACCCGACTGCGACCGCGAGATAGCCGAGAAACGCGGTCAGCACCGCAGGGCGAACGATGGAATGGAATCGCTCAAGTTTGAAGATGTAAACGGTAGCGGTAACTATGAATCCACCGGCGGCCAACGCCACCCCGCCCATCACGTCGAATCCGACCCAGACACCCCACGGATTCGCATCCGTCAGATTCGTGCTGGCACCCAACCCAAACAGAAAGCGCGCCGCCGCAACCGATGCCGCCAAGCCAACCAGCGTCCAGAGTGCCAGCTTCAGTCTGCGAACCCTATTCATGCGATTCGTCCTTCCCCGATGTGTCCTTCTCAATCCTCATGCGGCGCTCGATGATCCACGACAGTCCTGCCATGCAGGCCATGACACCCGTAAATGCAAACGGGACGGCTTCCATCGCAGTCGCCGTGGTTGCCGGCAAAGGCTTGGGGCCAACCACGTGGCCTGCGGACAGGAACGAAAGGTCGACGTTTGAGATATAGAGCACCGAGGTTCCGCCGGCGTCGAATTCTCCCCAGACCTTGTTTACATACTTGCCCGGGTCTTTCGCTATCCGGTCATGCGCCTCCGCCAGTAGCTGATCGCGATCTCCGAAGATGGTCGCTTTGGTTGGGCACGCCTCGGTGCACGCGGGCTGGCGACCCGCTGCAATTCGGTCGTAGCAGAAAATGCACTTGCGCACATACGGCACTGCGGCCTGCCACTCATAGCGGGGAATACCGTATGGGCACGCCATCATGCAGTACCGGCATCCCATGCACTTGCTGCCCTCGTACACCACCGCTCCGAGCTTTGTCTGATGGAGGGCGCCGACAGGGCAGGCCGAGGCGCAAGCCGGCTCAAGACAGTGTCGGCATTGTTTGCGGACAAAAGCGTGCTGAGGGCCTTCGACTACCGAGGTCCAGTTCTTAGCCGAGAGACCGTCATCGAGGTCCCACCGGCGCGGCAGGTCCACGGGCAACTGATTCTGCTTCTTGCAGGCGACCACACACTCGTGGCAGTTGTTGCACTTCGTAGTATCGGTGAGGATAGCCGCCTTCATTGGTTGTCCACCTTGCCGTGTACGGCCGTCGCGATTTCCAGCCGTGCCTTTGGCAACCACGTTGGCCTATCCGCGTAGCCTAACGTGGCGGCGACCCGATCGCCCGCGCCGGCGGGAAACTTCCAAGCGATGGCGGTGACTAGTTGTGACAGCGGAGCAAGCACGCAATGCGCGATCTTCGTAAACGGGATTAGGAGCATGATAAGGTTCGCCATGTACACATGAAGAAGCATCAGCGACTGGTAAGTCTTTGGCGCAATCCCAACATTCGTGCACAAGAATCCCGTGATGAACGGAACCACCAGAAACAATGGCCAAGCGAAATCCTGCAGGCGGCTGAGCTTGCGCGCTCTCGAGTCAAGAACTCGGCTGAGAAACAAAGCCATGCCGGTTACAACGACGATCACGGTGAGGTAGTTTGCCAAGGACTGTGGGATAGTGAACCATGCAAACCCGACAGAACGCTTCCATAGCAGGACGTGCGCAAATAAGAATGGGGGAACCAGAAGTAGCCCGACATGAAATAAGAAAGAAAACGTGCTGTAGGCTGGCCGCTGGCGCCAAAGCCGCGTTACGGGAAACAGCCAAGCGATCGTCTGCCTCCGCACCTCACGCCAGTTCACAATCTTGTCCGGGCTCTGTCGATACGCCTCCCCTATTCCAATTGCAGTGAGCACCACTGACCGCAGCAAGCCAAGCAGCATCAATGAAAATGCAATACGGAACAGAGGTCCGCGGCCGAACTCAATCCACGTTTCCACTGGCGCCCCCTGATTCGAAGTCGATCGCCTTGTAAACCAGGTCGTGCAAGCCAACGATTTGGCAGTCGATTCCTTGGTCTTCCATCAATTCTTTTAGCTGCTTCTTACAGTTAGCGCAGGGCGCAACGCAGTACTTGGCGCCAGTCGCCCGAATCTGTTCAGCTTTGGCCTTGCCCCCCACCAGCGTTCGATAGGGTCGTAACTCATCCATGGATACGGTTCCGCCGCCACCGCCGCAGCAAATGTTGTCACGCCTGTTCGGCGTCATCTCAACGTAATCACTGCAAATAGCTTTGAGAAGCTCCCGAGGCTGCTCCACAATCCAACCGCTCCGCACAAAGTTACACGGATCGTGGTATGTGACCCGTTCGGTGATCACGTTCGGCTTGAGCTTCAACTTCCCGTCCTGCCATGCCTTGTGGGTGTACTCCATAATGTTGACGACCGGTCGCGCGTGTTTTTCGCCGCAGAAGGTCGGATAAAAAACTTTGGCAGTTCGTGAAGCGTGGCCGCACTCGCCGATCAGAAGTTTCTTCACCTGCAGGCGCTCCGCTTCCGCGTGGACCTTCTTCACCACGTGTTCCAATATCTGGTCGCTGTAGAAGAGACCGTAGTTGATGCCGTCGAAGTAACCGGTGCCAATGGTCCACGCGTCGCCGGTTGCGCGAAACACTGCTGCATTGCCCATCAGCGTGTCAGCTTCCATAATGTAGTCCGAAACGGCGGGAAAAAAGAGGTATTCAGCACCTTCTACATCGACAGGGAATGTAACATCCACGCCCAAGCCCTCTTTGATTTCATCGCTCAGGAACTCCAACGTATCCAACAATGCCGGGACCGGCACTGCCGACGTATTCCCGCTGGAACCGGTTAACTGCTCGCGAACGCTGACAGCCAGCGCCCGTGGGATAATCCCAATCTCTGACAGGATGTAACGCCCCAGGTGAGTCAGCAGGCCGTGGTCGATTCCCATCGGGCACTCGAAGTGGCAGCGACGGCATGCCGTGCAGTTGTAAAATGCATCGGCCATTTCCTGGACCTTGTCATCGGTCAATCCAGCATCGCCCAGTAGCCGTGCCCTCAAAACGCCGGCGACGGTGAAGTGGCGACGATAAACCGACAGCAACAATTCCGAGCGATAGCACGGAATGTCTTGCTCATCGCCAGTAGCCAGATACACCTGACATTTGACCGTGCAACGCGAGCACTTCGCGCTGACCCTGACATAATGGTCCAATGCCACGCGATAGTTCGTATGCTTCAGGATGGCGGCGAATACCTCAAGGAAGCGCCGGGCACGATCATGGACGTCAAAGTCCTCCACGTGGTAGCGAACCGGCAAGCGCTGCCTCCGTATGACATCCAGCTTCTTCACCGAGTGGAAGGCTTTTCCCCGATCTTCTGGACTGATAAGCTGCATGACTCCTCTGTTTCTTGATCGATCGATGCCGAGAGCACATCTAGATGTAGTTTGCGTCTAGAATCCTAACACTCTTATAGCCTCGCGCAAGGCCGAATTCTGCAACGGCGAGCTTATTTTGTATGTCATTGGATACAAAAGGGCCATCACTGATTAGGTGTACTTATCACCTTGCTGAATGCCCTTTGCGGCGTGCGACGGGGATTTCTGGCAGTACTTTTTTGCCACATTCGGTTGAGACATTCGCCCATTTAGTCAACAGCCGCCGCTCTCGGCTGCCTGGCAGCGACCTTCTGAAGTAAGCAAAATAGGTGCGTGTTACACTTAGACTAAAGCGGCGTTTGGAGGTCCTTAAGAATGCCACGTGGAAAATGTCCCCGTCACCCCGTCGACTATCCCTGCACCTGCGCCATGGGTCACTTGTACCGGTTTATTGAGCCGGTTCTCTTGTTGATGATTCGAGAGCGTGGGCATGCTTATGGTTACGACCTGTCGGGAGACCTGGGAGATTACGCATTTACGGATGCGGATATCGAAAGAGCAGCGCTTTATCGCACGCTGAACATCCTCGAAAAGAACAAATACGTCACCAGCCATTGGGACACGAAGGGTTCGGGACCGGCACGAAAGGTGTACTCGTTGACCAAGGACGGTGAGCACCACCTGCAGCAATGGGCGGAGGTGCTTCACAAAGTGAGCAAGTCGATGTCGCACTTCGTACGCAAAGTGGAATCGCTCAACGGGGCACGACGGCCCACCCGAACGAAGCGGGCTTCAGCAGGCTCTTAGAACGTGCATCTATTCACAGTGAGGGGAACGGGATGAACAACTTTCTAGTATTACTACGTTAAGTTATTGACAGTTCTTTCGTCGGGTGCTACCGTTGCGAGCATGACCGACGCCCAGGTCGAGAAGTGCGTAAGGCGCTTGCAACAGTTTCTGGCAGATCTGCT
>JBEKBO010000112.1:0-15768 GCA_050015355.1 Candidatus Korobacteraceae bacterium | reverse complement strand
TCCGCAGTATTCAACTCCATCCGCCTACCATTGGTCTTGCTCATGAAGGTGGGAATCTTTCTCCGCCCCTACAGTAATTGTTGATGGCGAAGATGTCTCACTATTGTTGACACAGAGGGTGCCGCGCCGGGCGGCGCGATTGCCTGGAATATTGCGCAGACCGTGGAAAGAATGGGCGGCGACGAAGAGCTTCTCCACGAAGTCGTGGAGATTTTCCTGGAAGAGGGTCCCAAACAGATGACTACGTTGCGGCACGCCATAGCGGAGGGGAATGCAGAATGCATAGAGAAGACAGCCCACAGTCTAAGAGGAGAGTTGGGATACCTGGGAATCTCCGAAGCCTCACTGAAAGCTCGTGAACTGGAAGAGATGGGCAGGAAGCACGATCTGCAACATACGGCAGAAGTTTTTGCCGCGCTCGAAACCGGAATCTCTGGCGTGCTTCTCTCGATGCGTGGAATGGATGCAGAAGTTTGAACATCAGTTGACTATCAGGTTATTGGGAGTAGGTCAATGAGCATCGCCAAACGGACAACGTTGCAATCCTTTGAGGCTGAGCCGAGGATTTCGTGCGACAGCGTTCTGATTGCCGAAGACGACATAATGTCGCGCAAGATCCTGCAGAGCTGGTTGGAGAACTGGGGATACCGGGTCACAGCGGCTGAAAATGGCGCGATAGCCTGGAACATTCTGCAGCGAGAACGCCCTCCCGAGCTACTTATTCTGGACTGGGTCATGCCGGAAATCGATGGCATGGAGTTGTGTCGCAGGATTCGCGACAGGCAACATAATCCTTACCAATACATCCTGTTGGTTACGGCCAGAGACGAAAAACAGAATGTGGTGAGAGGATTGGACGCGGGGGCCGACGATTACCTGACAAAACCCCTTGATAAAAACGAATTGCGGGCCCGACTGAGAGTGGGAGAACGTATACTTACGCTTCAACATGATCTGATTCAAGCTCGCGAAGACCTTCGTTTCCAGGCTACCCACGATGCGCTCACCGGCATTTTTAACCGGGGCACAATACTGGAATTGCTAAACCGCGAACTAGGGCGTGCAGCTCGCTCCCAAAGCGCTACCGGAATTTTGATGCTTGATTTAGATCACTTCAAGCAAGTTAACGACACCTATGGGCACCTGACTGGGGACGTAGTACTGAAGGAAGTTGCAGGACGCATTAGCCAAGCTGTTCGATCATACGATTTGGTAGCGCGCTACGGCGGAGAGGAGTTCCTGATTGTGGTGCCCGGCTGCAACGAGGATCAGATTCAGGACTGTGCCGAGAGGGTACGATCGGCGATTGCCAGTGCTCCCGTTATCGTCCGCAGCTCAGAAATCCCCGTGACGGTCAGCATCGGCGCGACAGTCGCGACTCGTGGCGCGATCACGGCGACTGACATTCTTGCCGCCGCGGATGGTGCCCTTTACCAAGCCAAGAACAGCGGACGGAATCGAGCAGTCCTGTCGGGTGCAGGACGGAAGATCAACCACCACATTACTGCGGTGTGCGCTCCAGAGAGTTCCGGGAAGCTGGCAGGGCAGATGCCGCCTAAGGACGGGATGGTCAATGAGATTTGAGTGTCGATTTCCGAGGAGCACAGAGCCATGCTGGCTGGAACGATGACGATGCCAACCATACTTGTGGTCGAAGACAACATGTTGCTGAGAGCTGCAAATCAGCACATTCTCACGCGTGCTGGATATACGGTTCTGACGGCTGGAGACGGTGAAGAAGCGCTGCATCTGGTCCGGCAGTATCGTCCCGATCTGATAATTCTTGACCTGATGTTGCCGAAGCTGTCAGGAGAACTGGTGCTCCTGGCCTTGCGAAAGGACGCAGCCACTGCGCGCATTCTGGTGATCGTACTGACCAGCCTTTCCCAGAGGAACGAGCTAAAGCTACGTCAGGCAGGCGCTTCCGCTTTTCTCGAAAAAGACCGTCTACTGGACAAACCTCGGAGCTTGCTCGATACGGTTGCGCAGGTTCTGAACCCGTCTGCCTGTACTGCAACCATGTAGGCTATGAGGGGCTTCGGCTTCGCTACTCGAATGAGGTTATCAACCACATGGAGCTTGTGTCTTGCACCAGGCGTATACTCCGGTGCTGATTACGGTGCGACGCTCCTGTAACAATCCGGATTGGAGCGGTCGGCGAGGAGAATGCAGCTCCCGCGAACCTTACGACTTGGCAGCGCTTGAGAGCCGATTGATAAGTTGATGCAAGGCGGCCTTATCAGCAGCGCCCATCTCTTGGAATTCTAAGCCCATACCTACGCCAGGATGGGATGTCCGAACCTCTGCCGTACCGCGGAGTGTCACCCCATCAACGCGCAACAATATAGAGAGCGAAGTACCTATTGGCAACGTCGCCAGAAGCTCGACATAGCATCCGGTCAAACTGATGTCACTTATCCCAGTAGCGATGTAGCTCGCGGCGCCCTCTTCTTGCATCGTAATGGAGCCGCAGCAGGAATGCCGCAATGTCCTTCGGCGCTCCCGGCGCTCTCTTGGGGCTTCCTCCGCCGACTCAGATGATTTCATCCACGGTATACCAAGGGGCGTTTTCGGCGAAATGGACACAGGCTATCTCCTTAAGGTTAGCTCATCGAATGTTACGGATTGTTGTTCCATGCGATCTCTGTGATGCGACACGTTGTTCGTTGTTGGGAATCAGCGCGGCGGTCAGGATATTCAACCCTACCTGCACCGCTTGTGACCTACTCGCGCTAGATATAGACGAGGTTGTACTCACTTTAGTTTTCCCCAAATGCATGAATCCCAGTGGACACTTTCTGCAAGCACAAAGTTGGTCTCGGGCTGGTGGGGACCGGCAGAGTATTAATCCTCGCGATCACCGGCGGCAATGCCGCCACGGGCAGTGGCCGGCTGAAAATGTATCCCTGAATCAAGGTAATGCCGAGATACAGGACAGCTTCCAGGTCTGCGACGCTTTCAACTCCCTCCGCTACCACGGAACTGCCAAGGTCCCGCGCCAACTGCATAATAGAAGCCAACATCGCTCGCCGTTTGTAATCGGCATGCGCTGTTTGCACCAAGTAGGAATCGATTTTGAAGCAGTCTGGCGCGGCATCGAGGATCATCCGGTAATTGGACTGCCCGGTTCCTACATCGTCCAAGGCAATACGGATCTTGAGCTCGCGCATAAGGCGCAAACTATGAAGAAACTTGGTCGCGTTCCAAACTGGCGAGTGTTCCACGATCTCGACGGTGAGCCGGGAGAGTTCTATTTTGCACTGGCGAGCAACTCCAACCAGGAAATCAACAAACATTGCATCGCGGCCAAGGGTGGAGGCATGCACGTTGACGGAAATCCCCAAGGTTCCAGGCAGGGACTGCGCGCCAGCCAACGCGGTCGCAACCGCCACGCGGTCTACGTCGCATTCCGCCACCTTGCGGCGGGCATAATCAAAAAGCACGCCGGGCGATTCGAATGGCGTCCCTCGCGGGCCTCTGCTCAGACACTCGACACTTGCGACTGTGCAACGGGAACCGCAGATGTGAACAATTGGTTGTGCGTAACACCTTAGTCCATCTGGCGCGAGAATTCTGTCCAACATTGAGCTGCTCATGGTGCCTTCTGCGTGTGCTGAGGCGACAAGCAGGTACGCACTGCCTCGCCCAGCGTCGCAAGGGGGGTCGGTTTAGGCAAGAACGCATCGGCGCCGCACTGCTTTGCTAATTCACGATGCCCGGAACCGGCGTGACCGCTCACGACTATCAACTTTGGCCGGGAATTGGAGTTCGAAATTGTTCTCAGCAAATCAAATCCCTCAGCGCCCAACTGTGTGAGGGATAGATCGGTGATTACCAGCGAATAGGAGTAGTTTGCGACAAGCGCTTCGGCCTCTTCCCGCTCGGCTGCCTGATGCACTTCATAGCCGAGAGACAAAAGATATTCGGTCACTGCCGCCCGCAAATCCGCGTCATCGTCGATAACCAGCAGTCTTGGCATAGCGGGTAAATATAATGCACGATGATGACCAAACTGCCGCAGCTCCAATCGCCGCACTCGGGCACCAATAGCTTTATGTTTCTTTCCCAATTGGGACATGGCTGATCGTTTCCGCTGGCTTGTAACGACAACCAAACGTAGGCTACGGCGGGTAGCGTACAGTCAGTGGTCCAGATTCTAGAGTCTAGAATCAGTGCACCAGCAATCCGCGCGAAGTCCCCGGATGAAGCTAGTCACTAGAACGCAACTCAAGGAAGTTCTGAGCAGTCGTCGAGACTTTCGCTGGGCTTCCGCGAATTGCTTCGCCCCCTAAGTTCCCCAGTCAGCCGGAGGAAAGGAAATCCCCCAGGGGTTTCCAGGAGCCTCCAGTTCGATCCCATATCGGCCTTCGGAGCGAGGACTGTCCCAGACGACCCGCGCCCCGGCTGACTTGCCGCTGGTCGCCACAGTTATGCATAACCGCATGCCAGACTGTAGTCCAGGGATCGTTCTGATTAATGCTCCCTGTTTATTCACCACCAAAGTCTCTCCGATGGCTTGGAAGCAAACGCCTGTTTCGGGGTGTATTCCAGCAACCACGATTCGGATGACTAGCGGAATGCGCAAACTGCGGCGATTGCCTACGCCCGGATCGGGTAACGGTTCGGATTGGCTCGAAAGAAGCATATGTCATTCGGAATGCAATTAGGTAGCCATTCCTTTCCGCGGCCCTTATGGGAGCAAAAATCCGCCGGCCCTGAACTACTCATTTCAGGACCAGCGAGTCATCAGGAGGGTGGTTGTTTTTGATCTTACGTCCGATCTTGATCGTTGCTTGTGCAACTGCGTATCACTGACATAACCAAGCTGCCTCAGCTTGCGGTGCGCTGGATGCAAGTGATTGGCTAGAGAAGTAAACTACGACATTTGCCGGAGATTATTGGACTTCTATCCCTACCGTTCTCACACGGTCTAACGTAATGCCGTGCTGCTTCAATCTGGCATAAAGCGTACTACGCGGGATGCCGAGGCTAACCGCAGCTTTGTCGACCGAGCCGTTCTCGTGCCTCAAAATCCTGACAATGTGCTGTCGCTCGACCTGATCGAGAGTGAGTTCCAATTGCGGAGCAGCAGACTGAGGAAGTGACGCAGTGGCGGCCGACAGAGCAAGATCGGCGGAGTGAATCGTCCCCTCTTCCGACAGCAGCGCGGCTCTTTCCAGCACGTTACGAAGCTCGCGGATGTTGCCCGGCCAACTGTACGATGCGAGTGCGGCCACCGCATCTTCCGCCAGCGCCAGTTGAGACCGTCCAAGGTCGTTTTTTAATTGCCCGATGAAAAAGTCGGCCATCAGGGGGATGTCTTCGCGCCGTTCACGCAGAGGCGGGATGAAGAGCGGAATGGTATTGATTCTGAAAAACAAGTCGCTGCGGAATTTCTCTTGTGCCAGCAGTGATCGCAGATCGCGATTTGTTGCCGCCATCAGCCTCACGTCGACCGTACGGTCCTGTACTCCGCCGACGCGGCGAAATCTCTTTTCTTCTAAGACCTTCAAGAGTTTGGGCTGGATCGTTATATCCAAGTCACCGATTTCGTCTAAAAATATGGTTCCGCGGTTCGCTACCTCCAGCAGCCCCGTTTTCTGCGCGATCGCTCCGGTGAACGAACCTTTCTCGTGGCCGAACAACTCGCTATCCAGAAGCTCGCGTGATAGCCCGGCGCAGTTCAGGTCCACCAATGGCTCGTCGCGGCGCGGGCCGTGCTGATGAAGCCACTGCGCCAGCACTCCCTTGCCGGTCCCGGTCTCGCCCTGAATCAGGATTGGGCGGTCCGATACCAGGATTCTCTCGACTTCATTCCTCAGCTTTTCGATTGCGGCAGTATTCCCCAGGAATGGATCGCGTTTGTATCGTTCCCGCGTTCTGGTCGATACGAGCTGACGCCGGCGGCTGCGCTGATCATCCAGCGCGCGGCTCAGCAATCTATACATCACGTCGAGCTCAACCGGCTTGGTGATGAACTGTTCCGCGCCCAGCTTGATGGCCTTCACCGCCAAGTCAATAGTGCCATGGCCGGTCATCACCACTACCGGTATGGTTGCGTCGATTGCTTTGAGCCGCGGGATCAATTCCAGCGCTGTTCCATCCGGCAACTGGTAGTCAACAATCGCGGCGTCGCAAGCCTCGGTGCCAAACAGCTTCAGCCCGGTATCCAGCCGGGAAGCTTCCAAAACGTCATACCCCTGCGATTGCAGCGCACTGCTCAGGGCTTCGCGAACAAACTCATCATCATCGACCACCAAGATCCGTTTTGGCATCAGCAACCCCCGTTTGAAGACCATGACCTACTGATCATGTACAACACAAAGAAACTCTTCTGAACCATCTAGTAGAAATGCCCCGTGGTGAATGAATCAATTGTTGTCAGATTTTTGGGCTTCCAATACTGCGCGCAACTTGCCCGTCAAGGCCGCGAAGGTGAACGGTTTCTGCAATAGCACAGTCCCGGCGCTGAGTCCCTCTATAAGACGATCGGTGTATCCGGACATGTAGAGGACGCGTATGTCCGGATAATGCGCCGCCACGACCTTGGACAATTCGGTGCCATCCATGCCGGGCATCACGAGGTCCGTAAGTATCACGTCAATATTGCCGGTATGCTGCTCGCAGATACGCGTCGCTTCCGCGCCATCACCCGCTACGAGCACCGTATAACCTCTTGACTGCAAGAACTCGCAAGTAGCAGCGCGCAAAGCTTCTTCGTCTTCGACTAGCAGGATCGTTTCCAAACCTCCGGAGGTAGCGGCCGCCGCGCTTGGCGTCGAGCCCGCGGTTATCGACTCTCTGACCGGCGGAAAATAAACGTCAAATCTCGTGCCTCGTCCCACCTCGCTGCTTAACCAGATGAACCCGCCGCTTTGTTTCACGACGCCATATACCATTGCCAACCCTAGTCCGGTGCCCTTTCCTCTTTCCTTTGTGGTATAAAAGGGCTCAAAAATATGCGATTGTGTCTCGGCATCCATCCCGATTCCCGTGTCGGCAACTGACAGCCTAACGTAGGTTCCGGGGTTGATCGGGTGGTGTGCGGCTGCGTAGCTAGTATCCAAGTTCACATTCTGAGTCTTGATTTCGAAGCGACCACCCTTCGACATTGCGTCCCGCGCATTGACCGCCAGGTTCATGATGATCTGCTCCAATTGGCCACGATCCACTTTCACCCGATGAAGCGCAGGTTCGAGCGTCGTGATGACTGCAATGTCCTCTCCCAGAAGCTTGGGCAAGATCCTGCCCAAGTCGGACACAACGGAGTTAATGTCCAGAACCTCAAGCTCGAGCACTTGTTGGCGGCTAAAGGCGAGCAATTGTCGCGTTACCGAGGCCGCCCTGGCTGCCGCTTGGTGAATCTGGCCGGCATAACGCACGACCTTCTCGTCAGTGACCCGGCGTTGCAGGATCAGGTCAGCGTAACTGCTGACGACCATCAGCACGTTGTTGAAGTCGTGAGCAACGCCGCCAGCCAGACGCCCGACTGCCTCCATCTTCTGCGCTTGCCAGAATTGCTTTCGGAGAACCTTGCGTTCGGTCACGTCCTGGACGAAAACTTGAAATCCCTCGATTTCGCCGCTCGCTTTACGCACAAGGATTGCGCTATTGCGCACAGTGATGGTGCGTCCGTCCTTCCGTTTCCAGTCGACTTCGGCATCCTTGATCTCCCCGCTTTCGATAAGCTGGCTCGCCAGTTGCGCTCGTTCCTCGGGGTTGCAGTACACGTCGCGCGCCATGTTGAGCGCAAGCACCTCGCTTTCGCAGTCGTAGCCCAACATGGAAACCAATGCGGGATTGGCCATCAGGATACGGCCCTCCGTGCTGGAGCGGAAGATCCCGTAAGGAGCAATCTCGATGATCGAGCGATAGTCCGCCTCGGAGCGGCGCAATTTCGTAATATCGATCGCGATGCCGATCATTCGGGGCGATCCGTCGCGGACCGTTGCACCCCGCGAATCGAGCCAGCACGTAGTCCCATCCGGCCTGATGACGCGAAACTGCGCTTCATACGTCTGGCTGAGGCCCGAGCGAACCGCCTGGAGCGCGGTTTCGACTCTGGGTCGGTCTTCAGGATGAACTCGGTTGAGAAACTCCTCTCTTGTGCCGCGAGAGATGTCGCTCGTGTATCCCAGTTGACGATAAAGCTCACCCGACCACACGCGAGTATCGCCACTAAGATCCCACTCCCACAATCCGATCGGGAGGGCGGCCTTCTCCGCCAATTCCAGACGCTTTTGCCATTCCAGAATTGTCTTCTCTGCCCGTTTCCGTTCCGTGATGTCACGTGCCACGACCTCGATGGCCCGCGATCCCGCCCATGTTATTGGAATCCCGATAACTTCTATAGCGACCGATGAGCCATCCAGCCTTATCAGGACGCACTCCAGAGGTGCAGACGCCGCTCCTCGTTTAAGATCAATCGAAATTTGCTTCCTGATTTTTGCGAGGTCGTCCGAGCGAACTATCTCCGAAATGGTCTTCTCTTTGATTTCTTCGGATGTTCTTGCTGCGAGCAGTGCCAGGGTTGCAGGATTGGCGAAGACGATCTTTCCCCCCTGGTAGACGAAAATCGCGTCGGGCGATGCCTCCACGAGATTTCGAAATCTCTCCTCGCTTTCCGCCATCTCGTTTAGCGCACGGTTGCGCTGCTCACGCAAGCCCTTTTCGTCGAGAGCCCTTCGTACAGCGAACGGCAAGCGCGTTAGGCGATCTTTCAAGACGACGTCAGTTGCTCCTTGCTTTAGGCATTCAAACGCAACATCGCCTTCCAGGACTCCGGTGACGAGGATGAACGGGATATCCGCCTGGTGCTGCCTCACAATCGGCATGGCATCGGTTCCCACCCACCCGCGCAAACGATAGTCGGCCAGAACTACATCGTAGGACTTGGCCGCCAGGTGACTGGTGACATCCGCAAGCGTGTCAACGACATCGCTGGTCACCTCGAACCCGGCGTTGGAGAGCTCGAGCAACGCCAATTCCGCGTCGGCGCGACTATCCTCGATCTGCAGGATCAACAAACTTTCACGTATCCCATCAGATTGCGAAGTGGCGGCCATGTTCAATCTCCTGGTGTGGCGACAAAAGCCGAGGGTGGCGGCGGATCGTTCACCAGCAGCCAGTAAAGTCCCAATTCTTTGACCTTGACGCGGAACTGATCGAAGTCCAGCGGTTTCTGGATGTAGCTATTTGCGCCCAGGTGGTAGCTGCTGACCATGTCCTGTTCTTCTTTCGACGAGGTCATGATCACAACCGGAATCGCCTTCGTGCGGAGGTCGCTCTTGATCGCTCGCAGCACAGCTAATCCGTCCACCTTCGGGAGTTTCAAATCCAGCAGAACCAGCTTGGGCGGGCCGCTCGCCCGCTCCGCGAAGCTGCCCCAGCAAAACAAAAAGTCCAGTGCTTCCTCGCCATCGCGTACCACATGAATCTCGTTGGCGAGGTTCCCGCCTTGCAGCACATCTAACGTCAGTTCCACATCTTGCGGACTGTCTTCAACCAGCAGAATTTGTATTTCCGGCATCATTCCTCCCAGCAGTGGATATGAAGTTTAGGGTTGGGCTATCCGTTTGCGAACCGTCCAAGGTGAAATAGAACGTCGCTCCCTGGTCCAACTCGGCCTCGGCCCACACCCGGCCGTTGTGCTTGTGGATGATCCTTTGCACGGTTGCCAGGCCCACACCCGTGCCCTCAAAATCTTCCGCCCGGTGCAGGCGTTGAAAAACGCCGAAAAGCTTGTAGGCGTACTTCATCTTGAAACCGACACCGTTGTCGCGCACAAATACTACGGTCTCGATCCCCTGCTGCATCTGGCCAACTTCGATCACGGCCCGATCGCGCGGGCGGGTGAACTTCACCGCGTTCGAGAGCAGATTAGTTACGACTTGCCGCATCAGCGTGAGATCGCATTCAACGAACGGCAAACTCGCGATTCTCCACTCGATTTGCCGGCTGCCGGTATCTTTCATCAGTTCGGTTCGGACTTCCTCGAACAGCGAACTTAATCCCGCGAACTGCAACTGCAGTTCTTGTCGGCCGATCCTCGAAAGCTCCAATAGTTCATCCACCAGCCGGCCCATGTTTTGTGTTGCTGTCCGGACTTCCTCGAGGTAGTGGCGTCCCTTCGCGTCCAAGTCGCCGCTATACCTTTCCAAAAGTATCTTCGAAAAACCATCAATGTGGCGGAGTGGCGCGCGCAGGTCGTGCGAAACAGAATAGGTAAAGGCTTCCAATTCCTTATTGCTGGCTGCGAGTTCGGCCGTCCTCTCCATGACCCGCTGCTCGAGCTCTTCATTGAGTTGCTGAATATCGTCCTCGACCTGCTTCCGCCCGGTTATGTCCACCAGATAGGCTCGGACCGTTCCCGGCTCGGGCGTATGGTAAATCTCTTGTAGGAAGAACACGCCGTCGACCTCGACCTCGCGCGTAATCCCCCGTTCGCGGCCTGTTTTGAAGAGCTCAAGAAGTGAAGCCCATTCTCTCAGCATGGCATCTGCCTGCCTGGACTGAAACATCCGCAGAGCCGACGGGTTTGCGTAGCTGATCTTGCCTTCCAGGTCGGTCTCAAAGATTGGCGCTGGATTCAATTCTGGAAAGCTCGCGAGATGGGCGATTCTCTTCTCGGCCTGCTTCCGCCCGGTGATGTCTCGAACGATTGCCGAGGCCCCTGTAATTCGGCCGCTCTCATCCTTTAGAGGCGAGAGGGTGAGAGAAACGTATACGCGGCGGCCATCCTTGCACAGGCGCACGGATTCGTGACGCTCGACACCTTCGCCGCGCCGGATGCATTGGAGCAGGTCATGCAGTTCCTCCTGGTGTTCCGGAGGCACTACAAGGCTAATAGATTGTCCGATCGCCTCGGCAGCCGTGTAGCCGTAAAGCCGCTCGGCGCCTTTGTTCCAGGTAGTGATGAAGCCGTCGAGCGACTCGCTGAGGATGGCATCATCGGAGGACTCGATGATCGCCGCCAGCAGGCGCAGAGCTTCCACATACTCGCGTTCGATATTCTGACGGCGCAACTGCTGAGCGGTGTCCAGCGCCAAGGCTGAAAGCACCGTCACGGCTACACAAACAAGCAGAACACTACCGTGCTCCGGTCCGACGATTCCCACCTCCTCCGCTTTAAGCCGCAGCTATCCAAGCAAAGGCAACACGATAACGATCGTTACCAGGAGACGCCGCGCAATCGCACCACTGATATCCCGGCTCAAGAGCAGTGCCGCAACACCGTCCTCGGTCCTGGCGAAGAACACGCCTGTTGACAGCGCCAAAAATGTGATCGCCGTGTGAAGCGCCATTCGCAGCACAAAAGTGGAACCCACAGTGACGCCCGATAAGTATGGAATCCCGTACCAGTATCCGATCAGTCCAAAGAACGCAACCAGGCCGGCAGCCAGCGCGAGAATCTCAGAAAGCGGTTGCTCCTTCCACTTCCTGTCCAACAGTAGGAGTGCGAGGGCCAGCGGTACGAACGCCAGAGCTGTGCTCCATGCGAAACGCCCTGGAGGGCCCACCAGGGTCCAATCACTCAGCCGGTGGGCAAAAAACAAGCGGTCAATGCCTAGATCCAAACTCGTCATGTGTTCGAGCAGTGTCAAACTGCCAAACACAAACACGAATGCGGTACACGCCTTGCCCAGGAAGCTGGACCGCACTCCCCCGCCTTTCCGGCGCTGCAACCACAGCGATAGGCCCAGGAGGATGAAACAAAGGGCCGTATTTGGGGCCATGAATGTACTTGTCGTGGCGGGAAACGGTGCCTTTAGGAATGGAATCCTGAACTGCCACCCAATCAATACGACAATGCCAACGAAACCAGCGAAGACGCCGGCTGCGGCTGCCCACGGCACAACAAGACCCGAATACCTCCCGAATCCATGTTTGGCGCCTGTCATCCGGCTACCTCAAAGACGATCTGAAACACCGCCCGCTTGTGTTGTGGGCCCAAGCCATGCGCATCAGACACGTGGAAGCCCCTGTCCTGGGTCAGCGGCACGTCGGACGGCAGTTTGTTGCGCACCCGCTCCAGCGCCTGCTCCGTCCGAGTAGCGCATGAAACGGCTCTACGCTCCTACCCTAATCTTTCTTACGTGTTGGACGGCGGCAATTGCCAACCTTTTCTAGCATGGTCCCGATCCCGTTTCCCCTTCGGGTACCATTCCCCTTTCGGGCCTTATGCAGAAGCAGAGTTGATGGAACTTGGGCGCATCGCCAATGTCTTGGCGATCCGTTGTGCGGTGGGCAGAGTTGCGGATTGACCGTAGTGATCTTCAAAATCGTGCAGGCCATCCTCACGCGGGACGGCGGTGGGGTCGGCCAATAGCTGGCATCGGAACAGGCGGCGCCATGCCCTCATGCTTTCCGCCCAATTAGGATCGCTTCAGTCAGCGTGAAGAGCAATCTATCATCGACGAGTCGCGGGGCCAAAAACGCACGAGCGCCCTCAGGAGCATCCAGCAGCATCGTCCGTAGCTTGGCTCTGGTTGCCTCGTTTGCACCCATGCGGCGAACCCACGGTTCGAATTCCATGGTCTTTGGCAGTGTCATGCAGTGCGCTATGGCCAACTGTGCCTCAGCGAAAGCGGCTTCCAACTGCGCAAGGGGATAGGCCCAGTGATGCGACGGATCCCGTAGCGTCTCAAACCGATTGACAAACGCTGCCGTGTGTTCCTCGGGCGGCACGACGTTATCGACGAGTGCGATCAGGCCGCCGGGTTGGCACACCCGCGCCATTTCCCGTATTGCGGCGCGCATGTCAGGATAGTGGTGCAAGGCAATGCGGTTCGTCACCAGGTTGAAATAGTTGCTCTCAAATGGCAGTTGCTGGGCATCGGCCGGACGGAACTCGACATTCGTCAGCCGGCGCTCCTGTGCAAGCTTCTGTGCGGCTTCGAGCATCTGCGGCGTGAGGTCCGTTGCGACGACGTGCGCCACGTAGGGAGCAAACGCCAGAGCCGTATGTCCCGCCCCGGTCGAGACATCGAGGACGAGCCAAGTGGCCTGCGGATTGGTAAGTTCAACCAGGCGCGCCAGACTCTCCCCCTGAGCATGCACTGTGCTGGTCACGTAATCGGCGGCATGGGCCCCGAATTGTTTGCGGACGAGGTCGCCTCCATCCGGCATTATTTCCTCCTGATCATTACTGCCCAGCTAAAGAATACCCTGGTGTCGTCAGGATTGCGCGAATCAGCTGCCGTGTCAAAAAAACGTTGATATCGCACAAAGCCGCCGTTCGGATTTCAGCGCCGAAAATGCGGCTGGCTTGGCGGGTACCGCGTCGTCCGCCGGCCCGCGCCGGAACCATCAATCGCGCATGTTCCGGGTTGCGCGGTACAATCCCCTAATATGGAAACGGTTCCCCACATAAGTCCGCTTCTCTCCCTTATCATTGCGCTGTTGTTTGCATCGATTGCTGTTAGCGGCAGGCTTAGCCTCAATGCCGCAAATATTCTGCTCTTCGTAGCTTGGGGAGCCGGGGTATTCGCCGTTATGCAATCTGGATTGAGAGATCGCCACCTGAGAATTGCCGCCGAATGCGGGGTCGGAGTTTTGGTTTTGCTGATCAGTTACTGGGTAACTGAACGCCACCGCAGTAAGTCTTCCCAATCCAATAAGCGGTAATCTCAATTGACTCGCAACGCAGGATACCTCGTTGCCAGGGACGGCGATTTTCGATTGCCAAAGCAGAAAAACTCTTGACAGCGCTGGGTGCGCAGGGTTAAAAGTGTTGCGTCAATTGATCTATAGCTCTATAGCAATCTGGATTTCCGCGAGGCGGACAACCAACCATGCGCCATGAGCAGCGGGCTGACGCGGCAACCTTGAACAGCATCTCGCCACTTCCAATCTATTATCAGCTCCAGACCATCATTCAGAACGATATAGAAGGCGGCCGGCTGAAGCCGGGGGACGCCATTACGCCTGAGCGTAAGCTGGCGGAACGCTACAAGGTCAGCGTGGGCACGGTGCGGCAAGCGATCGCTCCATTGGTTAATGAAGGGTTCCTGATTCGTATGCAGGGGAAGGGCACCTTCGTTGCCGGCACGACCATGGACCCGGATTATGTCCGCTCCTATCGGTTTCTGTCGGATTTCAGTGAAGCAGAGGCGCCGATCAAGTTTACGTTCAAGTCTCTTAAGAAAGTTGCGGGGAGCACAAGAATCAACGCATGCCTGAAGATTGCGGCCGGCCAGGATATGTTTGAGCTGAAGCGGCTCATGCTGATAGACAATGAAGCAACCGCTTACTCGATCTCATATTTGCCACAACGCATGTTCAAGCGATTGGACGAGACTCCGTCGAGCCGGTTCGAAAAAATTGCCCTCTATAGAATCATCGAGCAAGCCTATGGCGTGCCCACTATTTCCAGGCGGGAGTTGTTCAGCGTGGCCGCTGCCGACAAAGAAGTGGCCGCCCTCTTGCAAGTCGAACCAGGCTCTCCGGTGCTAGTCATCGAAATGATGGCCTATACCCACAAAGAGAGGGCTTACGAGTTTCGGAAGAGTTTCTGTACAACCAGGAGCAGAAGATTGCTTCGGGAATATTAAGGTCCTGTTCCACTCGATCTGTGCACGTCGGGTCCCTGCTGCACGGCCACTGGATGGCTGGCTGTTTCGGAAATGAAGACGAGGACATATTGGCAATGATCTCGAAAGAATCTTCTCCTACCGTTCACGATGTGGGCCAGGGAAGCGCCGCGGCAGTAACGTCGGGCAAGGCCGGACTGGCTGGGCAAAGACGCACCAATTTCCGCTGGACGCTCGCCATTTTTGCCATGCTGATGACCTTCATGTCCTGGATCGACCGGGTGAATCTGGCGGTGACCGCTCCGGCAATTATCAAGGAATTACACTTCACCAAAGTTGAGATCGGCATGATGCAGACGGTGTTTTTCGTCTCTTATGCCGTTTTTCAAATTCCATCAGGAGCATTGACGGAGTTTTTCGGCCACCGAAGAATCGTTCCTTTAGCGCTCACATGGTGGTCGGTTTTTACTTCCTTGACGGCCGCTTGCCGGAGCTTCTCCACCTGGATCGTAGTTCGTGCCCTCTTTGGGATGGGAGAGTCGCCGATCTATCCTGGGCTGAACGCCGCTTTCACCTATTGGTTCCCCGGGCGGGAACGGGGCAGAGCGGTCGGCATGATGGTTATGGGTGCCAAGTTCGGGCCCGCTGTGGGAATTCCTGCCGCCACACTGATCATGCTGCACTGGGGCTGGCGAGCTGTTTTTGTCATCTTCGGGGCCGTTGGCATAGTGATCGCCATTGCTTACTACCTTTTGCTGCGCACCTATCCGCGGGAGAGCAGGTTTGTCAATGAGGCCGAGCTGGTCTACATCGCAGACGGCCAAGCCGCAGTGCCCACGGCAACCAAACTCATGCCACCATGGAAAGATTTGCTGCGTTCCGGTCAGGTCTGGGCCGTCGGGGGGCAATTCGCCATGGTGGATTACATCCAGTACGTGTTTATCGCCTAGCTGCCCCTCTATCTGCTCGAGGCTCATCATTTTTCGCTAAAACAGATGGGCTATCTGGCCGCCTTACCGGAACTCGGGTTTGCATTCGGCACAATTGCGTGCGGATTCCTGGGCGACTACCTGATTTGCAAGGGGCTGGCCGGTTCCCGATCCCGGGCTTGGTTTGGCCCCTAATCCGTCGATAAGCTAACGAACAGGCGGGGGCAAGGGTGGTTTTGGAAACTCAGTTGATTCTAGCCGACCAATGCGGCCCCAGCGGAGGTGGTAAACCTCGACTGAAGCCACGT
>JBEKBO010000111.1:0-15792 GCA_050015355.1 Candidatus Korobacteraceae bacterium | reverse complement strand
CTAGCAGTTCTGGCGGAACCACAGCGCAGAGCCACAAGCGGAAAGGAACCGGTCAATGAAAAAGGTACGATTTCTGGGGTTGGATGTCCATGCTGAGACGATTGCGGTATGAGTGAACAAGTATTCGCATATGGTTCCAACATGTGCTCTGGTCGATTCCGCGCCTACGGAGTGTCCCCCGAAGACGCAGAGCGCGCCGCCGTGCTTCCCGGTCATCGTCTCCTGTTCAACAAAAAAAGCACTGACGACAAGTCCGGAAAAGCTAACGTCGCTGCGTATGCGGGCTCAGATGTTTGGGGTGTTCTGTATACCATTCCGGATGGTGACTTAGAGAAACTCGACAAAGGGGAGGGCGGATATCGGCGAGTGCGTCTATCGGTGCGCCTGACAGACAACACCAACACCGACGCTTGGGTGTACATAGCCAAGAAACCAACGGATGATCCAGCGTTGCGTCCGTACACATGGTACAAGCGCCTTCTCGTTGAAGGCGCGCGCGCGCACGCTCTTCCCGAAGACTACATCGCGGATCTGGAGGGAATCATTGCCGTGCAGGACGCCAACGAAGAGAGAGACCGGCAGAAGCGCGCCTTGCCTTGTCAGGCCCAGTCATGAATATCTCAGCCCGGCTTAACCTCATCGAGTAGCTCAACGCCCAGAACATTCTTCAACGCTTGGAACTTTGACGGCAATTTCGCTTCGAGCGCAAGAATTGCCCGCGCACTCTGCGATAGCCCGTCAGCCGCTTGCTGCGCCTCAAGCACGGCGCGGTATTTCACACATTGAAACATCCCTCTCACAATATCGGTCTCGCTCGACAGCGCGGACTTCACCTCCACCGCGATGCTGTCCTGGCCATGCTGAAAAAATACATCAAGTACGTCGCCAGACAGCAGAGGATGCTCGGTGTCCCCGGTGAGTTTGGCGGGAAGCCCGACGATCTCCGGATGCGCCGCCACGAAAAGTTTCAGCTTTTGGTGTTCCGGGCTTTCACCTCCGCCACCAAACGATGCCGCCCGCGATTCTCGTGTAGCACCGCTTGTCTTTGCCTTCGCCGCATCCGCTGAGTAGTCCGCCTTTGTCGGAGCGAGCCCAAAAGCCTTAAGAACAGACGGCCAACGGCGGTACGCAAACACTTTTTCCAATTCGAGTTTCACCAGTCTGCGCTGTTCTTTCCGTGGCAGCTTGCGGAAATCCTCTTTCTTGGTAATGAACCAGCCGATGCCTTCACCAGGCATCCGGTCCCGCTTGTTTATGACTAGGCACTGGATAGGGGGGATATTCTCCTTCCAGTCTTTCGACAGTGACTCGACCGCATCGCCCACGTAACCCAGGACGTAATTGAGGTTGCGTTCATTCGGCATACCAAGCTCCGCCGCAAGGTCCGAGTAATACAATGTCGCGCTCTGCGAGGCCTGCCTGACCAGCAGGGGCAGGGCAGCTCTCGCTCGTTCGTGGTAAAGCTTGTCCCCGGTCAGATACTGCGCAGTCGGCTCCCCGTTCTTAGCCATGGATGAGTGCGCTCCCCTCTACACGCCACTGCTGGACAATTCTAACTCCCAGGCCCTAGCGTATCCTTGGCGTTATTCCTTTCATTGCTGGCACCTTTTGTGTATGCGCAAGTGAAACCCTTCTGCTGTAGCGCGGTATAGCGCGGTAAATTGGGGGTATGCCTGATACGGGGGGTCATAGGGTGCGGGAAGACGCTGCTCAATGTTCATGTAAGCTATTGTAATAAGGCAATTTATACTACTGGATAGTGAAAATTGACACCTGGACCGAGTTGAGTCCCTTCTTCGGCACCAGGTTTTTTCGAACAGCTGTAACCGTAAGCAAGTAGAAGAGATTCCCGGGAATGAAAACGGTCAGTTTTACGGTTTTGGGGCGCGCCGTTGATCGAGGTTTCTATTAACGGCCGCGTGATTACGATGTAATATTCACCTTCCCAGGTGCCATCGTGGCCGTCGATGAAAACGAGATTCCGGCTCTTGTTCGAACGCTAACTACAGCTGCGTTCAACCTAGTGCAGGTCGATCGCAAGACTAATTACCTGCTGTTCCGACTCGTCCGACCTGACGAATTCGGCATGTCAATTCGGTACGTCCTTGCGTATTCTGGGGAACAACGAATGTCAATGGCTGACGTTGAATCGGTTGCCAAGGTCGCCGCTCACGAGGGTGCTTCCGTGGTGCTAGTGGGGGCATGCGGCGAGTATGCCGGTGACTACGTTTGTCTCTCCCCAGACGAACTCTTCGGGAAGTTGGGCGGCGCGGTAAATTCAATGTTGCCGCTGGAACCTGAATACGCGGACCAGCTCGAAACACTAGGGTACAACCGGTTGCCCGAAGGGCTAAAGGGCAAGCCGGATGATTTATTCGAGGCCTACGTCCACGCCGGATTGCAGTTCTTGCTCCGCGGCCGCGTCATACGATATGGCCAGGACCGGCGATTCGAAGCCGTTCCAGATGGCCTGGCGCTGGGAAAACGACACCGCTGCTGTTATACGACTGCAAGGCCGCGGGAGAAGCCTACGAATTCAGCGCGACTGCAGTCAGACAATTCGCGGATTACGTGAACGAGTTTCACCAGCGATACGAATCCTACTTGGGTCGGCTGTACTGTTTTGTGGCGATCTCGTCTGCATTTCAGGATATCGAGACACTGCGCGCTCGCTCGGACGAGCTGTATGCGAAGTCCGGGGTACCGCTCGTCTGCGTTAGAGCGTGCGATCTCGCAACCATGATTGGCCTCTTTACAGAGCGGGTTGCCCTTCGCGCGGTTGTTGATTGGAAAGAAATTCTGCGGCCACCCATTGTGGATATTGGGCGGGTTGAATCGGTTATGCAAGCGAGGCTTCGGGACGGCGTCATTCGGACATAGCCATGGGTACATCTGTCAATCAGTCATCGCCAAGAACGCTTAGCTGGAATGCAGTCCAGTCAGGATATCGCGACCCTAGGGTCCCTGTGGAGCGCGTTGCCGCTGAGATTTGGCGCGCTGCTGGCAACCAGCCCAAGGGGAACATAGCCGAACTGCTCGCTCGCCCGATTGTCGCAACAGTTGGTGAATTGATCTCGTCGGCACGATCGGCCGCAGAACTTGTTCAGAAATATGCGTTCGTCGTCGCGGACAGCAAGCAGGCATCGCTCGCGACAGACATCGCCAGACGCGCTGCAATTCAGTCCTTTGGCGCTTCGCAACCTTTCAAGGCGTACGCAGAGCGGTTGTTTTCTGAAGCCACTTCATACCTCGTAGCACGTGATCTGCCTGGATTCGTCGGTATCGGCCGGGCAAAAGATGTATCGCAATCGCTCGATTTTGCCACGCAGATTGCGAACCACGCATCGACCGTCGCTGCGGCCGTAAACCTTCCTCGCCAAGTCACGCCTGAAAGTTGGGCCGCGCATGTCAGGAATGTCGTGGATGCTCTTCGGAGGTCCGGGAGATGAGCAACTTCCGGGCAGTTGTTGGTGAAGGGACCGCGCCGCTCACATCAGGGACGTTGCTCCTTGTACCGGGACAGAATCTAAGAACGGGTTTGAGGGAATTCCGGGAGCGATACCCGGGATTCACGTCTCTTGAGGAAGATCTTCTAACAGTTGCGTCAGCCATTTTTGCCTGTGACGTCGCTTTTAAACGCGGTGAGCGGGAAGAGATCACCCGCGGTATCGAAATCCACCTGCCCGTCGTGAACCACGCCGCATTCGAAGCGGTGCGCGGCGAACTCGAACTTCTCCTCTGGACGTTGTCCGACGACAACTGGACGCTGGTGTTTCACCGTACTGCTGGCGCTCCCGAGGCGAAGCAAAGTTGGCCTCAGCCAGCGGGTGCGACGATTCTGTTCTCAGGCGGCGTTGATTCATTTGTTGGGGCGACCGAGCTGTTGTCTGAAAGAGGTGTTGACGCCGTACAATTGGCCAGCCATATCACGGGAAACCGCATTACCCGCCAAAGCCAAGAAAATCTGGCCGCTTACCTTCGCGGAAGATTCGGGGATAGCCTTAACCGCATCGCAGTTCGGACAGGAGGTACAAAGAAGGGCGATTATTCTTATCCTGCAGACGCGGATCGCGAGGAAACACAACGAACGCGATCATTCATGTTCCTGGCAATCGCAGCCCTAGCAGCGCGGAGGAGCGGACACAAGGAGTTGGTCGTCATTGCAGAAAACGGCCAGATGGCGATACATCTTCCGTTAAGCCCCGCTCGAATCGGTGCATTTTCAACTCACACTGCTCACCCGGAGTTCGTTTCGCGAGCAGCCGAGTTTTTTAGTCGAGTGTTGGACGTCCAGTTTACTGTCCGCAATCCTTACCTGTACTCGACCAAAGCCGAAGTTGTAGCAAAACTTCCCACGCCCGATCGCGCGCCGCTGAGCAGTTCCGTGAGTTGCTGGCGAGGAGCCCGCGTCTTCTCAGCGTCGAATCACTGCGGCGAATGTGTTCCCTGCCTAGTGCGGCGCATCGCATTCGAATTCAACGGCATTAACATAGCGGAGTACAAGACGGACCTGTTCAGGAAAGACGTCCCCTCATTGCCCGAAGATGACGAAGGGAAGCGCAACATCGTAGAACTGGCTTCTTTCGCGTACGAGTTCGCGACGAGGTCCGAAGCCGAGCTCGCATTTCGGTTCCCGGATATCATCAACCCTTCGTTCGACCAAGCGCAGGCGATCCAGATGTATCGGCGGTTTGCGGGCGAGGCGGTCACCGTCCTCAGGCGGTATTCAGGACCTACAAAGTTGTTGCCGGATCTTCCAAAGAAGCGAGCTGCCGCAAAGAAAGGAGGCTCGAAGTGAAACGCGTTCCGCTGGCGGATTTACGTACTGCGTTTAGCAATCCGGGCAAGTACGCGAAGACGTTCACTGGGCAATCAGGCGGCGGTGGGCCGAGCAAGTACGGGATGTTTCTGCACGCAATCGGCGAGTTTCACCGGACCAACAACTTGCAGGAAGCACAAGAGTACCTGCAGCGAACAATCGAACGAAACTTCAAGAACATCGGAGATCTTCCGGATTATGCTCGCAAGTTGCAGGTGTATGCACGTGAGTTTAGGCAGTTGGGAAACACGTTCGTTCGCGTCCGTGACATGGTTGAGGTGCCCATAGCGACCGAGTTCGCGGAATTCGTCGTTTCGGGGCAAGCGGCTCGATTCGACCTCGTGCCGACCGGCGGTTATGCAGCGTGGGTGTTCGTCAGGGATGTTCCTGATTGGAGAGACGATCCGCGGATGCCCTTGATGCAACTCGGTTACTCCAAGAAGCTTGGTGTCGCGACCGAAGAAGTCCTGGTCGGTGTTTACGATTTCGACGCCGGTGCGCACTCCACCGAACGATTCAGTACCAGCCAGATCAATCGAGCTCGAAGAAATCTCCGCGGTTTGCTGGCCCTGCTGAAAGAGCGGTTCAAATAGACTGCTTCTCTCGTGTGGCCGTACCCGTTGCTAGATGTGCCCAATTGCCGGGAAACGAGTACAGAAGTTTGGCAGGTCGTTTGTGGTGGGAGAACTCCGGCCCCAACCAGCGGGGCACTCCCTTGAGGAACTGAAATCAATAACTGTTTTTAACTATAAAGTGACCAAAACAGGGGTAAAATTTCGCTGCGGGGTAGTAGGGGCATTTTGCTAAGTTATTTACACCGTTAAGTTTCGCCTGTGCTATGGCCAATTTTAGCCGTGTAGTAACCGTTCCCCCCTCCCGGCACCAGCAAGACCAAAGACTTGTTTATTTGTCCGGCACCATTCCCGGCTATACTCTTCCCTGCATCGCGGGCCGGAGACGCTCCATGCCGGCCCAATTCCGAGTGAGTGCCTGATCTGCCCTGACACGCGCGACGACGGCGCGTGCCGGGGTCCCCAGCGACGGCCGGGCCGTTGCTGGGGCGGGAGCCCGAGACCCCAAACGGAGGAAATATGCAACCAGCCGCGCACGAAAAGCCGTATGCAGTCGAGTACTACTACAAGGTCAAGTGGGGCTGTCAGGACGAGTTTCTCAGGCTGTTTCGCAAGAATCACCTGCCGCTGTTGATGAAGCAGGTGGAGGCGGGCCGCATTGTTTCCGTCGATATGGTCGCGCCCCGTTTTCACATGCCCGAAGAGGCGAGATGGGATTACCGCGTGACCATCGTCTTCAAGCACGTGGCGAGCTCGATGCAGAAGGATTCCGCCGAACTGCTCAAGCAGCTATATCCAGACCAGGACACGTTCAAGCGTGAAGAGCAGCGACGGTTCGAAATCATGTTGGCGCACTGGGATCTGCCGATTTCAACGCTTGAGCCGGAAGACCGCGAGCCTGCCGCTGCACCGCGAGGAGAGGCATCATGACCCAGGCAAACCGGATCAGTTCCAAGGCAGCGCAGTTCACTGAATCCGTGATCCGCGACATGACCCGGCAGGCCATTCGCTTCGGCGCCATCAATCTTGCGCAGGGATTCCCGGATTTTGCGGCTCCCGAGGAGATCAAACGCGCGGCCCAGGAGGCGATTGCGGCCGACATCAATCAGTACGCGGTCACTTGGGGCGCAAAGAACCTGCGCGAGGCGATTGCCCGCAAGCTGCAAACCTGGCAAGGTCTCGCCATCGATCCGGAGACGGAAGTGACCGTGTGCTGCGGATCGACCGAGGCGATGATCGCATCGCTGATGGCTGTTCTCGATCCTGGGGAAGAAGTTGTGGTTTTCGAACCTTTCTACGAAAACTATGGTCCGGATGCGGTCCTCTCCGGAGCCACTCCGCGGTTCGTCACCCTGCATCCGCCGCGTGGGCCGGAGGGCGAATGGAGCTTCGATCCCGCCGAACTGCGAGCGGCGTTCAATCGGCGGACCCGGGCCATCATTCTCAACACGCCCAACAATCCGACGGGAAAGGTGTTCACCCGTGCCGAACTGGAGCAGATCCGCGATCTGTGCCTGGAGTTCGACGTGCTCGCAATCACCGATGAAATCTACGAGCACATCATCTTCGACGGCGCCAGGCACATTTCGATTGCTACCATCGACGGAATGCGCGACCGCACGATCACCATCAACGGCATGTCGAAAACCTATAGCGTTACCGGTTGGCGAGTCGGCTGGGCAGTAGCGCCGCCCGTGCTTACCGGCGCCATTCGCAAGGTGCATGACTTCCTCACGGTCGGAGCTGCCGCGCCGTTGCAGGCCGCGGGAGTCACGGCGCTTTCGATGCCGGAATCGTACTACCAGTCACTGGCCGAGAATTATCGCCAGCGCCGTGACCGGATGCTGGCGGCATTGTTCCAGGCGGGATTTCGCGCATACTCTCCGCGTGGCGCCTACTACATCATGACGGATGTGACCTCATTCGGTTTTGCCGACGATCTGGCGTTCGTGCAGTATCTTGTGCGGGAAGCCGGAGTGGCGGCCGTGCCGGGATCGAGCTTCTATAAATCATCGGCAGGTCGTCAACAAGTGCGGTTCGTCTTTTGTAAACAAGATGCCACGCTGGACGCGGCCGGCGTCCGTCTGCAGAAACTTGCCGTCAAAGCCAACCGGTAGACCAGTACCAGAGATACTGTATCCTTCGCTGCGGGTGTCATCGTGAGGAGGTTCGCCGCCTTTGGCGAACCGACGTGACGATCTATGCATTTCGCAGGGCGGCACCGAAGGCCGGGAAAAACAATACATGGACCCGTTCGCCTCAAGCGCCGTCCTTTGCCGAAAGCAGGGTGCGCTTCACCTCAGAGATGGGTTGTTCCTTCCACCGCCGACTGAAATTCTCCAATGACATGAAAGTCCGGGTGTGCATCCTGTCGATATAAACAGCGCCATTCAGATGATCGACTTCGTGCTGCAGGATTCGCGCGTACCAGCCTGATGCTTCGATCACCTTGGGCTCCCCATTCTCGTCGAGGCAGCGCACGCTGACCCGCCTGAATCGAGGCACGAGCGCGGTAAAACCCGTCAGGCTCAGGCATCCCTCGAAGAATTCCACCTGCTCGTCGCCATGCCCGGCGATCTCCGGGTTGACGATAACGTGAAACGGAGTGGGGCGACGCTCGCGAGCGGCAAGTTGCTCCGCGCCGATGTCCCGGCTGTACTCCGGCAGATCCTCGATGATCGCCAACTGAATGGACACGCCCACCTGCGGCGCCGCCAGGCCTACGCCCGGCGCGTCCCTGAGCGTCTCATGCATGTCGCCAATGAGTTGCCGAACGAATTCCGAGCGAATTTCCGCGGGCGCAAGTGGCCGCGCCGTTTGGCGCAGCACCGCTTCGCCGACTTGTACCAGCTTGAGCCGCATGAAAGACATTTCAGATTGTAGATGAAGCGGTGAGCCCTCGCCTTTCCGTGACCTGATTGGATACTGTCTGGTCGCGACGGCCTTCCGATTCGAGTGCAGCGCCCGCGCAGCGGCCCACGATTACGATTGCCGGAGACGGCAGGTGATCACGGCTGGCAAGCCTGTCGATGTCAGTCCACAGCATCTGCTGGTTGGGTCTGCCCACCCCCGAGATCACCACGCAGGGTGTACGCGGCTCGATTCCGGCTTCACGCAGTTGCTCGCTCAAGCGGCGGTAGTCGCTGCCCGGCATGTAGACGGCGAGCGTGGATTGGGATGAGACGAGTTTGTCCCACTCGACGGCATCCGCGCCCTCGCCACGGTGCGCGGTCGTGAAAACCACGCTCGATGCACAGCGCCGATCAGTAAGGGAAATTCCCGCGGCGGCGGCTCCAGCAAGTGCGGAAGTGATTCCGGGAACGATTTCGAAAGCAATGCCCGCCTCGGCAAGCGCTTCGATTTCTTCGCCGGCGCGGCCAAGAACCGAGGGGTCGCCTCCCTTCAACCGAATGACTACCTCAGCGGTTGTGGCGCAAGAAACCAGCAGCGAGTTGATTTCAGCTTGCGTAAGCAGTTTGCGCCCGCAACGCTTGCCGATGTCGATGATCTTGGCGGCGGGAGAGATCATTGCCAGAATCTCACCTGTGACCAGCGCGTCATGCAGCACGATATTTGCCTGGCCGAGCAGACGCGCGGCGCGCAGGGTCAACAGTTCAGGATCGCCGGGGCCTGCCCCGACCAGAAAAACCTTACCCATGGCTGTTTCCTCCATCGCGGCGGCATGTCTTTTGCCCGTGCTCATCGCAACGCACACGGTGCCGCCGCGAGCGATTGAGCGCCGTGGCCGGGTCGAATTCAAAAAGTGAAAGTGAAAAAGTCGGCATGCTTCAGCCCTCGATTCCGTGCGGCGTGGTGGCCGTCGGAAGATCTCTCGGCACCGGGGCCGTAACCCCGCCTGCAAGGAATTCACGGATCTCGTCGTTGCTGTGTCGCGAGAAAAACTGCCGCAGGTTTTCGCCTTGTTGGCGCGAATGGTTATAGACCGACAACAGCCGCGCAATGGCATCGGGAACATCCGAGGCCAGGCAGCGGTATCCGACCGGTCGCGCGATCGACTGTTCGCGGCCGACCGCGCCGCCCACGCAGAAGTAGTAGGCATCCGCCATCCTTCCGTCGACCTTGATCTTCTTGCCCTCCAGGCCGAGATCGGCGATCCAATGCTGGCCGCAACTGTTAGGACAACCAGTGATGTTCAGTTTCAACTGCTGATCAAAACCGGGAAGCCGTTCTTCCAATTCCTCGACCACCCAGCGGGCGAAGCCTTTGGTTTCGGTGATAGCCAGTTTGCAAAACTCGGTTCCCGTGCAGGCAATGGCTCCGCGCCAGAAGGGAGAGCCCTCGATGCGCAGCCCAATGGCTTCCAGCTCTCGTGCCAGTGTCGCGGCATTCTGGTTGGGAACATTGACGACGATCAGATTCTGCATGGCGGTAGTCCGCAACTCGCCTTTCGCAAATCGGTCCGCGAGATCGGCTGCGAGCCGCAGTTGTTCGGCGCTGAGGCGGCCACGCAGCACGGCGGCTCCCACGTAGGAATAACCTTGCTGTCGCTGCGCATGAATGCCAACGTGGTCGCGGAAGACGTCGCTCGGTGGATCTTCATGTTCGGCGGGGTCGAGTTCGAAGCCGAGCCGCCGGTTAATCTCCGCCAGGAAGGTGTCGGCATTCCACCCGTGCTTTAGAAAGAGGAATTTCAATCGCGCCTGCTCGCGGCTTTCGCGGAGCACGCCGGCGTCCCTGAATATCTCCGCTATGGAGCGCACGAACGGCGCTGCCTGCTGCAACGGGATGAAAGCGTTCAATCTGAGGGCGAGGTGCGGCTGGGTGGAAAGACCTCCGCCGATGCGCAACGAGAAACCATGCTCGTCGCCGTCGCCACGCCTGCGAATGATGCCCGTGAGCCCGATATCGTTGATCTCGGGATAGGTACACCAGGAGCGGCAGCCCGTAACGGAGATTTTGAACTTGCGCGGCAGGTTGCGAAAATCCGCGTTGCCAACGAAAAAGCGGTTCAGCTCGAGCACCACGGGAGACGCGTCGAATACTTCGTCGCCATCGACCCCAGCCAGCGGGCAGCCGGTAATGTTGCGCGTGACGTCGCCGCATGCTCCCAGCGTGTTGAGACCGGCGTGCCAGAGTTGCTCGATGACATCGGGCAGGTCCTCGATTCTTACCCAGTGCAACTGGATATTCTGCCGGACCGTGATGTCGGCCACGCCTCTGCCATAACGGGCACACAAGCTCGCGATGGTGCGCGCCTGGCCGCTCGACAGAAAGCCGTTGGGAATGCGGATGCGAACCATAAAGAACGGCATCGCCAGACCTTCACCGCCCTTGCCGCCGATGGCGCCCGCTCCATCGCCCTGCGTGTAAATGCCCCAGAAACGGAAGTAGGTCGAAAGCCATTCCGCCGGGATGGAGCCATGTCCCTGGCGGGCGAACTCGCGGATCTCGTCGAGCCGCTCCCATGGATTCAGTTCACGCTTCAGGCGCTCCACTTTCTGCGCCTTGGTTTCCTTCGGTTGCTCTGCCATGATGTTCTCCCCAATACAAAAAGCCCACAAGCCATCCTTCTGGCGTGTGGGCTTTGCGAAACCTGATTTAGATTGCCGCTATGCCACGTTGTCTCCCGCGCCAGACGGTGCTATCCAGCAACACATGCAACAACAGCACATGCTGGTCACCTTTTGACGCGACTGACCACGGAACTTCATCGCCTTAAGGTTATAATCGAAATCGTGGGTGATGGTCAACGTCGCGACCGTTCAATAATGTGAAACGATCGTGAAACGCGACAATCAAAGCAGCAGATTGGATTCAGCGCACGGTTACCGTGTTGCCAGCAGCTCTCCTCGCGGACAATTCCAACGGGTATGTTCTTCCTGAAGGGGTTAAGGAGGCCGTAGTTCCCCCTGCCAATTTGCCTGTCAGAACGGGGATTGGCCCTGATCGCGGTACACCCACGCCATTGCACAAAAGTCGGGGATTTCTGGAAAGGTTCATGGTCACGCTACAAAAAGTGAAGGAAGCGCGAGAGCGGATCGGCAATTCCGTATTTGTTTCGCCCTGCTCCCACTCGGAGACGTTTTCCGAACTCATCGACAACAATGTCTTCTTGAAGCTCGAGAACCTGCAAATGACGGGTTCGTACAAGGAACGGGGAGCACTCAACAAGATCCTCACACTCACCGCCGAGGAGCGCGAACGCGGGTTGATCACGGCTTCGGCGGGCAATCACGCTCAAGCTGTTTCCTTTCACGCCAGCAAAAGGGGAATCGCGGCGCAGATCTGCATGCCGCTGACTACTCCGCTGAATAAGGTGATGTCGACTCGCCGTTACGGTGCGGACGTGATTCTGCACGGGGCGAACTATGACGAGGCTTGCGAGGAGGCTCTCCGCCGTTGCGCCCAGGATGGGTTGACGTTCGTGCATCCATTTGACGACCACGCGGTAATCGCGGGACAAGGGACTCTGGGGTTGGAACTGCTGGAGCAGATTCCGGACCTCGAAGTGGTGATTACCGCAATCGGCGGCGGCGGCCTCATCAGCGGCCTGGCTTGCGCGCTGAAGGAGACGAACCCAAAGATACGGGTCATCGGTGTGCAGACTGCAAGATTGCCTTCCATGAGGGCGGCGCTGGCCGCAAAGCATCCGGTTGTTCTTCCGGTTTCCTCCACGCTGGCGGATGGCATTGCCGTGCGCCGTGCCGGCGACCTTACCCTGCCCCTGGTGCAGAGATATGTCGACGACATTGTGACCGTTGAGGAAGAGGAAATTGCGAACGCGATTCTGCTGCTGCTCGAGCGCGAGAAAACACTGGCGGAAGGCGCCGGCGCGGCGCCGGTTGCCGCTCTGCTTCAGCGGAAGGTCTCATGCATCGGGAAAAAAATCGTGGCGATCGTCTCCGGCGGCAATCTTGACGTGTCGATTCTCTCGCGCATCATCGAGCGCGGACTGGTGAAGGACGGCCGCCTGATCAGGCTGCGCATCCATCTGCCGGACTACCCGGGAGCGCTGCACCGGTTGACGGGTGTGCTCGCACGCCACCGCGCCAACATCGTTGAAACCTCGTATGATCGCACCTACTACGGCGTCAACCTTGGCGATACGGCGATCGACCTGACGATGGAAACGCGCGGGTCCGAGCACGTCGCGGAGTTGCTGGCCGCCCTGGAGTCGGAGAAGTACGATTTTGAACGCATTCAGTAGGGTCGCGCCCTAGTGTGGTGCCCCAGAAATACTTCGCATAATTAACCACACCTCGTGAGTGTCATTCTGAGCGCAGCATCCCAGGACACTGTCCGATTCCGCGCCGTTCTGGGTTGTATTGAAGAATCTTTCGGCTTGGTGCCCCACGTTCGCCCGTTTTTGGCTAACGTGGGGTAGTTCGACTGGTGCCCAAGTCCCACATCTGCTAACTGCGGCAGATGTGGGGCACCATCCGAAAAAGTCACAAGCTCTGAGTAAGCCGCGGTCCCCGGTCGCTTTTGCCGGTGGCTGCTTCTTCTCCCACCTCAAGGAAAAGCAGCAACTCTCGACATTACTCGGATCGGCCATGATCCCGTACGTCCCGAGTGCCTGCCGGGCTGCCATGTGAGTTTCTGCCGGCCGCCCGGCAATCTGCTTCAGCAAACAGCTTGAAACCTTCAGGCACCCCGGATTCAAAATCCCGGCATCAAGCAATGTGCGAGTGAACTGCGCCTGTTGAGGGCTCGGCCGCTTCGTTCCCGTCATTCCAGGGATGAGGCGTCTGGCAGCTCTGATTCCTTGGTGAAGTTGCGAACGATCACAAAGCAGGACGCCGAGAGGCACTGGCGAAACATCGATAGCGGGCAGACGAAGCTGCGTGCTGAAGCGGCCTGACCGGCTGCCGAAGAACGCGCCGAGGGCATGCGCCTTTCGCCGGGCGAAGTAAGGTTCCGGCAATCACCGCAGTACTGATCTCAGGCCGGCGTTGCGCCAGCGGCAAAAACGCAGTCGGCAAGCGAGGAAAGATCTCGTGGTCGAAAAGGCTTTCTTCAGTGCGCAGAGCATCCGCCGCCACCTTCGGTTGCTTGCCGCTCTACTCGGGCTGTGCGGCGTTTTGGTCGGGCAAGAGGCGCAACGGATTCCGGGACAGAGGGCTCGCAATGCCGCGCTGCTCGGCACCGTCCTCGACCAGGATGGACGCGCCGTCCCCGGCGCCACGGTGCGGGCCGTCAACCAGAAAAGCCACAAGACCTACCAGGGCACGACCAGCAGCGAAGGAATATTCCGGCTGCGAGACCTTCCACCGGGAGATTATGAGGTTTCGTTCGAGCAACCCGGTCTAACGGCCGCGCCGCGAGCAGTGTCTTTGAAGGCCGCGCAGATTCAAACGCTGAAGGTTCAGGTTGAACTGGCGCGCAACCAGCCTCTCGGCCCCAGCGGCCCCAGCGGAGTTCCCGGCCCTGCTCGCAACGCGCCTCAACCCGACTTGACGGCCAGCAGTGTGTATCCGGGACTGCGCAGCGCACAGCCTCCGCCGCCGGTCCCGGGCACGCCCGAAGTGATCCCCACCGAAAACGAGAACTTCAGCCTCGAACCTTATCGTTGGACAGTTGAATTGCCCGATTGGCAGCGATACAACAAGCGCGGGGAATACCCCTACGTCAAATCGCACTGGTACGATCCGTTCAACCGCGGCCGCCTGAAGGGCGACTATCCGATCTTCGGGCAGCAGTGGTTCTTCAACTTTACCGGAACCAGCATCACGGGCGTCGATGCGCGCCGCTTGCCCACGCCCGGAAATGTAGGCAGCCAGCGCCCGAACGAACCGCAGTTTTTCGGCCGCGACGGCCAGTTGTTCGTGGGGCAGACGTTCCTGTTTTCATTTGACCTTTCGCACGGCGACACCTCGTTCCGTCCGGCGGACTTCCGAATGCACTTCACGCCTGCGACAAACCTGAACTTCCTGCAGACGCAAGAGCGCGGCATCGTAAACGTGAATGTCGCCGATGGCACCAACCGGTTCGATACACACACCGGGCTGCAAGAAGGGTTTTTCGAAGTGAAGCTCCACGACCTGAGCCCGAACTTCGATTTCGTGTCGCTGCGGGCCGGCATTCAGCAGTTCACGAGCGACTTCCGCGGCTTCATTTTTTCCGATGAAGAGCCGGGTGTGCGTCTTTTCGGCAATTTGCGATCCAACCGCATCAACTACAACCTGGCGTACTTCTACATGCTCGAGAAGGACACCAACAGCGGGCTGAACACTTTTGCGTCTCGTGACCAGCAGGTGGCGGTTGCCAACGTCTACGTGCAGGACTTTCTGGCCAAGGGCTACACCACCCAGTTCAGTTTCCACTTTGATCGCGACCAGGGCGATATTCACTTTGACAAGAACGGATTCCTGGTGCGTCCCGCGCCGATCGGCATCGTCGTCGCCGCCAACGGAATTCCGAAGCCGCACACCATCCGCGCCTACTACCTTGGCTGGACCGGCAACGGTCACATCAAGCGCGTCAACGTCAGCCATGCCTTCTACCAGGTGCTGGGCACGGATGACTTCAATCCCATCGCCGGCCGTCCGGTGGATCTGAACGGGCGGATGGGGGCGCTGGAGCTGTCGGTAGACAAGAACTGGCTGCGTTTCCGCGGCTCCGTATTTTACGCGTCGGGCGATGGCAGTTCGCGAATCGGCGCGACGCGATCGAGCACGGCTCGCGGCTTCGACTCCATCGTGGACGACACGCATTTCGCGGGAACCGCCTTCAGCTTCTTCGACACCGAAGGCATCCGCCACCTGGCCGTGAATCCGCCCGATGAGGTCGTCCTGTCGAAAGATTCCGTGATAATCGCAATTGGCGACGTCAGCGACCTGCGACGGGCAAGGGCGGACGCCAACCCCGCGGACAAGACCTCGGGCTGAACCGGCCCTGCGAGTTTTCTCTCCGCCCCCGGTGTTCATATCATTTGAGCCGAGGAGGGAGATCGTTCGCGTCTGCCGGATTCTGTCGAGACCCTGATCGGCGAAATGTGGAATTGTGACTCTCCGCTTGGCGATGGCTGGTATCATACTGCTAATTCCATTAAAGTCTGAAAGTTGAAATTCTTGGACCAAATGCCGGTGAGCAAAGTCGTACAGCTTCGTTGTGAACCTCCTTCTCGATCCATGTATGCGGGAAGGCTCCTCGCCCGTCTGCTGGTTGTGAGCGTGATCGCGTCACTTGCTACTCTGGCGGGCTGTGGCAACTCGAATAGCAGTCGTCCGGGCGGAGCCCGCGCAGCAACGGCGCCGCAGGCTATTCCAGTCGGGGTCTTCAGCGCCGAAAAACGCGATATGCCCTACTATCTGACGGGATTAGAGCGGTTCCCATGAAGCTATATACCGTATCCGCAGTGTTTGAACCAAGCTGCGGCGTTGTCCGGGGTGATAGCTGCGAGGGCCAGAGCAGCAGCCTGTTCGAGGGCTTCCAGCAGAC
>JBEKBO010000110.1:0-15909 GCA_050015355.1 Candidatus Korobacteraceae bacterium | reverse complement strand
CACACCCTACAATAGTCATGAAGGCTTCTCCTGACCCGGATGCTCTTGTTCCTCAAACAATGAACATACAGGTCGCTAGAAGCCTTCGTCCTTATCCAATCAATTTCTCAACAGTTACGACGTGCGACTGCGGAATCAGGGCTTGTGTTTATGAGACGGTAGGCCAGCTCCACGACACAGGCTAGGAAAAACGGCAGCAGGGAAAAGACGAACAAATACGCTGGCTCTACGGTGATAGGCTCCTCCCAGTGCTGGATTTTTGCCAGTATCGGAAGCCAAATGAAAGACGACGCAAGAACGGCTCCCAAAATGACAGGGACACCCACATTCAACATCCTCGCCGTCTTGCGCTTACCCATTTCAAAGACGGTTCCAACAAGTAATGCCGCGCAGACCGCCAGTGCGGACAACCGCCAATAAAGCACTTCGGAACGATCAAGCAGGACTTTTGCCGCGAAGAAGAACAAGACGCCGTGGCACACGATGACGACGCCCAGACGCAGTGCTCTCCTGCCATTCGTTCGCATAATCCCAGCACTTTACGCCGAATCACAGGCAAGTTCCACAATGACGAGTGATAACAGGCGTGGCTGTTGAAAAACTCGCTCGCGGGAATTGCACCGAAAAATCGTCGCGCTAGGAAGCCCTATAAACGATTTTCTCCGACTTCAGATACATTTCTAGTCACCCATTTTGAGCCGGATTTCGGTAAAACGGACTTTTTCAACAGCCACAGGCCTTATCACCACTAACCCGACGGAATAGGTGTCATCCTGAGCGGAGCGAAGGATCTGCTTTTCTGGAGTCTAAAGCAGATTCTTCGCGCCCTTCGGTCGCTCAGAATGACACCTCAAAGATTTACTTGATCGCTCAGAACGACGCTCACTGTCCGCCGAGGCGCAGCCGCAGCTCTTCCGGAATGTGTTCGCGTACCCGTTCGGGCAACTTGTCGTGCACCAGGCGGGCTCCGGTGCGGGCAGCGTCCACCACCACCAGCGGGGCCGGCGTGGAAACCGCTACGATGAGCCAAAGGAGCGTGGAGAGCAGGAATCCGCCGACGGCCGCGATCTCCAGAATGAATGCGTTACGCGGGCCAAAGTAGCGGATGACTCCATAGGCCAGCAGGAAAACAATGGCCGACACGGAAGCCAGCCCGATCAAAGCGACATCGATGGTCCGGTGCAGATGCTGGCGCGAGCGGCAGAATTCGCAAGCCGCCAAGTGGGCCTCGTAATCGACGCGCATTTCGGGCGTAATCCCCGAAATGTCATAGCGCCAGCCCGCCAGGATCTTTCCCACCACCGGATCAATACATTGCATCATCGAGTTTGCCTCACCAAGTCAACGCCTGCGTTTGCTCATCGCGTTTACATCACAGCGATATGCTTTGCAATCCATCATCTTGTGAAGCCAGCAGGATCCGGTTCTTCCAGAGATCGCGGCGTCCGTCCAAAGCACGCTCCGCCGCCATCCTGGCGCGAATCGGCTCGTTATTCTGCTCCGACAAATGAGCCAGGATCAGGAATGCTGCCCCTCCATCATAATCGGTAGCCAGAAATTCCGCGAGTTGCTCGTTGCTCAGGTGCCCGACGCGACTCATCACCCGCTGCTTGACCGCCCAGGGATAAGGACCGATGCGCAGCATCTCCAGGTCATGGTTCGACTCGATCATCAGGCCGTCGCAGCCCCGCAGATGTTCGCGCACGCTTGCCGGCAGATAGCCGAGGTCGGTTACGTACCCGAGTTTGATTCCCTCGGCGGTAAAGGTGAAGCCCACCGGGTCGGCCGCGTCGTGCGGAATGGTGAACGGCAGCACCCCGATGTCCCCTACCTCGAAGCGCCGCCCGGCCTCGAACAACTCCAGCCGCTCTGCCCTCACCCGGTTGCCTGCGCTGTCCGTGAACGTCTGCTGCCATGCGCCGTGCGTGGCGCCCGTCATGAAGACCGGAACCCCCAGCTTTTTGGCCGTTACGTGGAGCCCGCCCACATGATCGGCGTGTTCGTGCGTGATCAGAATTCCCGTCAGGCTGCGCGGATCGATTCCACTGGCGTGCAGCCGCTTGCACGTCTCCTTGCAGGAGAGCCCGCAATCAATCAACAGGCGAGTGCGCGAGGAGCTCACAACCGTGCTGTTGCCCCCGCTGCCGCTGGCCAGAACCGTTACTGAGATACCCATCGGCCATCAGCATAGCTTGCACTGCCCCGCCACAGGGAGTGACATAGTAGTTAACAGGCAAATTGGTGATGGAATTAAGGAAAGAATTATTTTCGCAAAGGTGTATCCCATGAAGCAGCCGAACAGTCAGTCTCGGCGTCGATGACTCCGGGATACACCTTGTGGACCGGGCTACCCTAGCAGGCTAATGAAAATATCTTCAATACCGTGCTCCAGCAGATGCTCGGCCACTGTACGGCAGCCACGGTTACACCGGGGATTGCTGTTCAGCACCAACAGAGCTGCTGTGAACGCGATACCTAGCCAAATCTTATCGTTCGTTTTCATTGGCAATGTTTAGGATCGGTACTGTCTTTCTCCGATAAGGGCCCCACATTTCACCCGCTCTCTTGGCCAAAGCCGCCCTTAAACATCGATATTAGCTCTGAACTGTAGAATTATTCTGCGGATTTTGAAGGATGTAACGATTGAAGCAACAGCAAAGACATGGCATTGGTCGCGATCTATTGGGCTTTGGCGACAGTTTCCAATGGACGCGTCTATTTGCCGAACATTACCCGCATGAAGCGACGGCCAAAGTGTCCGCCGAAAGCGCCCGCAACACCCGGCAACATGATCAGCGCCGAGCCGTACAGGCCCGCCCGGCTCAAATCCCTGTAATAGCCCATCAGGTTGGCGCCGCTCATCACGGCGGGAACGAACAGGCCGACCAGCAAGACCCATCGCCATGGCCTGGACGGGCGCATGTAGCCCAGGAACATGGTCGACACCAGCACGCTCAGAGCCGTCAACAGCGGGTCTCGCACGCCAACATGTATCACCCCGCAGAAAACACCGAGCGTCACCGCAATGCCATAAAACACTGCATCGTTGTTTTCGCGTTCTGCGGGCGGTTCCATCGTCTTTGGATTGCTACTCATGGATGTTTAACAGGCTGCCGACGAACAGGGTGCGTCCGCAGCCGTCCTAACCGTTTAGAAGCGTTTGCCGGAATATGGAGCAGCCGGTTGGCAGGAAAGATCGCCTCTGCTTGCCAATTTGGGAAAATCACGCGCTATGCGCCCGGCTGATCGTATCTGTAGAATCCGCGTCCTGACTTGCAGCCAAGCCAGCCGGCATCCACCATTTTGATCAGCAGCGGGCAGGGCCGGTACTTGGGATCGCCCAAGCCAGATTGCAAAACCCGCATGATGTCCAGGCATACATCCAGCCCTATGAAATCGGCCAGCGTCAGCGGTCCCATGGGATGCGCCATCCCCAGTTTGAACACCTCATCGACCGCCTCGGGAGTCGCCACGCCTTCCATCACCGCATAAACCGCCTCGTTGATCAAAGGCATCAACACGCGGTTGGAAACAAAACCCGGCGCATCGTTGACCTCCACCGGCGTCTTGCCGAGCTTTTCCGCGAGTGCCTTCACCGTCTGGTATGTCTCCTCCGAGGTCGCCAGCCCGAGGATCACCTCGACCAGTTTCATCAGCGGCACGGGGTTGAAAAAGTGCATGCCAATGATCTTGCCGGGCTTCTTCGTGACCCCCGCCAGTTTGGTGATCGAAATGGAAGATGTGTTGGACGCGAGAATAACTTCGGGCCGGCAAATCGTCTCCAGGTCGCGGAAGACTTCCGCCTTGATCTCAAACCTTTCGGTCGCCGCCTCAACCACCAGGTCGCAGCCGGCGAGGTCGCGGCGAGAGATCGACGGACGAATCCGCTTCAGTGCCAGTTCGCGCTGCTCGGCCGTGAGCTTCTGCCGCACGACTTCGCGCTCCATGTTCTTGGCGATGGCCTGCATCCCGCGATCCACAAAGCGCTGCTCGATATCGACCAGCACAACCTCGTAGCCCGTCTTCGCCAACACGTGCGCGATGCCGTTGCCCATGGTTCCGGCGCCGATCACGCCAACCGTTTTGATCTCCATGTTCACCCCCAGTCAGAGAAGTCTACCAACTTGCAATGATTCACAGGAAGCAAAGCCCCGGATCGGTTCCGAGGCTTGGCAATGCGTTCCTGTGATTTCCCGTCTGCGTTGTTTAGTGTTCGTTCTTCTCGGCCACCTCGATACGCGTTTCGGCGCGCTTGAGGGCGCCCTGCGCCTCGTCGTAGTTGGTGTCGAGAGCCTGGCTGCGCAGGATTTCTTCCGCCCGTTGCTTGGCCTGCTGGGCGCGCCCCACGTCGATCTCGTTGGCCCGCTCGCTGCTTTCAGCCAGGATCGTCACCTTGTTCGACAAAACCTCCGCGAACCCCCAGGCAACCGCCAGGCGTGTGGTGACACCGCCGCTACGGAAGGTGATCTCGCCCACTCCCAACTCGGTGATCAGCGGCGCATGACCGGGAAGCACGCCCAGATACCCGCTGCGTCCGGGGATCTGCACCTCTTCCACCATTTCGTGGACGACCAGCCGTTCCGGGGTTACGATTTCGAGTTCTAGAGTTTCAGCCATTTCACAGTTCTCAGTTGCCGCTTACGCCGTGGTCTTCATCTTCTCGGCGGCTGCCAGCACCTCGTCGATGGAGCCTTTCATGTAGAAGGCCTGCTCGGGAACGTCGTCGTGTTTGCCCTCAACGATTTCCTTGAAGCTGCGCACCGTGTCCTCGACCTTCACGTACTTGCCCTGGAAGCCGGTGAACTGTTCGGCGACGTGGAAGGGCTGCGAGAGGAATTTCTGAATCTTACGGGCGCGCGCCACGGCAGTCTTCTGCTCTTCGGTCAACTCGTCGATGCCGAGAATGGCGATGATGTCCTGCAGATCCTTATAGGTCTGCAGAACGCGCTTCACTTTCTGCGTCACATCGTAGTGTTCCTGCCCCACGATGCGCGGATCGAGAATGCGCGAGGTCGAGGACAGCGGATCGACCGCCGGGTAAATGCCGATCTCGGTCAAGGCGCGGGAAAGCACCGTAGTGGCGTCCAGGTGGGCGAAGGTCGTCGCCGGAGCCGGATCGGTCAGGTCGTCGGCGGGGACGTAAATCGCCTGCACCGAAGTGACCGAACCTTTCTTCGTCGAGGTGATGCGCTCCTGCAACTCGCCCATCTCGGTTGCCAGGTTCGGCTGGTAGCCCACGGCGGAAGGCATGCGGCCCAGCAACGTGGAAACTTCCGATCCCGCTTGCGTGAACCGAAAAATGTTGTCGATGAACAGCAGCGTGTCGGCGCCTTCGGCATCGCGGAAGTACTCGGCGACGGTCAGAGCCGTGAGCGCCACGCGCAGACGCGCTCCCGGCGGTTCCGTCATCTGGCCGTAGATTAGCGCAGCCTTCGAGTTGGCCGGATCGCCCGGCTTGATCACGCCAGACTCGCTCATTTCCAGCCACAGGTCGTTGCCCTCGCGGGTGCGCTCGCCGACGCCGCCGAACACGGAATAGCCGCCATGCTGCTTGGCGACGTTGTTGATGAGTTCCATGATGACGACCGTCTTGCCCACGCCGGCGCCGCCGAACAGGCCGATTTTGCCGCCCCTGAGAAAGGGCTGGATCAGGTCGATAACCTTGATGCCGGTCTCAAACATCTCGGCGCGCGTCGACTGCTCGTCGAAGGCGGGAGCCGGGCGGTGAATCGGCATCCTCTCCTCGCACGTAATCGGGCCAAGTTTGTCGACGGGTTCGCCGATCACGTTCATCACCCGGCCCAGCGTTCCGCGGCCCACGGGGACTGTGATCGGGCGGCCGAGATCGATCGCCTTCATGCCGCGCACCATGCCCTCGGTCGGCTGCATGGCCACGCAGCGCACGCGTCCTTCGCCGAGGTGCTGCTCCACTTCCAGAATGACGTCAATCGGCGTGGGGGTGACGAATCCGTCGCTCACCACGCGGATCGCGGTGTAAATCAAAGGCAGCTTCGCTTCGGAAAACTGCACGTCAACGGCGGGGCCGGCGATCTGAACGATGTGTCCAATGTTTTCAGCCATGAGAATCCTGTTTCTGTTCCGAAAGTTTCAAAGTTTCAAGGTTTCAAAGTTTCGCGCGTCGAGGAACTTAGCCTTGCCGGAACACTAAAATTGAAACCCGCTGTTCCATCCCTTTAGAAACTATGTTGAGAATCTCTTGCAACTTCGAAAACTTGCAACTTTGCAACCTTGAAACTTTGCAACCTTTACAGTGCGGCCGCGCCGCTTACGATTTCGATGATTTCTTTGGTAATCGAAGCCTGCCGCGCCCGGTTCATCGAGAGCGTCAGCGAATCGATCATGTCATCGGCGTTGTTGCTTGCCGAATCCATGGCCGTCATGCGCGCCGCGTGCTCGGCCGCCACCGACTCCAACATGGCGCGATAGACCTGCACCGTCACATACTTCGGCAGCAGGTCGCGGAAAAGCCTCTCGGGCTTCTGCTCGTAGATGTAGTCCACGTCCGCGGTTGCGAACTGCGCCGCACGGCGATCCACTTCCTCGGTGTCGTGTGCTTTCAGGCTTACCCCGGCGCTCGTAGCCGCCTCGCCGGCGCGCTCCCGTTCCTCGGCGCTGAGCTCGGTCACATCGCGGATCACGCGCTCTCCAATCTCCTTGACCGGCAGCACCTCGTCGATCACCAGCCTCTGCGCAATCACCGATTTGAACTCGTTGAACACCACGTATACCGAATCGATCTCTTCTCGCGTGTAGCGGTCGATCACGTCTTCGGCAATTTTTTGCACGTCGGCGAACTTCAACTGGTTGAGCATCCCGATGTGTTCGCCCGTGATCTGCACCGGCGCCTTGCGCGCTTCCGCCGGATTGGCCGCGGGATAGCGCCGGCGGAAGAAATCGCGCCCCTTGCGCCCCACGCACTCGATATCGATATTCTTTCCCGCGTTCGCTGCCAGGAACCGCGCCGCCGTTTTGATGATGTTGGAATTGAACGCCCCGGCCAGCCCGCGGTCGCCTGTCACCAGAATCAGCAGAAGCGTTTTTTCTTCCCGTTCGGCCAGCAGCGGATGCCGCGGTTGTCCCGTCTCCGGGTCAACAACGTCGGCCCGCCGCACCAGCGACTTGAGCACATTGGCGATCATCTGCGCGTAAGGCCGCCCGGCCAAAGCACGCTCCTGGGCGCGCCGCAGCTTGGCCGCGGAAACCATCTTCATGGCCTTGGTAATCTGCCGCGTGCTCTTCACGCTGCGAATGCGCCGCCGGATGTCGAGAATGTTTGACATAGTTCGTTATTTCGCCCTTAAGCCGGACGGCCTTAGACCAGATTCGCGGAAGGTATATCCCGCGAAAAAAGCTGGACATTCAGCCCGGCCTCGAAACGGCTCTATCTGGCCGCAGCCGCGGCTTTCTCGCCCTTTTCCGCGAGGAACCGCTCCTTGGCCTCCTTGATAGCCGCGACCATATCGTTCTTGATCTGGTCATCGAGCGCCTTCTTTTCCTCGATCGTGCGCAGCAGCCCCGGATGGGCGCCATCCACGTGCGCGTAAAGCGCCTTCTCGAATGGCCGGACGTCTTCGACCGCTATGTCGTCGAAGAATCCGTTCGTGCCCGCGTAGATAATCAGAATCTGCTTGCTGAACGGCAGCGGCTCGAATTGGTCCTGCTTCAGCACCTCCACCAGCCGCGCGCCGCGATTCAACTGCGCCTGGGTCGCTTTGTCCAGGTCGCTGCCGAACTGCGAAAAAGCCGCCAGCTCGCGATACTGCGCCAGTTCCAGCTTCAGGCTCGATCCCACCTGTTTCATGGCCTTGATTGCCGCCGAGAATCCGACGCGGCTCACCGAGATGCCGACGTTGACCGCCGGACGCACGCCGGAGTTGAACAGGTCGGCCTCCAGGAAGATCTGGCCGTCGGTAATGGAAATCACGTTGGTCGGGATGTAGGCCGAAACGTCGCCCGCCTGGGTCTCGATGATCGGCAGCGAGGTGATTGACCCGCCGCCGTTGGCGTCACTCAGCTTCGAAGACCGCTCCAGCAGGCGGCTGTGAAGATAGAAAACGTCGCCCGGATAAGCTTCGCGTCCCGGTGGGCGGCGCAGCAGCAGAGAAATCTCGCGATAGGCCACGGCGTGTTTGGAAAGGTCGTCGTAGATGCACAGCGCATGACGCTTGGTATCGCGGAAGTACTCGGCGAAAGCCGTGCCCGAATAGGGCGCGATGTACTGCATTGGCGCCGGATCGCTGGCCGAGGCGACGACGACCACTGTGTAGTCCATGGCACCGTTGTCTTCCAGCGTCTTCACCACCTGGGCAACCGTCGAGCGCTTCTGGCCGATCGCCACATAGATGCAGATCAGGTCCTTGCCCTTATTGTTGATGATGGTGTCAAGCGCGATCGCCGTCTTGCCGGTTTGACGGTCGCCGATGAGCAGCTCGCGTTGTCCGCGGCCAATGGGAATCATCGAATCGATGGCCTTCAGCCCGGTCGCCATCGGTTCGCGCACCGGCTGCCGATCGATCACACCGGGAGCGATACGCTCCACCGGATTGTATTGGTCTGTCTGGATCGGTCCCTTGTCGTCAATCGGCAGTCCCAGGGCGTTCACCACTCGACCGATGAGGGCATCGCCCACCGGAACGCTCATGATTCGCCCGGTGCGCTTCACTTCGTCGCCCTCTTTCACCTCTGTGTAGTCGCCCAACAGCACCGAACCGACCTGGTCTTCTTCCAGGTTCATGGCGATTCCGGCGATGCCGTGCGGGAAAGCAAGCAGCTCGCCGGCCATGACTTTCTCCAGGCCGTGAATACGGGCGATACCGTCGCCCAGCGAGAGCACCGTGCCGACTTCGTCGACCGTGATCTTGGATTCGTAGTTTTCGATCTGCTCGCGAATGAGCTTCGTAATCTCGTCTGCTTTAATCTGAGCCATAAGTGAGTTCTCAGTCGTCGGTTTTGAAGGGGCGCGGCTTACATGACAGCTCTTCGCTACGGGCTTAATGCCTCGGGTTAGGCATCACTCCGGTCTCAAAAGAGTTCATGTTAGCCGCGCCGTTTCCTGACCGAATATCTTCGGCTTTAGCCGCCGAGGGATCGCCGTTCGTACCGAAGCGGCACGCTATTCGCCGCTCAGTTGCTCCTTCATCTTCTGGAGCTGCCCACGCACCGAGCCGTCATACACGGTGCTTCCCACCCGGATGGCCGCGCCGCCAATCAGCGATGGATCGATCTTGTACTCGGCGCTCACCCGTTTGCCGGTCACGCGCTCAACCTCCGCCAGCAGCTCCCGGCTCTCCGCTTCCGCCAGCGGACGCGCGCTGGTGACCTCCGCCTCGACGATTCCGAGCCGATGGTTCAACTCCGTCTGGAACTGCCGGGCAATCTGTTCGACCTCGGAAATCCGGCCGTGATCGATCAGCACAGCCACAAAGTTGCGCACCGGACGCAACATTGCGCTTCGTTCGATGATCGCGTCCAGCAGTCTCCGCTTCTGTTCGGCAGGTATCGCCGGACTCTCCCACACGCGGCGAAGCTCGAGGTTGGACCGGTACAGCTCGACGATCGCGTTGAGCTCTTCCGTCACTTGCTTCGCGTCCAGCTTCTTATCGAGCACCACGTCGGCAAAGGCGCGCGCATAGCGGCTCGCAACGGCTGACATTTTATTTGCCGTCCTTTCCGAGCTGGCTCACAAAGCCGCGCACCAGCGCCGCGTCCGTTTGTGCATCCACCTTGATGTTTTTTTTCGCCAGTTCCACGGCCAACTCGGCGGCATAGATCCTCAACTCGCGGCGCGCGCTCTTGGCGGCAGAGGCAATTTCCGACTCGGCGGTTTCGATCACCCGCCGCGCATCCTCTTCGGCGGCCTTCTTAATGCGTTGTTCCTCGGCGGAAAAATCGGCGTCAGCCGCGGCGCGTATTTCGACTACCTCGGAATCGAGCTTGGTCAGACGTTCCTGGATCTGCCCCAGGCGGGCGTTGGCCTCGGCGCTTGCCCGTCGCGCCTCTTCGATGCCCTTCTGAATCGCCGCTGTCCGGGCGCGAAAAGCCTGTGCCAGGTTGGTGCGTGACGCCCAGTAGATGAAGCCGACGACAATCGCGAAATTCAGAAAGACAAAGACCCAATAACCGGCCTCCGGGCTGATCCCGATTAGATGCGAGATCCAGACCACGGCCTTCGAGCGCTTGAATTGCGCATTTTCTTCGCCACCGGCCGCCTCCGACTCCGTCGCAAGTTCGCGGTCGGACGCCGTGTCGGGATTCGCAACCTGCGCGCTGTGCTGCGGCGCGGACTTCTCGCCCGCGGGCGCCTGCGTCTGGGCCACGCCCCTCACCGTGGTGACGGCCAGCAGCAAGCACAAAAGCGACGTTCTTATCGTTCGTATCAGGGAGCTCATAATTGCCCGCCTGGCGCCGGAGCCTCAGTCCTGCCGGCAGGCTGAAGCACCGCACGAATAATCTCCGCAGCCAGCCGTTCGGCTTCCGTTTGCAGTCCTTGCTTGGCCACCACAGCTTCTTCCTGAACCTGCTTCTTCGCTTGGTGAATCAGGGCGTCGGCGCGCTTTCGCGCTTCGGCAACGGCTTCGGCTCGCGCCGCCTGCGCCTGCTGCCGGCGGGTTTCCTGCGCCCGGAAAATTGCCAACTTCGCTTCCCGTAATTTGGCCTCGTATTCAAAGGTCTTCGACTCGGCCGCGGAGATATCGGCGCGCGCCTTTTCGATTGCGCCCTCGGTCCTGCTCCGACGCTCGGCCAAGACCTTCTTCAGGGGCTTGTAAACCAGCGCGGTATACAGCCCATACAGCATCAGCAGGAGCAGTATCGTCGGAACTGCTCCAAGCAGTAATTCACCTACTTGCTTAAGGGTTTGTTCCATCCTGAAGTGAGTGCCTGTTCGGAAAGTGAAGGGCTGCTAGAACGTTCAAAGAATTAACATCTTCCGCAGCCGGTGTCAAATTCACCCCTTTCAGGGCGAAGGCAAGGCGTATAGGGTAAATTACCTAGAAGAGCTGTTTAAGGTAAAATATCCGGTGCAAAACCCGTGGGAACACTCAAGTTTCCTTGACATCGCCTCCGACGGGGGTAGCATAGCTATATCACCTCCGATCCGCTTCCGGATCGAATGGGCTTGCAGACACGGAATTGTCACCGCTCCTTGTCGGCAGGCCCATTTTAATTTCGCAGCCGAGATTTACGATTGTTAGAGCAATTACTAAGTAGGTGTATCCGGAACTATCACCGCCGGGCTGAATGCCCGGCTCCTTTTCGGTATATACCTTCCGCGGAACCGGTCTAGATGGCTCACCACCAAGGATAGATGACAACGAGCAGCGTCGTGATAATGTGAACACCCTATTCAGTGCTCGCCAGTCTCACTCTTCAATCTGAAACTTCTTCAGCCGTCGCGCCAGCGACTCCGGTGCGTCTACGTCGAGGTCAACGGCTCCGTCCACGTACTGGCGGGAGAGTATGCGGGTCTTTCCCTCGAGCATGGCCAGCACCTTGCCTTCCGACTGCGGCACGCGGATGTGAATTCGACGCACCGGATCGCCCTGCAAGTGCCGGTCAAGCGCCTCCAGCAAACGGTCGAGGTTCATGCCGGTTTTGGCCGACACATGGACCGTGCGCTCATCGTCCACCAGCGCCTGGCGTTGATCGGCGGGCAGCAAGTCGATCTTGTTCACCACCAGCAGGCGAGGCGTCTGATCGCTTTCCAGTTCGCGCAGCACCGCCTCCACCTGCTGCATCTGTTCGGAGGCCGTCGGACTGCTGGCGTCGGCCACGTGCAGAATGAGCGCCGCCCGCTGCACCTCTTCCAGCGTGGCACGGAAAGCGGAGATCAGGGTGTGCGGCAGATTGCGAATGAATCCCACGGTGTCCGACAGCAGCGCCTGGCGCCGCGACGGCAGCGTAATCGAGCGCAGCGTCGGGTCCAGGGTGGCAAACATGCGCGCCGAGGCGAGCACGCCCGCGTTGGTGAGCGCATTGAACAGGGTGGACTTGCCAGCGTTGGTATATCCCACGAATGCCACCGTCGCCACCGGCACGCTCAACCGCCTCTGCCGTTGCTGCGAGCGTATGCGCCGCACTTCCTCCAATTGTTTTTTAACATGGCGTATGCGCCGGTAGATGCGGCGACGGTCGGTTTCCAGTTGGGTTTCACCCGGACCGCGGGTACCGATTCCGCCACCGAGTTGCGACATCTCCGCGCCTCGACCGGCGAGCCTCGGCAACAAGTACTCCAGTTGAGCCAGTTCCACCTGCAACTGGCCCTCGCGCGTGCGTGCGTGGCGGGCGAAGATGTCCAGGATGAGTTGCGTTCGATCGATGACCCGGCAGTCAAAGGCGCGTTCGAGATTGCGCTGCTGTGAGGGCGTTAGTTCGTGGTCGAATATGATCAGTTCCGCGGAAGCCATCTTGGCCGCCGCAGCCAGCTCTTCCAGTTTGCCGCTGCCGATCAGGGTTGCCGGGTCGGGACGGTCGCGGCGTTGCAGGAATTCACCGGCGATTTCCGCGTCCGCGCCGATTGCCAGTTCGCGCAACTCGTGCAGCGATTCCTCGGCGGTGAAGGGCACCAGATGCTCGCCCACGTTCTGCCGCGCCTGTAATGCCTGTTTGGCTTGGCGTGCCGTGGGAGGCACGGCACCCGGCTCGCGGCTGGAGGCTCCTGCCGCATCATCGGGCGGCGTAGGTCGCCCCTTCTCGGCGCGGCGCGCGCGGTGCTCGATGCCGACAAGGAAAACGCGCTCGGGCCCGGAACGCAGGGTCGAACGCGGATCCCCGGGCTTGGCCGGCCGCCGCAAGGGGTTGCTCTGCTCCGAACGGCTGAGAATAACCTATCCCTCCGATGAGGGCGAACCCGATCCGGCGGGCGCGGTGTTATTGGTACTTGGGGCTGGCGTTCCAGCAGCCGGAGCTGGGCGGAACTCCGCGCGATCGCTTACATGCGCACCACGAGCCATGACAACGGTCGAAATCGCATGCTTAAAAATAAGCTGCTCCTGGTTGTTGGTCTCCAGCACCACGGAATACTTGTCGAAGGAACGAATCCGCCCGGACAATTTGACGCCGCTCAGCAGGTAGATGGTAATGACAGACTTGTCCTTGCGCGCCGTATTGAGAAACGAGTCTTGTATGTTCTGCGCCGGCTTGTTATCCATTGATTACTTTCTCCTTTAGAGCCAAAAACCGCAAAACAACGAAAGCGAACCAAATCGATCAATCAAACAGCCACTGAAAAAAGACAGAATTTCCATCCGGGCCGCTTCACGGACACAACTACGATAAGTCGTCAGCCTTCCAAATTCAACTGGCGCCCGTGTGGTTGTTCGGTTAATTTTGCAACTCTCGTTCGCGCACCGGAGGACCGATGATGCAAGTTCCCGCCGCCTTAGCTTTCCTGGCTATCTCCGCCGATGCCAGCGCCAAACTTCAAATCGGATTACGGTTTGTTCATATTCTGGCCGGAATCCTCTGGGTTGGGCTGCTCTACTTCTTCACTCTGGTCAACCTGCGCTTCTTGCGCGAACTGGATACCCAAACCCGTCTGCTCCCACACCGCCGGAGATCCAGAAACTCATGCTCCTATCGGCGGTCACCGCCCGGACAAACTTCTGGCTTACCTTCCCGTTGCTGTTTTTCATGATCTCCGCCAGCCACTACGTTCTGTTCCTGGCGCACTGAGTTTGTCGGCGGTGGCCCACATTTGCCGCAGTTGGCGAATGTGGGGCTCGCAAAGAACGGGGAACAAGCAGCGGGTGCCCCATTCTAGTCGCCGCTTTTGCGACTAGGGTGGGGTTTTTCCGCCGGCCATTGCGGCATGGCACCGACTCCAGAATTGCTCTAGAATCGATAGCTCACCCGGCATTTGCCAACGAAAGCGGCAGTCATGGCCATGCGCGGTGCTTGCCGGCCAGGGGAGATCGGAACCTTCGTGAACGAACATTCTTCTCAAGCAACGGCGACAGATGCCGCCCCGCGGCAGACGGTGCCGCTACTCGATCTCAAGCGGCAGTATGCAACCATTCGCAGTGAAGTTCGCGAGGCCATCGACCGGGTTTGCGAGTCGCAGAGCCTGATTCTTGGCGACGAGGTTGCCGCGCTGGAGCGGGAAATCTCGGCGTTTCTCGGCGTCACTGACACGGTGGCCTGCGCCAGCGGCACGGATGCGCTGTGGCTGGCCATGGCTGCCGCCGGCGTTCGTCCCGGCGACCTGGTGCTGACCACGCCGTTCACCTTCTTCGCCTCGGCCAGTTCGATCGTGCGTTGCGGAGCCCGTCCGGTCTTTGCCGACATCGATCCGGAGACGTTCAACCTGGATTCTCGATCGGCGCGCCTGGCCATCGAGCGGTTGCGTCCCGCGGCGGTCAAGGCGATCATGCCGGTGCATCTTTTCGGCGAATGCGCCAACATGGACGTTTTCGAGCAAGTGGCTCAGGATTACAAGCTTTCGATTATCGAAGACGCCGCGCAAGCTTTCGGCGCCTCGTGGCGCAAGCGCAAGGCGGGAGCCTGGGGCGAGGCGGCAGCTTTCAGCTTCTATCCCACCAAGAACCTCAATGCCTTCGGCGATGCCGGCTGTGTCACCACCAGCGACCCGGAACTGGCCGGGCGCGTCCGCCGTCTGCGTAATCACGGCAGCTCACGCCGTTATCACCACCAGGAGATGGGCGGCAACAGCCGCATGGACGCCATCCAGGGGGCGGTGCTGCGCATCAAGTTGCGGCACCTTGAGGATTGGAATGCGCGGCGACGGGAAATCGCGGCTCGCTACGACCAACTCTTTTCCGCGGCTGCGCTTGCGGGTGCGCCGGGACGCCCGGTGCGCCCTCAGACCGTTTATCCCCAGGCGCAACATATCTACCACCAGTACGTGGTGCGGGTGCCGAAACGCGATGAACTGCGTGCGTTTTTGGCCGTTCGCGGCATCGCCAGCGAAATCTACTATCCGCTTCCGCTGCACCTGCAGGAAGCTTTTGCCTATCTGGGGTATGCACCCGGCTCGATGCCCGAGGCTGAAAGGGCTTGCCGCGAAGTTTTAGCCCTGCCGATCTTCCCCGAACTCCGCTCCGACGAGCAGCGACGAGTGGTGGATGCCATCGCCGAGTTTTTTTCCTGAGACGCCAAGGCGATGTTTCAGAAATGCCCCGCATAACTAAACACACTTCATGAGTGTCATCCTGACTTCATAAAGTGTCATCCTGAGCGCAGCGAAGGATCTGCTTTTCTCGCACCTGAAAAAAAGCAGATTCTTCGCTCCCTGCGGTCGCTCAGAATGACACTCCTTAACATTTATTGCACGAACTTCTGGGCACTACCCTGGGTCGGCAGTCCCTACGCCACTCTGATTATGCCGCCGGCTTCCGCTTGCGGGCTCTCCGGTTTCAGCCCGGCGGCCTCTTGCACAGTCGCCTCGGAGCGCGTGGAAAGATGTTCGGCATAGCGGCGGTAGCGTTGGAAATCGCGCCATAGCAGCGGCTCGTCGAAGCTTCCCGCACTGGCCAGAGCGGCCATTTTGCACCAGCCCAGCCGGAAGGAGACATAAGCTCTCAGGTAAGGCGGCAGGCGTCTGCGCGCATCGTCTCCGCTGAGGCGGCGATACTCCTCCAGAAAATACTCCGCTTCAGGGCCTGTCAGCTTCCACTCGACGATGGTCCCTGCCAGATCCCATGCGATGTCGCACGGGCCAGGAAAGAAATGGTCGTCGCCGTGGGCTGCGCCGTCGAGTTTAAGTAATCGGCCATCGCCGAGTTCCAGCCATTCGTGTGGCATCATGTGGGCGTCGCAGAAGACCCTGTGTTCGACCTCAACCGGGGCAAAACCCGGTGAGTCGCCAGATTCCCCAAATTCCAACGACCAGTTCCAGGGCGCCATCTCGTCGATGGCGGAAGGCTGCGAATC
>JBEKBO010000109.1:0-15999 GCA_050015355.1 Candidatus Korobacteraceae bacterium | reverse complement strand
AGCAGATACTCGCGCCGCCCAGCGAGGTGCTGGAGAGTACACACTAAGAAATTCCGGCGTGCGTGCACTAGCCATGCCTTCGTTCCGCGAGGCACCCACCGTACCGGCTGAGGACGCCGGTGTCAAAGAGCACTCATGCACAACCTGGCCCCACGATACAGTTGGTGCGATGACATCCCCCGCGGGTCAGGGTAAGGTAGGCCCCAACCGCATCAGCGGACTGTGCGGTTATACTCCGCTCCAGGTGTCAGTACAATATTCCAGTACTCTCCAGACCCTCGAATAAAGCGATAGTTGTGAGTCATCCCGGGAGGAATCCTAACGGATTTTGGCGACTGGATGGTGTGCCAAGTATCGCCAAGCAATACCTCTACTTCCAATCCAGTCATGTCCGGATTGCTGCCTTTAAAAATGAATAAGCTCTCATGCTCGTGAACATGAGGTTCAATGTGCATCTCGGGGTGATCGGCGTTCTGCACCTCGCGCATGATAACGTAGATAGTTCCTCCGGGATTGTTGTTGTGGTCCGAGAAGACATACCGGGTGCCAGGACCCTTCGTATGCTTGATCAGCTCCTCAGCGCTTCGGGCAACAACCTCCAGAATCAAGTTTTCCGTCGCTGCTTCCTTCTTGATATCCTGCATAGTTCCTTCCTCGCGAGTGACGATGCGCGCCATAAGCGCCTGTTATTGGTGCGACACTGAGTAAAATCCAAAATCTTCATTCCCCCGTTTATTCGCCATTTTGGCGGCGAATGGGAATGTCAACAGACGTAGCCTCTGCACCTATGCCAGTTCGAGCTCTCGTAATTTACTCACAGTTGGAACGCCTTCCTTGTCCCAGCCACGAAATTCGTAATACTCATCGAGCATCAGGGAGAGATTGGGAAGGTGGCCGGCCGATGCTCCATCGCTGAACGGTTCATGGGTTATACGATAGGGCAGGGTGTCGTCCGCCTTCGTGAGCCCGCAGGAAATGTTCAGGAGGCGCTTTATATTGAGACTTCTTTCTCCGACCCTCAGTAACTCCTGTGCATCCATCTTCCATCCGGTCACATAATTCAGCCACTTGACCACAATCGGGACATCGAAGGTGGTCATGGCGAACTGACAAAGTTTCAGGCTGTTATAGAGATCGGCAAAGTTCTGCATTAACGCTGCAGCCCTGCCCTTGCCTTTATCGGCAAACCTGTCCAGCGGTTCGGGAATGCCAAGGCCGGGCATCGGATTGCGCTCGATTGTGTAGGTGCACCCTCGATGGCATGCGCCCCGGGGCGATGTGGCGTACGCTACGGCCAGGCTGGAGAGAGCCCGGGGGTCATGGTAAGGCAGTTCCAGTCCCTTTACGTGCATCGCGAACGGCTGCGCCTCCGGGCCGAGTCGCCGCGCGAAGTTGCGAATGCCACCGCGCAACTGGGCTCCCAAGCCCTCGCCCGTGGCAATCTGGCGGACCAGCGCCAGGACCGCCTGCCCATTGCCCCACTCCAGCTTGCCCCCGGGCACGGGGTCTTTGATCAAGCCCTTACCGGCTGCCTCGAAGGCAAACGCGATTCCTCCGCTTACGGAAATCGTATCCATGCCGAGGCGGTTGCAGAGATCGTTGGCCTCGATAATAACCTCGAAATCAAAAACTCCGCATTGCGGACCGAAGCCGCCGATGGTTTCGTATTCGAGTGGCGCGGTCTTTCCGGCATTCGGCCCTTTCGGAACCCGGACCTCCTTCCCGCACCCGACGGCACAAGGAGGACAGTGATATTTCCCCGAACCGTAATCCCGCAGCATGAGTTCTCCGCTGAGGCACTCGACGGCTTTGCCGCAGTTTCCGTTCGTCCAATTAAAGCCGGAAAGGTCGCCGAGAACCGCGTTGCCTACCACGGCGCCGGGAGTTCCGAACGTCCGCATGCGTTTCATCTTCTCCAGCATGCGCGGGGTGATGTCGCGGATGTCCTGCATTAGCTCCGTGGGGTGTGCAACCGGCGTGCGGAAGGTGCCATCGGCGACTATGGCCTTGAGCCGCTTCGAGCCCATGACCGCGCCCAGACCGCATCGTCCCGCTGCCCGGGCATGGGCCCCTTCGCTCATGATGTTAGCCAGTGGGACGAGCCGCTCGCCGGCCGGACCAATGCACACCACAGCTGCCCTCTTGCCATATTCCCGGGTAAGAATGTCGTAGGTGTCGTAAGTGTCCCTGCCCCACACGCCATTAGCGGAGACCAGCTCCACGTTGCCTTCGTGGATTGTCAGCACCGAAGGAGAAGCCGCTTTGCCTGTGATTGCGATCGCATCGTAACCGGCCGCCTTGAGTCCCAACCCAAAGCGGCCACCACTGTCGGCTTCGCCCCAGATTCCGGTAAGCGGCGACTTAGCGGCCACCGCGAAGCGTCCCGAAGTTGGCACATTGGCGCCAGTCAGCGGACCGGTCGAGAAGACCAGCAGGTTCTCCGGTCCAAGCGGGTCGAGCGCCTGGAAATTGGTCTGGCGAAAGATATACGCCGCCAGCGCCGTCCCGCCGATGTACTTCCGCCTGACCTCTTCCGAGAGTTCCTGAACCTTCACCGCGCCTGTGGTCAGATCGATCCACGCCATCTTTCCCGCATAGCCGCCCATGCCTTTGCCTCCGCAACAACCGCCGAGTCGTGTGATCCATTTGGATGCGAAAGCGGGCCACACCCCAAGTCAGCAGCAATTCTGTACTCGCCCGCATTTGCAAGCCTCTGATTTAGCGGAGCATAGTCTAAATTCCTCGATCGCGCCAGCCCAATTCTCGGAAGCCGTTGTTGCATATGATTGTGTCCGGTTTGATTAGCATGAGATGCCCGTTTAGCGGGCGGCGCGGATCAGAAGTGCCCGAAGTGCGCCGCTGCCCTGCATGCCTGCAAGCAGTGCATGCAGTTCGATCCGGGTAGCCGGTTCGAGTGCCGGTTGAACGTGCCCGGTTATCCAAAGAAGGATCTGCACAACGATTGCCCGAGGTTTACCCTGAGCGAGCGCGTGGAGCGCGAGACCACGGCCGGTGCCAACTCGGTCGAAGATGCACGGCGTGCCTTCGACAATCTGTTCAATAAATAGTCCGGGCGTGCTCTCTGGAAGCCGCATCGAAACGCTCCGCGGTGGCAGCAAGCAAAACCCGATGATCACAACTGTTTTCGCCATCACTAGACGATCCTCCGAAGGGCTGGGGGCATGTCACCCCCGCAAGGCAAACAACAGTTCAATAGCAATTACGGCCAGAATTCCCAGTGTCGGCTAATTGTGTAACAGGTGGTAGCGGACAGGCCATGCTGACGTGAGCGGCGAATTTTGTACCAGTGTCTCTCTCTTTCCCACTGATACAAAATTCGCCGCTCACGTCAGGTCGGGGAGAGAGGATTTGAATCTCCGACCCCCTGGTCCAGAACTGAGTAACCTATGTAGAATCAATAACTTCTTAATCTTAGCCGTGGTGCTTTAACATAAGTCATTCTGATTCCTAGAAGCAGCTCTCACTCATTATCATATGGGCACCCCTCATTGGGAACCCTGCCGGCAACGAACGATGACAGAGCTTGATGTCCAGAGGTCGTGCAGGTTTGTGCCCGAAACCTCAAACATCGAGTTCTTTGGACTTCTTAGCTCCTATTGGCGCGTGCGGCCTGCTATTTGGGATTCCGATCAATTACATCAGAACAAACGATTGGACCGGTTCAGAGGCTATTCATACACTGCGCATGTCAGAAGGGGCAAATCGTTTCGCAGTCGTTAGTTCCGAGACTGCATTCGACAGTCTGTTGCCGGCAAGTGGCCGACGTGCTACAACTCCAACTGCCCGAAAGAGACAGTTACCGCTGTCTCGGTCGCATACGGCTCGGCTCCCGAGAGTTGTGCCGATGATAGCACACCGTAAAATGAGTTTCGCGGCTTCGGCAACAAGGGTTCGCCATCGTGAAAGGAGCTGAGATGACCACGATACCTGAGCAGGGTACGGCGCTAGCAACTCCCGTTTCTGTTGTCCCTTGGTACAAGGAGATCGATCGACAACAATGGAAGGCACTCGTTGCGGCCGGTCTAGGCTACGGATTAGAAGCCATGGACATAATGTTGTATGCCATGGTGATCGTGCAAATCATGAAAGATTTGCGTTTGACCTCGGCGATGGCTGGAGTGCTCGCGTCCCTTTCATTATTCTCCGCTGCCTTCGGCGGATTCGTGTTCGGGATCATTGCGGACAAATGGGGTCGAACCAAGTCGATGATCGCGAGTATCCTCATGTACTCTGCTTTCACGGCAGCGTGCGGTTTCTCGCAAACCGTCGTGCAATTAGCCGTGTGCCGCATCTTGCTAGGTATCGGAGTGGGAGGCGAGTATACCGCGGGGGCCGCCTTAGTCACGGAATCGTGGCCGCCGCAACATCGCGGCAAAGCCATGGGCCTGGTGCAAGCTAACTTTGGGATTGGATATGCTCTTGCTGCTGTAGTCGCTATGGTTGTCCTCCCGCGGTTCGGCTGGAGAGCGGTTTTCTTCGTGGGCGTGTTGCCGGCACTGCTGACCTACTTTGTGCGCCGAAGTGTCAAAGAGCCGGAGATCTGGAAGCGTAATGCGCAGCAATCTCGTGCTAAAGGCGAAGAGCTGAGTACCTTTGCTGTAGTCGCTAAGCTCTTCAGTCGTGGTCAGGCGAGACATACACTGATCGCCACATCCTTATGCTCATTCCTGCTGTTTGCCTATTGGGGGGCCTTTACATGGATTCCTGGGTATCTGGCCATGCCTGTAGCAAAGGGCGGAGCCGGACTAAGCATGGTTAAGAGCCTTACGTGGGTGTTTATCATGCAATTTGGAGGGGTCTGCGGTCACCTGAGTTTCGGGTACATTTCCGACAAGTTAGGCCGAAGACTCAGCAGCGTCATATTCTACATAATGTCTGGTGTTCTCACCGTCGCCTTCGCAATGATTCGCGATCCAACCATGCTGCTTGTGATTGGACCGTTCCTTGCGTACTTCGGTTACGGCTATTACGCCGGCTTGGGCCCCATTTTGGCGGAACTCTATCCCAGCTCGGTCCGAGCCACTGGCATAGGATTTTGCTACAACGTCGGCCGTGGGGTTAGCGCATTTGCGCCCGCTGCTATCGGCTTTTTGGCTCTGTCTTACGGGATCGGCGGTGGCATAGCCATTACTGCAGTAGCTTATGTACTCGCGTGCGGTGTCGTGTTAATGTTGCCTGAAACAAAAGGCAAAGTACTTGATTAGTGTGGGCATTCCCGACAGAAGAGTGTCCTTGGCGTTATCGTAGATAGCAATAGTGACCTCCGGGTACGTCGGTTTCAGTAAGTCCAGCGAAGCTCCCCAAAGACTGGAATCCAGTGAAGTGAAGGAGCCACCGCGTTTCATGAAAGGAGTTGGTAATGGTGAATCTCCCAGCACCGCTCGTCTTTGGCACCGTTATGGTGCGCCAAATCATAGAAGCTACAATACCGATGTTTAGCCCCTCCGAGCTACTTCCGGACTGCACTCCGGAGATCCTGGAGCAAGAGGCCCCCAGTCTGCCGCCCCATTCTTATGATTCGGAAAGTAATCTGTTAGTACTTACGACTCAGAGCTATCTCGTGCAGAGCCAGGGAAAGAACATTCTGGTTGACGCCTGCATAGGCAATGATAAAGCACGCAAGCGGCCTACCTTCGACCACTTGGAAACAGGGTGGATGGAGCGGCTGCTGGCCACAGGCGTGACCCCCGCAGATGTTGACATCGTGGTATGCACGCACTTGCATGTGGATCATGTCGGGTGGTGCAGCATGCTAAAAGAGGGGCGTTGGGTGCCGACCTTCCCGCGGGCACGCTATCTGCTAGTGAAGCCCGAGCTGGACTTTTTTACTAGGCCTGAGGTCAGTGCAGTCTTCGAGCGCAATGGTAACTACTGGATCGACAGTATTCAGCCCGTAATCGATGCAGGTCAGGTCGATTGTGTGTCGGAAGACTATCGGATCGACGACAATATATCTTTAATTCATTCGCCCGGCGACACGCCTGGCAATGTGGCGGTTCTGATCCGGACTGAGGGCCGCGAGCGGGCGATCGTCTGCGGCGACATCTTCCACCATATCTTGCAATGCAAGTACCCGAGGTGGAATTCCAGGTTCAGTCAATTGCAAGACATGGCCCGGCAGACCAGGATGGCACTGTTCGAGCGGTATGCCGACACGGATGTCTGCATCCTTTCCGGCCACCTCCCTACTCCGGGCTATCTAGTCCGAAAGGGCGTTTCTTATGACTTTTGTCCGGTGAAAGAATCATTTCGCATGCACGCGCAGCGAGAATCCTGAGCGTTGGGTAGCTAGTCCCGTTTAGCGTACTGACGTTTCTTGGCAGTGACTTTGCTTAGCACTCAGATTGGGAGGCAATTATGGTCAATAGTGTTGGGTTTTCTTGGGGAATGCCGACTCTTGTTCTGTATGGCATGGGATGTGTGTCGAGAGTTGGCGAGTCGATGAAACAGCTTGGGGGGAAACGGGTTTTGTTGGTGACTGATTGTGTCCTCTTGAAATCGGGCCAAGTGGATGACCTCAAGACTCTACTTCGACAATCGGAAATAGACCTGGAGATCTATCCGGGCGTTAATCGAGAGCCAGAAGATATCCACGTTGAGGAAGGCTTAAAGATTTTCAAAGAGTCTTCATGTGACTCAATCATTGCGCTTGGAGGAGGGAGCTGCATGGATGCCGCCAAAGGGATTGGCGTCATGGCAACCAACCCGGGGAAAATTACCGATTATCGAGGTCGCGATAAAGTAAAAGCAAAAATGGTGCCGATGATTGCCATTGCGACCACCGCCGGAACTGCCAGCGAGATATCGCGTTCTGCTGTTATCACTGACACCCGCAGAACCGACAAGATTATTGTTAAGGATGAGAAAGTACGGCCCAATGTGGCGGTCTGCGACCCTTTGTTGACCGTCTCGATGCCTCCGTCCGTCACAGCGTCCAGTGGAATGGACGCATTGACACATGCAATCGAGGGATACGTCTCGCGGGAATGCCAGCCTATGACCGAAATGGTTGCCCTTCGAGCCGTGGAGTTGATTAGTAAAAGTCTGCCCATCGCGTTTGTGAATGGAAAAGATATCGCGGCACGGACCGACATGATGCTCGGTCAGCTGTTGGCGGGAATGAGCTTCAGTAATGCGTCCACGTGCAGTGTGCATGGCCTGGCCAGACCCCTGGGCGCCTACTTCCACGTTCCTCACGGCCTGTCCAATGCCATGTTCTTAGCTGAAGGGATGGAGTATACCCTTCCCGCATGTCCCCAAAAGTATGCGAAGATCGCGCTGGCAATGGGAGAAAACATCTCCGGATTGACGGTGAATGAAGCGGCTGAGAAATCGGTTGCATTTGTCAGAAAACTTCGCAAGACACTGAAGGTGCCGACAATTGTAGAGTTTGGAATCGACAGGGAGAAGTACTTGCAGTTGGCGCCTCAACTGGCGGAAGACGGCATTGCGAGCGGAAGTCATAATTTGAATCCGCGAACTCCGTCGAAAGAAGAACTGATTGAGATCTACAAGCAGATGGTGTGAGGTATAGGTTTCTTACTGAGAGTTAGTTAGATAACCGGTTGCGCAGGTGAGGACAAAGGGGGACAGCCTTTCCCAGCGGTGGGAGGAGGGAATGATCATGGAGTACCCGCATTTATTTCGAACAGGAACTATCGGAGACGTACAAATCAAGAACCGAATTGTTATGCCTCCGATGGCGATGAACTATTCGGAACCCGATGGTACGGTCACCGACCGCAATGTGCATTATTACCGGGAGCGCGCGCGAGGCGGGGTCGGATTAGTGATCGTCGAAGGGGCGTTTACGGATAAGAGCACCAAACAGCGCGCATTTGGGATGGGTGTATCGGAGGACCGGTTCATTCCAGGGCTGCAGCGTCTGGCCGACGCCATCCGATCGGCGGGAGCGGTCCCGGCCATGCAGATCAACCACAATGGAAAACTAGCCTCATCCAGGAACACCGGGTATGCCACACTTGCCCCGTCCGCAATTGCCAACCGCGCGAACGGGGAAGTCCCACACGAGATGGATTCGGAGGACATCAAATACATTGTGGGCTGCTTTGCCGCGGCTGCGTGGAGAGTAGCTGAGGCAGGTTTTGAGATCGTGGAAATACACGGTGCGCACGGCTACCTCATACAGCAGTTTCTTTCACCTTTTTCGAACCACCGCAAGGATGCGTATGGCGGGTCATTTCTGAATCGCGCGAGGTTCGCTTTGGAGGTCGTACGAGCGACCCGGAAACGGATAGGGCGTGACTTTCCGATAATGTTTCGCCTGAGCGCGACCGACTTCGAGGAGGGTGGTCTCATCACTGAAGATACTGTTGCACTTGCCCGGTTGCTGGAGGCGGAGGGTATTGCCGCTCTGCACGTAAGCGCGGGGTCGAATGAAACTCCCTACACCACGGCGCAGGTAATTCAACCGATGTACTTTGAACCGGGAAACCTTGCCAAATATGCGCGGATTATTAAGGAAGAGGTAAAGATACCCATTATTGCAGTCGGAAGGATCAATCATCCCTCTGTTGCAGAAGCTATTCTTGCGCGTGGTGATGCTGACTTCGTCGCAACAGGACGTGCGCTAACGGCTGACCCGCACTGGCCGCGGAAAGCGTTCGAGGGAAGAACGGACGAGATACGGCAATGCATAGCATGTAATGTCGGCTGCATCGGCCGTCTCATACTCAATGTGGACATCAAGTGCGCACAAAACCCATGGGTGGGAACGGAGTATGAAGAGGGCATACCTCAGGCGCTGGTCAAGAAGCGTGTTTTGGTTCTGGGTGGCGGTCCCGCCGGCCTTGAAGCCGCTCGTGTAGCGGCGGCGCGGGGGCATCAGGTGAGGCTGTTGGAAAGAGAGAATCACTTGGGAGGGCAGGTGCAACTTGCCTGTGTCCCACCTTGCAAAGCCGGACTGGAAGAGGTAGTTAGGTCGCGCGTGCGCGACCTGGAGAAACTGGGGGTCGACGTGAAGTGTGGAAAGGAAGCCAGCCCAAGCGACCTTTCTCCGTTGACGACGGACGTTGTCATCGAGGCAACGGGGGCGTTTCCCGCGACCCTGGAGATTCCTACCGAATTTCCAGAAAAAGTAACGTCGGCTTGGTGCGTGTTGGCTGGCCAGGCAGTATTGGGAGAGAAGATCCTCGTCATCGGCGCGGGTATGGTCGGCCTAGAAACAGCGGACCTGCTGGCTGCGAAAGGCAAAAAGGTCGTCGTGATAGAGGTCCTCGAACAAGTGGGACAGACAATTACCCCGACGACGAGGGCTGCGCTGTTGCATCGACTAGAGGTCGAGAACGTTCAGATTATTACCGGCGTGTCCCTGGAGCATTGGGGATGCGACGGAGCCGTGATCCGGAAGAAGGATGGATCAAGCATTCGGCTCGAAGGCATAGATAGCGCCGTGATTGCGGTCGGCGCTCGGCCCAATCGGGTTGCTCTAACGCCCCCTGCTGATTCACCGATCACTTGGAGAAGAGTGGGGGATTGCGAGAAGCCGCGCGATATCTTCGAGGATATCCAGGAAGCAGCGAAGGTTGCCATGGAAGTGTAGCCAGCTATCGCAGGCAATCGCCAGTGCATAGCGGCAGACAACAGTAATCGAACCAAAGGCCCGCTCGCGAGAGGAGACTCCAATGTCGTCTGATGCAACAGCTGTCACCCCAAAGACGGGCCAATCGCTCGCTTTCAGCCAATTCGAAGGCGCGGTCTACCGAAAAGTAACGTGGCGTCTTGTGCCGTTCTTGATGATTTGCTATGTCACTGCGTTCCTGGACCGGGTCAACGTGGGCTACGCCAAGTTGCAGATGCTCGATGACCTGAAATTCAGCAACACCGTTTTCGGTCTTGGCGCTGGTATGTTCTTCATAGGTTATTTCCTCTTTGAGGTCCCAAGCAACATCGCCTTGCACAAGGTGGGAGCACGGCTCTGGATCGCCCGTATCATGGTAACTTGGGGAATAATCTCCGCCTGCAGTATTTTCGTGACTACCCCGATGTGGTTTTATATGCAGCGGTTCCTGCTTGGTGTAGCCGAAGCTGGTTTCTTCCCCGGAATCATCCTTTACTTAACGTATTGGTATCCGGCGAATCGCCGTGCCAAGATAATCGCCATTTTCATGATTGCCATTCCCATATCCGGCTTTATTGGTGCTCCTATTTCAGGCGGCATCATGCAGTTCTTCGCTGGTGTCCAGGGCCTACCTGGCTGGAAATGGATGTTTATAATTGAGGCCCTTCCGGCACTCGTTGTAGGCATTTGGACTATGCTTTACCTGGACCGCGGTATACGCGACGCGAAATGGCTAAAAGAAGAAGAAAAGGAGGTTTTGGAACGTAATATTGCGGAGGAGACCAGCCAGAAGAAAGAACATCCTTCGCTCACCGCATTGTTCACCGATTCCCGCATCTGGCTCATGTCCTGGATTTATTTCGCTAGCGTAATGGGAAATTTAGGGTTGATTTTTTGGATGCCAACGATAGTCAAGGCACTTGGCATTAAGAGCCTGTTCAACGTGGGCCTTATCACGGCAATTCCGTATGCGGTAGCGATAGTCACCATGGTGGTCGTTGGGGCAATTCAGATCGAACTCGCGAGCGGCGCTGGTATACGGCGGGTTCGATGTTTGTAGGCGGAGCCGGACTAATTGCCAGTGTAATTGCCGGTAACTCACATCCTGTATTGGCGATCATAGCTTTGTCATTTGCCGCTGCGGGCATCATGACCGCCTCACCGATATTCTGGTCTCTGCCCACGGCGTTTCTCGCGGGTACGGCGGCAGCCGCTGGAATTGCCGCAATCAACTCGGTGGGTAATCTTTCGGGGTTTTTCGGCCCTTTTATCATTGGCTGGCTGAAGGACCTGACCAACAGTACTGCGAGCGGCATGTACATGCTCGCGGCTGTACAGATAGTAGGTGGTCTAACCGTGCTCACGCTTCCTCGCTCGGTGAACAAGTAGGTCGAAAAGATGAAGATCATGGCGAATCCACGGCTGGCGCAGAACGGTTGAATTACCGAGCAGTTTCAACCCGCAATTGAGGTGAAAATGCTTCGTATCCGCGACATCGAGACGATTCCGATTAAGGCAAAGCTCAACAAGATTTACAGTGGCAGCTACTACAAGATCTCGCATCGCCACACAACCATCACTCGGGTAATTACCGAGGAGGGAATCGAGGGAATCTCCTACAACGGAGATGAAGAAGACCTCGGAGTTATTGATGCTGCTATCCATCGAGAGATCAAGCCGAACCTAATCGGTAAAGATATACTCCGGTTCGAGGTATGTCGCGAAGCCATGATGCCGGTCACGAAGAATATCCGTCGAGGCCGTCGTCTCTCCCTGGTTGCCATGGCTTGTGTAGAGAGCGCGTTGTGGGACGCTTTCGGCAAATTTGTCGGGCTCCCGCTGTTCAAGATTTGGGGCGGTTATCGTACTGAGCTGCCGATCATTGCGATCGCCGGTTATTACGAGGAAGGCAAGACTCTGGCGGACTGCGGCCGGGAGATGGAGTGCTTGCGCAAAATGGGCTTGGCCGGATGCAAGTTCAAAGTCGGGGGCAGATCTCCGGAAGAGGACGTGCGCCGGGTTACGGAAGCGCGGGTGGGTGGCGGAGATGACTTCATCCTGATGGTCGATGCCAATCAAGGGTGGTCTGCAGCGGAGGCCGTCACCTTTGCCCGACTCGCCGAACCCCTGAATCTCCGCTGGTTTGAGGAACCTTGCAGGTGGTGGAACGATCATCTGGACATGGCCATGGTACGGACACGTACCTCGATTCCAATCTGTGCGGGGCAGAGTGAACTCGGCTTCGCAGGATGCCGTTCGCTCATGATGAGCCGCGCCATTGACGTCTGCAACTTCGATGGAAGCTGGAGCGGCGGTCCCGGAGAGTGGCTCAAAGTTGCCAAGCTCGCTGAATGTTTCGGTGTGCAAATGGCCCATCATGAAGAGCCACAGATATCGGCGCATCTCCTCGCGGCGGTCCCCAACGGCACCTTCGTCGAGTGCTTTCATCCGGACAGGGAGCCCCTCTTTTGGGAACTGATTGCCAACCGGCCGGCCTTAGACAATGGAATGTACAGAATTCCCGACGGAGCCGGTTGGGGGATAGAGTTGGATCAGAAGGTCATCGAGAAGTATCGCCTCGGATAGCGGTTTGACCATTTGCCCCAAGGCGCCCTGTTAGAGGAGGTGTTTGTGACTCCCCGGTAGGCACGAGCACAAAGCCGCCGAGCCGATCACTGTAGTCGAAAAACTGTCACTTGTGCTGGTTTGCTCTTCGCTGCGAGTCAAACCCACGAGGTTTTCTGTCCCCAGAACACCTCGTGGGTCTGCTATTTCAATGACACGCACGGTCAACATATCAGTCATACCAAGCGGGTGCCTTGCGCGCATTGCGAAAGAACTCCATACTGTGTCCAATCCATAGCTGTGAGTTCGTGCGTTTTACAAATTCATTGATCTTTTCTCTGGATTCCGGGGTACCAGCAGTTTTTTCGACATCCGGCATTCTCTGGAGAGTCAGCTCCTCGCGATAATGATAGAGGTCACCCGTCAGTACTACTCCGCCAGTGTTTTTTAAGTTGACGTAGAGCGAAACATGACCTTTCGTATGTCCTGGCGTTTGTAGTATCTTAACGGAGCCATCACCGAACACATCGAAATCTCCTGAAATAAATTCAGCTCGATTTGCGAGAGCGGCATAATCCTTGTAGGAATACGGTAACTTCACATCCGGGCCGAACCCCGCATCGTATTCTTGTTTCGGCATCAGCAATTTGGAGTTGGTAAAATAATGCGCATTCCCCGTGTGATCCCAATGCAGGTGCGACAATACAAGGTAGTCGATAGATTCCGGGGAGTACCCAATGTCAGCCAATTGCCCCTTCAATGTATTAAACTTGATTTGGCTGTAACCCCTGATTACATTTTCATATATAGGTCGACCAATAAGCGTATCACTTAGACCTGTGTCATATAGTAGCGTTCCCTTCGGATGCACAACCAAATAGCATGTGACAGGCATATTCGTGTCCTGCACTTCTTCACGCTTCAAGTTATAGCTTTCCGGTTTGTTGTAAACCAGGGTACCGCAGTCGATAACATAGAGCCGTACTGAGGAAACAGTCGGCTTAGGTCCAAGTTCCGCACTTTGAGCGTAAAATGCACTCAGTGATAACAAGAACGACCCCAAAACAACGCACATAAGTATTTTCGGTATATTCCGTTGTTTCATTTTTTCCTCCTGCGCGGTTAATTGTCACTTCTTCATCAAATCATCGCTGTACATAAAGGGAGTTGACATTCAAGTCCGGAGATAACTGCCGTCCTCCACAGTTTCAGCAGGAATCTCCTTTCCAGTTTTGAATCGCTCGAATTGTACTTCTCGTGAGCAGTTTTGCAAGGCCAAGCTACATTCGCTAACGAAAAGCAAGGCGATTCCACCCCATCCCGGAAAATGCCGCGTAACCGAGGTTATTTCTCGTCGATCTATCGGACACTGTTTCCTCCTTAATCCCTCTCCAGAATTCGGTTTCCGCACCTTGAGGCCATTGGCTAAGTCGCGGGAGTCGGCAGCATCGCGATCCGTCGCACTCGTCGCACCGAGCCGCCCTCGAGTCGGGGTCTTTCCGCCGGCATCAACCAGTAGTACCACGCATGATCGGTGTCGGTTAGTTAGTCGGAGACCAGTTGGCTCTGCCCCAGCCATTCGTCCGATTCTCGGACCAGCCGCAGTCCGGCGTCGGAAGTGACTCGTGATCCTTGGAACTCGATCTTCAGTGAGGAACTCACAGCGAGCTGGAACGGCGCCTGGCGAATGGGCAGCGTCCAAGCCGGTCATCGGAAGTTCCACTTGTCAGTTCTGTCTTCTTCTATGCCAAACCCAGCTGCCGCAATTTACTGTCACTCGGCACTCCATCTTTGCCCCAGCCACGGAATTCGTAATACTCATCCAGCATGTTGGGCAAATCGGGAACATGCCCGGCCGAGGCTCCCGACGGAAACGGCTCATGCGTAAACCTGTAGGGCAGAGTGTCGTCCGCCCTCGTCAGGCCGCAAGAGATGTTCAACAGTCTCTTCACGTTGAAACTTCTTTCGCCAGCCCTGAGAAGCTCCTCGGCATCCATGTCCCAGCCGGTTACATAATTTGTCCATTTGAGCACGATCGGAACGTCCAATGCCGACATGGCAATCGAACAAAGTTTCAGGTTATTGAACAGCTCGGCGAAGTTCTGAGCGATGGCCGTTGATTTTCCCTTGCCTTCGTGCGCCAGCCTGTCCAAGGGTTTCGGGTAGCCGAGGCCCGGCATCGGAACGCGCTCCAGAAGGTGGGTACAACCCCGGTGACACGCGCCGCGCGCCGCCGTGGCATAGGCGACAGCCAAACTGGCCAAGGCTCTGGGATCGTGGTAAGGCGGTTCTAGCCCCTTCACGTGCATGGCGAATTTGTCTGCCTCCGGACCAATCTGTTGCGCCGCCTTCCGGATTCCGCCTTGCATTAGAGTCCCTAGGCCTTCACCCGAAGCGATCTGCTGCACCAGCGACAGCACCGCCTCGCCGTTTCCCCATTCCAGCTTCGGTCCGCCAGATGGGTTCTTGATCAGGTTCTTGCTGACGGCTTCGAAAACAAAAGCCACTGCACCACTGACCGAGATCGTATCCATCCCAAGCCGGTTGCAGAGGTTGTTCGCTTCGATGATGACATTCCAATCAAATGCTCCGCATTGCGGGCCGAAGCCGCCGATCGTCTCGTACTCCAGTGGCGTCGTTGTTCCGGCATAAGGCCCTTTCGGAACCCGGACCTCCTTCCCGCACCCGATCACGCACGGTGGACAGTGGTATTTTCCCGCGGCATACTCCGTCATCATAATTTCGCCACTGAGGCACTCGGCGGCTTTCCCGCAGTTGCCATCCGTCCAGTTGTGAGCGCTCAAGTCTCCTAAAACCGCGTTGCCGACCGTGCCACCGGGCGTCCCGAACGTGCGCTGGCGCTTCATTTTTTCCATCATCACCGGAACCAGCTCGCGGATACTCTGTTGCAGTTCCTTGGGATGTTCGACAGGCGTGCGCGCCGTTCCATCGGCCACGATGGCCTTGAGCTGCTTGGAGCCCATCACCGCGCCCAGGCCGCATCGTCCTGCCGCCCTTGCGTGCGAACCTTCGGTCATGATGCATGCCAAGGGGACCATACGTTCGCCCGGCGGCCCGATACAGACAATCGCCGCCTTGCTTCCATACTTCCGCGCCAGAATATCGTGGGTATCGTAGGTATCTTTTCCCCACACCGATTCAGCCGAAACGATCGAGATACTCCCCTCAATGATGGAGAGCACGGCGGGAGAGCTCGCCCGGCCGGTAATGGCAATCGCATCGTACCCCGCGGCCTTCAGCGAAATGCCAAACTTTCCTCCGCTATCGGCCTCACCCCAGACACCGGTCAGCGGAGACTTCGCCGCCACCGCATAGCGTCCGGAGGTCGGAACATTCGCGCCGGTCAGGGGACCCGAGGAGAACACCAGCACATTCTCGGGACCGAGCGGATCGATCTTACTGAATGGAAACTGCCGCAGGATGTACGCGGCAAGCCCGGTGCCTCCAATGTATTTTCTCCGGACATCCTCTGCGATTTCTTCAACCTTTACAGTGCCGGTGGACAGATCGATCCACCCCAGCTTTCCGATGTAACCACCCATGACAATTCCTCCCAATCGCACTTTGATTAGCTGCTACTATTTGCCAGGCCGATCGTGAAAAAATAAGACCTAGTCGATCCGCCAGATGGTATCGAGCACGGTTCCGTCAACCCACTTCACCACCGCGGCCGGCTCGTCGATGAAGCGCGGCTTGTGCGGTTTGCCGCCGCAGATTCGCTCGACCTCCTGCTTGATCTGCTCGATCGGCCGAATCGGCAGATTCGATCCTTTCAGCGCATCCAGTAAATCCTGACGACGCGGATTGACTGC
>JBEKBO010000108.1:0-15000 GCA_050015355.1 Candidatus Korobacteraceae bacterium | reverse complement strand
AGTCATGGACATGGCGCTGATTTCGCAAGCGGCATCGATGGAATCGCGTGTGCCGTTCCTGCACTTCTTCGATGGCTTCCGCACCTCGCACGAGGTCGCCAAGGTGGAAGCCCTGGCGAAGGAAGATCTGCAGGCGATGATTTCCGACGAACTGGTTCAGGCGCACCGCAAACGCGGGCTGACGCCGGACCGTCCAATGCTTCGCGGCACGGCGCAGAACCCGGATGTCTATTTCCAGGGGCGCGAGACCGTGAACCCGTTCTATCTGGCCGTGCCCACCATCGTGCAGAATGCGATGGATAAATTTGCCGGCCTGGTCGGCCGCAAATACGAATTGTTCCAGTATTCCGGCGCGCCGGATGCGGAGCGGGTAATCATCCTTATGGGCTCCGGCGCCGAAGTCGCCGAAGAAGCCGTGGAAGTGATGGTCGAGAAGGGCCAGAAGGTTGGGCTGATCAAAGTCCGCCTCTATCGTCCATTCTCGGCGGAGCATTTCCTGCAAGCCCTGCCTGCCACGACAAAGAGCATTGCAGTGCTGGACCGCACCAAGGAACCCGGCTGCCTGGGCGAGCCGATGTACCAGGATGTGCTGACGGTACTGGCAGAGGCGCAGGCCAGCGGCACGCTGAAGTTCAAGTCCATGCCGAAAGTGATCGGCGGCCGTTACGGACTCTCCTCCAAGGAGTTCACGCCGGCGATGGTCAAGGGCATCTTCGACGAGCTAGGCAAGGCGAAGAGCAAGAACCACTTCACCGTGGGTATCGTTGACGACGTCACGCACACCAGCATCGACTACGACCCGCAGTTTTCAACCGAGCACGCGAAGACGGTGCGAGCGCTCTTCTACGGCCTGGGCGCCGACGGCACGGTGGGCGCGAATAAGAACTCGATCAAGATCATCGGCGAAGACACCGATTTCTACGCGCAGGGCTATTTCGTGTACGACTCGAAGAAGTCGGGCTCGATTACGACCTCGCACCTGCGTTTCGGTCCGAAGCCGCTTAAGTCGAGCTACCTCATCTCTCGCGCGAACTTTGTGGCTTGCCACCAGTTCTCGTTCCTGGAGCGCATCGACATGTTGCGCTATGCGGACCAGGGTGCGGTGTTCCTGCTGAACAGCCCGTTCCCCGCCGACCAGGTGTGGGATGAAATGCCGCGCAAAGTGCAGCAGCAGATCATAGATAAGAAGCTGAAGTTCTACGTGATTGACGGCTACACGGTGGCCAAGGAAACCGGCATGGGCAGCCGCGTCAACACCATCATGCAGACCTGCTTCTTTGCCATCTCCGGCGTGCTGCCGAAGGAAGAAGCGATCGAGGCCATCAAGCACTCGATTGAGAAGACCTATGGCAAGCGCGGCGAGTCGGTGGTGGCGAAGAACTTTGCCGCCGTCGATGCGGCGCTGGCGCAGCTCCACGAAGTGAAGGTTCCCGCAACCGCCAGCAGCAGCAAGGCCGTTCGCCTCGCGGTTCCGGCGCAGGCTCCGGAGTTTGTGCAGAACGTGCTGGCCCCCATGATTCTGGGCAACGGCGACGATCTGCCGGTGAGCGCGCTTCCCGTCGACGGCACCTTCCCCACCGGTACGGCACAGTGGGAAAAGCGAAACATCGCGCTCGAGATTCCGGAGTGGGATGAGAAGATCTGCATTCAGTGCGGCAAGTGCGTACTGGTTTGCCCGCACGCCGTGATTCGCGCCAAGGTTTATGACAGCGGCTTGCTGAAGGACGCTCCCGCGACCTTCAAGTCGAAAGACGCAATGTGGAAGAACTTCTCCGGGTCCAAGTACACGCTGCAGGTTGCGCCCGAAGATTGCACCGGATGCGCCCTCTGCATCGAAGCCTGTCCGGCGAAGTCGAAGACGGAGCCCAAGCACCGCGCCATTAATATGGTTCCGCAGATTCCGCTTCGCGAGCAGGAAGCGCGCAACTGGGATTTCTTCCTAGGCCTGCCGGAAGTCGACCGCAGCGCCTTGAGCCTGACTCAGGTGAAGGACGTGCAGTTGCTGCAACCGTTGTTTGAATTCTCGGGCGCCTGCTCGGGTTGCGGCGAAACGCCTTATATAAAGCTCATGTCGCAACTGTTTGGCGATCGCACCATGGTGGGAAATGCCACCGGCTGCACGTCGATTTACGGCGGCAATCTGCCAACCACTCCTTACACGTTCAACAAGGACGGGCGGGGCATTGCCTGGTCGAACTCCTTATTTGAAGATGCGGCGGAGTTTGCCATGGGCTTCCGGCTTGCCTACGACAAGCAGACCGAGTACGCACGGGAACTGCTGGTTCGGCTGGGCGGCCAGTTGCCCGAGGCGCTCGTGAAGGCCCTGCTGACGGCCGATCAGAGCGGCGAAAAAGGTATCCGCGAGCAGCGGGTGCGGGTAGTCGAACTGAAACAGAAGTTGCAGGGCATCAAGACAGCCGAGGGCAAGGACTTGCTCAGTCTTGCCGATGCGCTGGTGAAGAAGGCCGTGTGGGCAGTCGGCGGCGATGGCTGGGCGTATGACATCGGTTACGGCGGTCTCGATCATGTGGTCGCGTCGGGACGCAATGTCAACATCCTCGTGCTCGATACCGAGGTTTACTCCAACACCGGCGGGCAGATGTCGAAGGCAACCCCGATGGGGGCGGTCGCCAAGTTTGCGGCTGCCGGTAAACCGCGTCCCAAGAAGGACCTGGCGATGATGGCCGTCAATTACGGAACGGCTTATGTCGCCCGCATTGCAATGGGCCAAAGCGATATGCAGACCGTCAAGGCGTTCCTGGAAGCGGAGGCCTACGATGGTCCATCGATCATCATCGCTTACAGCCACTGCATCGCGCACGGCTACGATCTGGTGCACGGACTCGATCAGCAGAAGCTTGCCGTGCAGAGCGGTCACTGGCCGCTGTTCCGCTACAACCCGATGCTGGCGGAGGGTGGCAAGAATCCCTTCGTGCTCGATTCCAAGGCTCCGACGGTTCCGTTGGAAAAATACATCTACAACGAAACGCGGTACACCATGCTGCGGCAGGCTCATCCCGATCATGCCGTCGCGCTGCTGAAGGGAGCACAGGCAGAGGTGAATGAGCGCTGGAGGCTCTACGAGTACCTGGCAGCGATGCCTGGTCCGGCACCAAAAAACGAGGCGAAACCGGAAGACGGAAAGCCGCTGAGCAAGGGAGCCGCAAATGATTAATCTTTCGACGAACTACTTAGGACTGAAGCTGAAGAGTCCGTTGGTCGCCTCTTCCTCGCCGCTGTGCAAGGACCTGGCGAACCTGCGCAGACTGGAAGATACGGGTGCAGCCGCCGTCGTGCTGGAATCGCTGTTTGAAGAGCAGATCATGATCGAGAGCAACGATCTCGATCGCAATCTGTGGCAATCGGCGGACGTTTCGGCCGAGGCACAGGGCTACTATCCCGACTTCAATACCTACAACCTTGGACCTGAGAAGTATCTGGAGCATATCAGCCAGGCGAAGAAGGCACTGGGGATTCCGGTTATCGCCAGCCTGAACGGGGTGTCGAAGGGTGGTTGGATCGACTACGCGAAGCAGATGGCGCAGGCCGGTGCGGATGCGTTGGAGCTAAACGTCTACTTCGTTCCTACCGATATCACGCAAAGCGCCAACGACATCGAGAACATGTATCTCGATCTGGTCGCGGCCGTGACGGCGATTGTGAAGATCCCGGTTGCGGTGAAGATTGGGCCGTACTTCAGTTCGACGGGTAACATGGCGCTGAAGCTGGAGAAGGCGGGCGCGGATGGACTGGTGATGTTCAACCGCTTCTATCAGCCCGACTTCGACCTGGAAGCACTCGAAGTGGTTCCGCACCTGGTTCTGAGCCGCTCGAACGAACTGAAACTGCGCCTGCACTGGGTCGCGATCCTGTTTGGCAAGATCAAGGCCGACATGGCGATCACGGGCGGCGTCCACACGGCGGAAGATGTGCTGAAGTCGATGGCGGCCGGCGCCAAGGTCGCCATGCTGACCTCGGCACTGCTCGAACAGGGAATTGGGTACCTCAAGACCCTGGAAAGCGAAGTCCGCGAGTGGCTCGAAACGCACGAGTACAACTCGATTGAGCAGATGCAGGGCAGCTTGAGCCAGAAGAATGTAGCGCATCCCGCTGCCTTCGAGCGCGCCAACTACGTGAAGGTGCTGAACAGCTATGCTTTAGGTCTGCCAGTCGTAAAGTAGCAACCCGATTAGGACGGCTGCCAACAGCCGCTCCTCGTCAATCGCAGCCCGGAGAAACCCTCCGGGCTGTTTTTCGAGCGGCATCCCTTCAAGAGCCGGAGGTCCCAGGCACGCGCGGTATTCGTGTGCTGGGATGCAAGAGCGGGGTCCCCGGCACGCGCGGTGTTCGCGTGCTGGGGTGCAAGAGCGACTCCGGAAATGCCGTTATCCGGAAACAATCGAAGCCCAATCGCCTCCTCGCCGATACATCTTCAAGCAGTTCCCTTGTTGGTGTATCTAAAACACCAAGTGGATGTCATGGCGACCGGAGCGCCGAGCGCCCGTGGCCGGAGCAGCCAAGCTGCGTACCCGACATTACATTCGATAGCAAGAAGCTGTTCGGGCGCGGAGTGGAGCCACCCTTTGTCTTTCGGCGGCAGAAACAAAAGGTGGCTCGACTTCGCTCGCCATGACAATCTAAGTTTGTGGGATATATCTTCCGGGGGATGTGCGCTAGAAGACGGACTCAAGCCGCGTCACGCGTCATGTCGTATGATATGGCGTTTGTCATCGGGCAGCAGTCGATGTGTAAGAAGGAGATTCCAGGGTGGAGGTTATGAAGAGAAGGCTTGGGACGCTTGCGGCGGTTCTCTACCTGGCGTGCGGAGTGGCCGTGGCGGATGAGGGGATGTGGCTGTTCAATAGTGCGCCGGTGCAGCGTATCAAGGCCAAATATGGTTTCGCGCCGTCGCCGGCGTGGCTCGATCATCTGCGGTTGGGATCGGTGCGCTTCAACAACGGCGGTTCAGGTTCGTTCGTTTCGGCCGATGGCCTCGCTTTCACCAACCATCACGTCGGTCGCGAGTGTGTTCAGGATCTCTCCACCAAGGAAAAGGACTACATCCAGAGCGGCTTTCTGGCCAAGACGAACGTCGAGGAAAAGAAGTGTCCGGCCCTCGAGCTAAACGTGCTGCAAGAAATTGAAGACGTTACCTCCCAGGTGCAGGGCGCGGCGAAGCCAGGCACGAATATTGCCGAAGCGGGGCAGGCACAACGCGAGATGATGACCCAGCTTGAGGCCGATTGCACCAGAAAGAGCGGGCTGCGGTGCGAACTTGTGACCTTCTACGCCGGCGGCTTGTACCAGCTTTACAAATACAAGCGCTACACCGACGTTCGCCTGGTGTTCGTGCCGGAAGAGAGGGCCGCGTTCTTTGGCGGCGATCCCGATAACTTTGAATTTCCGCGCTACGACCTCGATATAGCGTTTTTTCGCGTGTACGAAAATGGCCGGCCCGCATATCTGAAGGCTTACCTGAAGTTTTCCCACGGCGGCGTCAAGGAGGGCGATCTGGTGTTCGTCTCCGGCAATCCGGGACGGACCGAGCGGCTGCTGACGCTGGCACAATTGAATTATCTGAGAGACGTGCAGACGCCGTTCACGCTGGAAGCGCTAATGCAGCGCTACCAGGCTTTAAAGACGTTTGCGGCGGAATCGACGGAAAACTTCCGCATCGCATCCGACGATGTCTTTGGCTATGAGAACGCGCTGAAGGCCTACAAAGGACGTTATGCCGGGCTCATGGACAAGCAGTTGATGGACAATAAAGCGAACGGCGAGGCAGCTCTGCGCAAAGCCGTCGACAGCAACCCGAAGATGAAGTCCGAATACGGCGCAGCCTGGGACGCAATTGCCAAGGCCGTGCAAAGACAAGAGCAGCTCTTTACGCCATACTACTTTATTGAAACTCTGGGCGGGTTCGCCGGATCGGAGCCCCATCTGGCGCGTTTGTTGGTGCGGGTGGCCGCCGAAAAGCCGAAGCCCAACAATCAGCGCCTTCGCGAGTATGGCCAGGCGCGCCTGCCGTCGCTGGAGCAGCAGTTGTTCTCAACCGCTCCGGTTCACAAAGCGCTGGATACGGTGGAACTGGCGGCGTCCCTGCGGCTGATGCAGGAAAAGCTTGGCCCCGAGAATGCAGTGGTGAAGCAGGTTCTGGGCGGACGGAGTCCAGACGTTGTCGCGAAGGAAGCGATCGAGAATACAAAGCTGAACGACGTCGGTTACCGCAAGCAGCTCTACGAGGGCGGCTTGCAGGCAGTGGAGCAGAGCAGGGACCCGCTGATCGTGCTGATGCGTAACATTGATCCGGAAGCGCGAGCCATCCGCAAGCAATGGGACGACGAGGTGGAGTCCGTTCTGCGCGACAGCGGCACCCTGATTGCGAAGGCGAGATTTGCCGTGCAGGGAACGGATATGTACCCGGACGCAACCTTCACTTTGCGGTTAAGCTATGGCGCGATGAAGGGATACCAGCAGAACGGCAAGACGATTCCTTACTCCACCAATCTCGGCGGCGCCTTTGAACACGCGGCGCGGCATGGCAACCAAGCTCCATACGAGTTGCCGAAATCCTGGATTGACTCCAAGGCGGCGCTGAATCTGAAAACGCCCTATAACGATGTTTCGACCCCGGACATCATCGGCGGCAACTCCGGTTCGCCGGCGGTTGATAAAAACGGCGAGGTCGTCGGCATCGTCTTCGATGGTAATATCCAATCGCTCTCGTGGGACTTCCAGTACGACGACCGCCAAGGCAGGGCGATCCAAGTCGACACGCGGGCGATCATCGAAGCTCTTCGCAAGATCTACCGCGCCGACGCGCTGGTGAATGAATTGATGAGCGGCCGGGCAAAGGCCGCTACGAAAGTTATGCCTGCCAAGTAGCGCGTTCTTGCAATAAGCGGTTAGGGGTGTCATTCTGAGCGACCGAAGGGGAGCGAAGAATCTGCTTTTATTTTTTGAAGTGCCCCCAAAGCAGATCCTTCGCTGCGCTCAGGATGACACCCACGAGGTGTGCTTAGTTATGTGAGGTATCTCTGGGACACCCTAGGGACGAAGCGGGAGCTGAGAGCTGGAACTGAGCTGAGTGCCGACCATCTTCCATGTCGACATGGACGCCTTCTTCGTCTCCGTCGAGGAGCTGTACGATCCCTCTTTGAAGGGCAAGGCGGTTATCGTCGGCGGGCGGGCAGACGAGCGCGGGGTGGTTGCTGCCGCGTCCTATGAGGCGCGGAAATTCGGCATACACTCGGCAATGCCGCTGCGCACAGCCGCCAAGATGTGTCCCCATGCCATCTTCCTCGACGGACATCCCGAACGATATCGTCAGGAGTCGGTTCGCGTGCACGCGGTTCTGCAAGAGTTCTCGCCACTGGTAGAGATGGCGTCGATCGATGAGGCGTACCTCGACATGACAGGCACGGAGCGGCTGCACGGGCCTCCCTTGCGGGCGGCGCATTTGCTGCACACGCGGATGAAGGAATTCACGCGGCTGAACTGTTCCGTGGGCATCGGAACCTCCCGCGTGGTGGCGAAGATCTGCTCCGATCAGGCGAAGCCCAATGGCGTTCTGTGGGTAGTTCCCGGCTGCGAGCGGACATTCCTGGCTCCGCTGCCGGCGCGCAAGATTCCGGGAGTCGGAAAGGTCACCGAGGAACATCTATTGAAGCTCGGGGTAAAGACAGCCGGAGATCTCACGAGCTACGGCAGCGAGCGTCTGCGGGAGCAGATAGGCGATTGGGCGGTGGCATTGGCCGAGAAGGCAGCGGGGATCGACGCCGGCGGATGGTTTGACGAAGCGATCGGCGAGGACTCCGGCCCCAAGTCGGTGAGTCATGAGCACACGTTTTCGGTTGACGTTTCAGATCGGGAGATGCTCGAGACCACACTGGCAAAGCTAGTCGAGAAAGTCTGCCGGCGGCTGCGTGAATACGGGTTGCATACACGCCGCATACAGCTCAAGCTGCGCTATGCCGACTTCAGCACCTTTACCCGGGCGCGCACGCTCGAACACCCCACCCAGATCGATACCGAGCTGTTGCCAGTGGTGCGCGAGCTCTTCCGGCGAAATTGCAGGCCGGGATCATTGATCCGGCTGCTTGGCGTGCAGGCGGCGATGTTTGCCGAGCCGGATGTTCAATTGCATCTGGATCCGGGAGCGCGCGACGAACGCTGGCAGCAGGCGATGGGCGTGGCCGACAAACTTCGCGACAAGTTCGGCGAGCACGCCGTCTCGCTCGGCGCCGGCATGCGGGCGGAGATACGCGAACGCACGCACGAGAATCCGGCGGCTCTGCCGGGGAAGCGGAAGAAAAAGTAAGCCGCCGGGAGACTACTTCTTTAGGATGAAGCTTCTCGCCCACTGAATCGCTTGCGAATAGAGATTCCAGACAATTGCCGGAAGTTAAAGGCGCACAGCGCTAAGGGCTTTGCCCGGCCCCGTTTTCGGAGAGTAGTGCCAATTTGGGACGCAAGGAAAATCCGCCGCATACCCGTTGCCAAGCAACTCGCAGTGCGGCGAAGGGTCCCCGCGCGGCTCGCTGCCTGAATAGATAACTGCGAATCGGGGCGGAAAGTGCTATTGTACGCTCGCAGGGAAGGCGCAAAGCCTGCCCGGCGATTAACAAGCTGCGGAAGAACGCGCCGAAGTATTTCCTGCAGCCTGTTAGGGAGTGAAATCTGCAAAGGTGCTTTTGATATCGCATGCTGCTGCGCACGAGCGACGCTGAGCTGTTCTACCGGACCGAAGGCAAAGGTCCGGATGTTGTTCTCTTGCACCCGTTCCCGTCTTGTCATGAGTTCTGGATTCCGGTACAGGACAGGCTTGCGGCAAAGTACCGGCTGATTATGCCGGACTTGCGGGGTCTGGGCGAATCTGGGGTCGGCGACGGCAACCCCACAATGCAGAAACACGCGGAAGACCTGGTGAGACTCTGCGATGAGCTGAAGGTGGGGAAGGCGGTTTTCATCGGCTGTTCGATCGGCGGTTACATTCTTTTTGAATTCTGGCGAAGGTTTCGCGAGCGCATGGCCGGGCTTGTGCTGGCAAATACGAAAGCTTCAGCCGACAATGCCGAAGCCAGGGCAGCCCGTCTACAGGCCGCGGAAGAAGTGTTGCAGCAAGGTCCGGAACAGTACATCGATAGCATGTTGCCGAAGTTGCTCGGCGAAGTTACGTATCGGACCCGCCCGGAGGTCGTGGAAAAAGCGAAGCGCACCATGATGCGGTCGACGGCCCAGGGAATTGCCGCGGTGCAGCGTGGCATGGCGGAACGACCCGACTCGACCGCGAGCCTCTCGAAAATCAGCCTGCCTACGCTGATTCTGGGCGGAGCGGCAGATGTCTTAAGCCCGCGCGAAGAACTGGAAAAAATGCGCGCCGGAATCCGGAACAGTACGTTGCAGATTGTGCCGAAGGCAGGGCACTATGCCGCCTTCGAGCAGCCGGAAGAAGTCGCCATCCTGCTGAAGCGGTTTCTGGAGCAAACGGCCAAGTGAAGTTTCCGATGTGCAGTGGTCTCACTTGGCGCCGACGCGCCAATCAAAGCGCGTGCCTGGTTGAGGGTGGCGTGTGCATACTCGGCTTGCGGCCCGGAAGGTTCTCGGGCGAGAAAGCGCTCTAATTCGCTGGTCGCTTCCTGGTAGCGGTGCATTCCGAACAAGGCGTACGCTTTCACCATTCCAATCTGAGGGAAGTCGCTCATCAAGTCGGCGGCTTTCGTGGCATATTTGAGGCTTTCTTCATACTGATCCTTGGCGAGCATTGCCTTGCTCAGTTCGAAGTAAGCCTGCCACGAATCAGGTGCGAGCGCGGCGCCGCTTTGCAGCGAGCGAATCGCGTCGTCGAACTTCTCCGCGAGGTTCAAGGCAGCACCCTGCGCTATGTAGGCACGAGCGTAGCCGGGATCGGCGGCGACTGCCTGTTGGAGATCGCTCAGGGCTTCCTGCAACTTCCCCTGGTTCAATTCAAGGATGCCGCGCAGGGTGAGCGCTTCGGCAAACCGCGGGGCCTTTGCAAGCGCCCGCTCGAGGTGTTCGCGCGCCTCCGGCAGCTTGTTCTTGCCGTAGGCCTCTTCCGCTCTGGCGTACTCGTGGCGAGCTTTATCCGGGACATTGATCTGAGAGACGGAGATGGTGCTGGCTGGAAGCTCATGAGACTCAGCGCGAGCTGCAGCCTCACAGAAACCGGCGTGGATCTGATTTCGATCTGCTCGCGGGCTTCGTGAGTGCCCGACGAGGCGCTTACCTCGTAAGTGCCGGGCGGGATGTTGTAGATTTGGAAAGAGCCATCAGGCGCTGCTGTCGTGCTGGTCAGCATGGCGCCTGTCATAATATTGCGCAACTCCACATGGGCGTCACGAAGCGTGCGATCATCCAGCGTGGTGACTGTGCCCGTGACCGACCCAAACGTGGTTGCGTTTGCGTCCGTTGCGGACAATGGAAGCTGACTGTGCTGCATCGTCGTGGTTTGCGCCGCGGCCGTTCCCAGCAAGATAATTAGCAGTGGAAGAGCTCGGAAGTGCATGTGGGAGCCTGTTTCGGAGAGCTGAGGCCAGCGCGGCCGCGCCCCTTTTCCGCCGCGCGCCGGCCTGTGCGCTCGGCAATGAGAGGACGAAGATTCGTACAAGGTGGTCTGGCCTTGCCGGGGTTTTCCTGCAAGGGTGAACGGAGAGACATGAACGAGCGCAGACAAAAGCGGACGGTAGCTCCAGCCGGCAACATCAATGGCAGCCTGACACCCCCGGGGGACAAGTCAATATCGCATCGCTATGCCATGCTGGCCGCGCTGGCCGAGGGCCAATCCAGTTTGGAGAACTTCTCGTCGGCGGCTGACTGCGCCAGTACTCTGCAATGCTTGCGGCAGGTGGGCGTGGCGGTGACACAGGAGGGAGATCGCGTAGAAGTTGCCGGCGGGCCTTTCAGCCGGCCACGTGAGGCGCTCAATTGCGGTAACTCCGGATCGACCATGCGGATGCTGGCCGGGATTATGGCCGCGCAGTCGTTCGCATGCCAGATGACGGGAGACGATTCGCTCAGAAAGCGGCCGATGGCGCGGATAGTAGAGCCTTTGCGCAGGATGGGCGCGCAAATCAGCAGTTCGGACGGAGCCCGGCCGCCATTGCTGGTCCATGGACGGCCGCTTCACGCTATTGACTACAAGCTCCCGGTAGCCAGCGCTCAGGTGAAGAGTTGCGTACTGTTTGCGGGGTTGCTGGCGCAAGGGACCACTGCGGTCGAAGAGCCCTTGCGAACGCGCGATCACAGCGAACTGGCGTTGCGTGCCTTCGGTGCCACGGTCGAGCGTCATGACATGCGCGTGACGATCCAGGGCGGGCAGCAATTGCGCGCGATCAAGGCTTCCGTTCCCGGCGACATCTCTTCCGCTGCTTTTTTTCTCTGCGCTGCCGCGCTTTTCCAGGGATCGAACCTGGTGGTTGATAACCTGCTGCTCAATCCTACGCGGTCAGCGATCCTGGACGTTCTCGCACAGCTCGGTCTTGAAATCCGTTTCCTGCACGTAGCGGAAAGGAACGGCGAGGTGGTGGGATCGATCCATGTGCGCGGCGGCAAACTGCGCGGAGCGGCAATACGCGGCGCGACGAGCGCGTTGCTGATTGACGAGTTGCCGGTGCTGGCCGCGATTGCGCCGTATTCTGAATCGGGTGTCGTCATAGCCGATGCGCAAGAACTGCGGGTCAAGGAGTCCGACCGAATTGCGGCCGTTGCCTCGAACTTGCGCGCCATGGGGGCCACCGTGGAGGAGAAGGAAGACGGCATGGTGATTCCAGGCAAACAGCAGTTGCATGGCGCGACGATCAACCCCCATGGGGACCACCGCATTGCCATGGCCTTCAGCGTGGCCGCCTTGCGCGCGACAGGCGAGACCGTTATCGACGGATCGGAGTGTGTGGCCATCTCGTATCCGGCGTTTTTCGATACGCTCGATAAGCTGCTGGAACGGTGATTGCGTATTGCGCTTATCGCTTCGATAGCTGCGGGTGTGCCTGTTCTGAAACCGAAGGGGAAGGCAGCCCTTGCGGCTGCCTTTTCGTTCATGGCAATGCGATGATCACCACGAAGTGAGTCCTGGTTCTACTCGCAGTAACCCGCCGATGTGATAAATTACAAAGTGGGAGCTGCGCGGAACCGCTTTTAGAGGTGACCACAGTCATCGCAGGCTTTAGCGTAGATCCTGTTTCGGGGCGCGTAGCTCAGTAGGTAGAGCATCTGCCTTTTAAGCAGAGGGTCCCGGGTTCGAGTCCCGGCGCGCTCACCAATTAAGAATCAAGCGGTTATGCGGAATCCCTTCCGGGCCGAAATTGTAAGGCAGGGTGTCAATTAGCACAAGGCTTTCCTCCTGGCCTTCTCTTGCCGTGCCTTTTTTCGCCACCGCGATAAAGCCGTCCGGTATGCTACACCGTGAGCCGGGGTACAATAAGCCACGTTGTCTGTTGGTGGAACAAACAGCTTTTTGCACTTCGGGCATATGCGAACACACCCCATGGATGCGGCAACGAAGGCTGCCGTTTTCCAGTCAGGGCAATAAACGGCAGGTGCGGAAATGCGGTCACCTTTGTACGGCCACCATGTGACCAGCCGGGCTGTTTGTAGCGCGTTGGTCATCACGCTGGAGTAAACCCATCGCGCTCCCTCCCATTTTTTATTTCCCGTCCAGTCTTCTCTGATCGTCCCGACTTGAATTCGATTGGACGGATTCCACGGGCGCACCTGCTCAATTGCAACAGGGATCGCACGCTCATCTTTCCCCTCGTACGCCCGGGCTAGTTGAAGGATGCCACGGTAAAGCCTTTCCTCTTTCCCTAGCTGCCCACCGCGCCGCACTACTTCGCTAGGGTTGACGATGCGGAAGGCCGTGAAACTGGTATGCCCCGGCGGAAAGCATGTGCTTTCGCCGTCCGCCGTTTCCCGGGTATCGGCAGCGACAAGGATGGGGAGTGTAATGGAATGTAACGGGCCACGTGACATGCTCTTGATCCTATCATACGCTGGAGTCTGGGAGGAATTTTAATGTCACAAAAACACGATATTTACGCATTCGTTGACCCCCGCAACAAGCGGGTGTTCCACGTTGGCTGTCATCTCACACCAAAATACCCCGGCTGGATTCCGGACGGGGACACACCCGGCCTGCCCCTGCTCGTGAAGGCTAAGTGCACTGAGCTTGATTTTGAATACCACCTTGTGATTTTACAGACCGTGGATTCCGCGCCGTTGTTCGCGTGGGTAAAATGGTGCAAAAGGTTTCGCCGCGATCTTCTAACTAGTGATTGGCAGGCTTTCGATCGACAGGCGGACGCGCTTACCAATTCCAATCGGGTACGACGTGCGATGGGCTTAGACGTTCCCTCAGATGCCGCGTGTCTGGCGAAATTCTATAAATACGACCGCCAGAATCCCGAAGTATTTGACAAGATGCTCCGCCGCGCACAAGGCATGAAGGCTGCAGGCCGCGAAATCCTCGGCATTGGGTTACTCCTTGAAGGCATAAGGTGGAACGGCCCGGACACGAACCGCACCGACGGATTCAAAATCAGTAACGACTATCAGTCTTTCTACTCACGCAAATTGCAAATGGTTGACCCCGCGCTTATTGGCATATTCGCAATGCATTCAACGAGTATGGCCGACGGTCTGGTCTTAGAGGATGGCCGCACTTGGCTGGATTTCGCGAAAGAGCACGCCAGTGAGTTGCGCTTCGTTGAGACGCCGGACGTGGATGACGATATCGAATGGGCTTATTAGGCCGGACTACGAAAGGGGTATGCAATGATGGCTAATTTCCTCGATATCGCTCTTCCACTTGCGGAGCGCGGCTTCCGTGTCTTTCCGCTCATACCCAAAGACAAACGCCCGTTCGCAATGTCCGGCGAGTCAGACCACTTCGATGCTGCCACTACAGACGCCAAGCAGATCGCCTCATGGGCAGCGCAAAAGCCAGACGCCAACGTCGGCTTATGCCCTGATGAAATTTTCTGCTTCCTGGAAACGGATGACGAGGCCGCACTAAAGGCGGGGTGCGCGGACATTCCGCCCGAAGTGTGGGACACAACCCGCGTTAGCGCACGGGAGAACCGCTGTTATTACATCTTTCGCCAAACCATGAGAACCAAACGGGCCGGTAATATGACAGCGGCGCGTAAGGATGCCGATGGCAACCCAATAGAAAATCTCTTCGAGTTCAAGCAGAATCGCTTGATTATGACCGGGCCGGGTAGCATTCACCCTAAGACCGGCAAGCCGTATGTGGCGGAATGGCGGTCAATCCCGGGCATGCCGGACGTATTGCTCAATCGGTTATGCGAACTCTGCGGGACGCCAAAAGCCGTCACCTCTGGCGGAATGACCGCTGATGTGAAGCGCGAAACGGACTTGCTAGACCGCTTTCTAGCGTGCTACGAAGTAGCGGTCACGGGCGATTGGTTCAACAAGGGCAAGCAATGGTACCGGCCTATTGAATGCCCTTGGCGGGACACCCACGAAAACACGAATGAGGGCACATCAACGTGCATCATGTACATAGAGGGCGGCGGTTATGGATTCGACTGTAAGCATAGATGCGCTGGTAAAGGCTGGAAAGAGTTTCGGGCTGAGATGGAAAGCCGATTTCCCGGACGCAAGTTTTCCTTTATGGACGCCGGGCCAGATGTGACAATCGGACAGAACACAGCCGTTGAAGAACCAAAGCCGCCGGTTGATTGGCGGACTCGGTACATGACGGAAGAGGAATATCAAAATGTCCAGCCTCCGGAGTTTCTGATTGATGGATTCCTAGTTAAGCGGTCAATCACGATGCTTGCCGGGCCGGTTAGCTCACGAAAAACCATTATTGCGCTGAATTTCGCTCATGCCTGCTGTACAGGCGAACCGCTCTTCGGTTACTTCAACGTGCTGGAGCAGCCGGAGCGCGTCATTTATCTTTGCCCGGAGATGGGTGCAGCATCGTTTGTCAAACGAATCAAGCAAATTGGGCTGGGTGAG
>JBEKBO010000107.1:0-16038 GCA_050015355.1 Candidatus Korobacteraceae bacterium | reverse complement strand
CCTGCCGCGGACGCGTCGTGAGATTCAGTACCTGCTTATTACCTGGACCGGCTTCTGCGTCTACTGTGGGTGCAATATCGAGCGACCTCGCTCTCCTTAATACTTAACGTAGTAATACTAGCAGGATGTTTCAAACCGCTGTTTTCTATCCCTCGTGCATCACCCGGCAGGAGTGAGTCTTGATCACGAGATATATCTGCTGCCCTTCCCGCAGTTGCAAAGCATCGACCGCGCCGCCCGTGAGGTGCACTCGGAATGGCACCGGCGGCGCGCCATCTGCCGGAGCAGTGCCGGTGGCTTCCGTGTACGCCTCAATCAGCACGTCCATACGACGCAGAGAGCGAATCGTGGCGGGCAGAATGTTGCGCGCGCTCAGCCCCTCGGGTCTGGCCAGGCTCACCATGATGTCTCCGGCACGGATGCCAACCCTGACCGCCATGCCAAGTTCGCCGCGATGCAGGGGACATTCCAGCGTCACGCCGGCCGCTTCCAGGGAAACGGTCATCGTCCCCGCCTCCGGGTGCTCGCTTTCGACCCGTGCGCGAAGCAGATTTTCAAAACCCGCCAGCGATGCGATGAACTCGCGCCGCGGCTCTTCCAGCACCTCATAAGGCGTTCCGGCGGCCGCGATGCGGCCTTGATCGAGCACCAGCAGATGCTCGCCAAGACCAAAGACCTCGGAACGGTCGTGAGTGACGTAGAGCACGGGCACCTGGCGCTCACCATTCCAGCGCCGCAGGTCATCGATGATGCCGCCCTTGGTTGCGGCGTCGAGCGCGGTCAGCGGTTCGTCGAGCAGCAAGTATTCCGGCTCCCGCACCAAGGCTCGCGCCAGCGCCGTTCTTTGCCGCTCGCCACCGGAGATTTCGTTAGGACGCCGCCCGGACAATCCCGCAATGCCGAACCTCTCCAGAATCGCCTGCGCTCTGCGCCCGCGCTCTGGGCGCTCCAGCTCAGCCAGCCCATACTCAACGTTTTGCAGCACCGTGAGGTGAGGGAAAAGCGCAAGCTGCTGGAAAAGATATGCCACCCGCCGCTGCTGCACAGGGACGTCGATTCTCGCGTCGGAATCGTAGAGCACGCGGCCGTCGACGGCGAGGCTTCCCGATTCCGGCTTCAGCAGTCCAGCCAAGCAGTTCAACAGGGTTGTCTTGCCTGCGCCGGAGGCTCCGAAGAGAATCGTGATCCCAGCCGGCAGCTCGAAAGCGACATCGAGCGCAAACGCGCCCATGCGCAGTTTGAAGCGGCTTGAAAGCGAGAGCTTCCTCCGCGGCAATCCAGGAGCGGGATTATCTCGGCCGCCGATCACCGGATTGCCCACTCATGCGGCGGCTTGCGCCGGCGCCGGTTGAAGCCGTAGACCACGGAAAGTATGGCAAACGAAAGCACCAGCAAAAGCAGCGCGGCATGATTTGCCGAGGCGTAGTCCAACGCCTGCACGTTGTCGTAAATGGCAATCGAGATGGTCTGCGTCACGCCCGGAATGTTGCCGCCGATCATGAGGACCACGCCGAATTCGCCCAAGGTGTGCGCAAAACTCAAGGTGAAACCGGTAAAAATACCCGGCCCGGAAAGCGGAACAACCACTCGCCAGAAGGTGCGCCAGCGCGAAGCTCCGAGAGTTGCGGAGGCGCGAATCAGGTCCGGGTCGACTGCCTAAAACGAAGCTGCAATCGGCTGCACGGCGAACGGCAGGCTGTAGATCACGGAGCCGACGACCAGTCCTTCAAAGGTAAACGCCAGCGAATGCCCGGCCCATCTCGTATACCACGCACCGAGCGGGCTTTGCGGCCCATGGCAACCAGCAAGTAGAAGCCAAGCACAGTCGGCGGCAACACCAGCGGCATGGCCACCACCGCGTCCAGCAGAAACTTCCATCGCCAGCGGGAAAACGCCAGCCAATAGGCTACCGGCAATCCCACAATCATGAGCAGCACGGCAACAATGCCCGCCAGCTTCAGCGTGACCCACAGGGCTGGCAGATTCATTTACTGCTCTCCCCGGAGGGACGACGAAAGCCATGGCGCGCCAGAATCTCGCGCCCCTGGGCGCTGGCGAGGAATTCCAGGAACTTGCGGCCTGCCGCCTGGTGCGCCGCCGATTTCAACAGCACCGCGCCTTGGTCCAGCGGAGGATAGAGCGAATCAGGAACCGTCCAGTATCTCCCCTGGGATTCCATCGGCTGGCCTCTTACCAGTGAAAGCGAGAGCAGACCGGCCTCGGCATTGCCGGATTGCACGAACTGTGCGGTCTGGCTGATGTTTTCCCCAAGAATCAGCTTGGGCTTCACTGCGTCATACAGGCCGCTGGAGCGCAACGCGGTCTCTGCTGCCTGTCCGTAGGGTGCGTGAGCGGGATTCGCCATCGCCACTTTATGAACCTCGGGACGGAGCAGCAGTTGCAATCCTTGCGCCGGATCGAGTCCGAGGCGATTCGGCACCCACAGCACCAGCGTTCCGCGCGCATAGCGCAGCAGCGAATCGGGAACGCCAAACCCCTCGCGAGCCAGCCGTTCCGGATAGTCGAGATTGGCCGAGAGAAACACGTCAAAGGGAGCGCCATTGCGGATTTGGGCATAGAAGTTTCCCGACGATCCGAAGACCGGCTGAACCCCAATGCCCGCTGTGCGCTCGAAGGCGGCAGCAATCTCCGGCAACACGAAATTCAGATCGGCGGCCGCTGCCACCGTAATGCGCTCCCGCGCTTGCGCGGCCATGGCTGCCGGAACCGCCAGGACAGCTAAACAAAGAAAAACTGTCACCGCTATCCGCAGCGGTTTCAGAATGAGGTTCAGGCTCACGCAAGCCTCCAGGTTCGAATCTCCGCCTTTGTAATCCTGACTGGCAATCGATTCAGATTGCAATGATGCGTATAGGCTTGTCAAACAGTGACTGTGAACCGTATACGCGGAAGGTCTGCCCCGCAAGGGAGCCGGCGGTTGACACTCGCGAAGTGTGTTTAGTTATGCGAGGTATTTCTTGGACACCACACTCGTAGTTGCGATCAAACTGGATTACCGCGTGGGGCACGGCATGAGGAGATTAGACTACTCGCTTGACGGCAGGCGCCGCCTCACTTCGCAAGCGGAGATTTCACATCGGGCATCAGCGTCCCGCGGCCGCGGACTTCAAACCGACAGTCTTGTTGGCCCCGTCCGTCGAAATTCCGGTAGCCCGCTTGTACTCGTCGACTTCCCGCTGGAAGCGGTGCTCGCTGGCAACGGCGGTCAGGCTCATGACGCCCATGATGAGAAACAGGACAAGGAAGACGACCCCGATAATCAGGACTGGCATACAAATACCCCCCGGGTCGGTAGATTGTGCTCCTGAGGCACACAGGGGGCTGTGACCGTCATCACACTCTATCGTGATAACCAGCTCTACGGCATCAAAAAAACCAACGTTTTGTGCGAAATCACCACCAATGGGACTCCCCGGCGGCGGCTACCGCGAGGAAGACGGCAGCTAAAACACGGTGGAATGACACTGCGAGACCGGCATTCGACAACATACGTATTCCGCCCCTCAAAGCAGGCGGAGCGACACGGAGTTCGCACCCACGCTCGCCAAACGGGCCCTGCACGCAGTCTTACCGCTTGCGGGCTAACTCGCTCTCCAGATGATGGAGCTCATGCTGCAGAAGTTCGCTGTAGCGAGGACTCTGCGAACGCTCCAATTGCTCCCTTACGCGAGCGCAACTCAGGTTGAGAGTTTGCAGTTCGCGCGTGCGTATTGCTTTTTCGCGGGAGATTCTTTCGTTTTCTATTTCGGTGAGGGCTTGTGTTGAAAGTTGTTGCTCTAGAACTGATTTGGTTTCCCAGCCTGTTGCCATGTCTTCTATTGTACGAGATTACGGCCTGATTTTGGGGCAAAAACTTACAAGTCAGGTACCCAAATTCGTAAACCACTGACTGGTGGCTGGTTGCAAGAACATAATCGATACAAAAACTTGCGACTAGAACTCAGAATTGAACTTCTGCCGCGCTAGGAGCGGGTTTTGAACCACATACGAATAACGTCGTGCACCGATTGCCCAGGGGCATTCCTACCGCGCCAGTCAACCGGCAGGTTGAGCAAACGCACTGCACGGCAAGTTCGGCTCGATGCGCGGGCTTCGCCGCTTTGATTGCTCGCACCCGAGCTTCGCCTTCCGCGATGACCGCGCCTTGGCAAGCGATGCGCTCATTTGCCAGTCCATTTTGGGCGGCGCTTTTCGATGAAGGCGCGAATGCCCTCCTTGCCGTCCGCGCTGCGCGTGACATACTCGCGGTAAATCTCCTCGGCGCGCATCAGTCCCTTCTCGAAATGCATCGCTTCCCAGCCGTAAAAAGCCTTCTTCGCGATGCGCAGCGCCGCCGGGCTAAGCTGTGAAACCTGCTGTAGACACTCGCTTACCAGCGTCTCGGGATCGTCGGCGATTGCGTTCACCAAGCCCATGGCAAGCGCCTCCGGCGCGGTGAGGCTGCGCGCGGTAAACAGCAGTTCCGCTGCGCGCTTTTGCCCGACAATCGCGGACAACGCGACCATCGCCACCGGCGGAAACGCTGCCAGCTTGATCTCCGGAAATCCGAAAATGGCATCGCTGCCGGCATAAACGATGTCGCACACCAACGCCAGCTCAGCTCCCCCGCCAAGGCAGTGGCGGCGCACACTGGCGATGGTCAGCTTCGACGTGGCCACCAAAGCGCGCACCACGGCGTGGAACTTGTGCAGTGTCGTCTCCACGGTCTGTGGCGCGAGCGCGGCAACATCCAAACCGGCGGAGAATACTCGCTCGTTTCCGGCGAAAACGATCGCCGTGACGTGCGGTTTTTGCTCCAGCGCAATCAGGTGTTCGCGCAAAATGCCCATCATCTCCAGGTCAATCACGTTGAGCGGAGGATTGTTCAGCGAAATCCGGGCCACAGAGCCCGTAACCTCAACCGTCAATTTCTTCTCTTCTTGTTGGTCGGGCGGCATAGCCTTCTACTGTAGCGCAAAGAGGTGCGAGAAAAAACAGTGACACTCACGAGCCGTGTTCAGTTACGCGAGGCGGTTCTGGGACACTACACTAGTTGCTCCTGGGCGTTTCCGCACCCGCGGGCGACACATCCGGGAGCTCGCCGCGGATGGCATCGTCGAGCTGAATGTTGTGCGACTCCAGCAGCGCCCCGATTGCGCGTTCCAGCGAAACACGGGACTTGATATAAGTACTGCGGGCCACCACTTCGGTTGAGCGCGCCTGCGCAAGAAACCCTTCATCCTGCACGATGAAAAAGTTAACCGACGTTCCCACCGACAGCTTTTGTTTTTCGGCGTCGAGCAGTTCTTCCTGGAATTGACGGCTGCGGACGGCGGCAACATAGGCGGATCGCGCCACCTGGAGCGCGGTGAGCGCGTTTTCGATTTCGTCGCGCACTTGGTTCTCCAGTTGTTGCAGCCGGGCCTGCATCTGCCGAAGCTGTATCTCGTCTCGCGCGGCGTCGGCCTGTGCGACGCGGTTGCGGAAAGGAACATTGACCTGGATGCCGGCTTCGTACAAGTGGCTCTCTTTGCCGGCCGGCGTGGAAGGCGGCAACACAACCGGCGCCACCGAGATGATAGAGCTGCTGCCGATGTTGCCGCGCGTCATGGCCGCGCCGAGCAGGTCGATTTCCGGACGGACCTGGTTGCGCGAGGCCTTAACGGTGATTTCGGCGTTCCTGACCTGGATGGCCGCCTGGGCCAAATCGGCGCGATTTGCCAAACCCTGCTGGATCAGCTTCGGCATCGGGGGAGAGTTCTCGGTTTCTGGAACCACGATGGTATCGGTCGGCAGGATGCGCACGGCGGCGATAACGGTGTCGGCCGTTCCGGTTCGCGAAATCATGCTCTTGACAACCGCTTCCTGTTGCACCACCAGTCCCTGGGCGCGAGTGAGGTCGAGTTCGCTCGACGAGACGAGCGCCTGTGCGCGCGTCAGCTCAAGCGGAGCAAGCGTGCCGACTTCTACCTGGCTTTTGTCGTCCTGATAGAGTTGCTGCGCCGCCGCCAGCGTCTCCTGCTTAACCTTGACGTCTTCGTTCAAACTCACCAGGTCGTAGTAAATGCGGCTGACGCCGAAGATGAGATCGCTGAGCTGCTGGCGAAAAACCAGCCGCGAAACTTTGAGGTTGTTTTGCGCGATGCGGATGTAGCGGCGATTGACATCCACTCCCCAGCCGCGGAACAGCGGCTGCACTACGCTGGCGACCACGTTGGGACTGCGAAACGGATCGGGGCTCGAAGCGAAAAAGTTCAGGAGGTCGGAAGCGTTGGTGGAACCGACGAGGAACTGAGCGCCCGTGCTGATTCCCTGGGCTAAGGTGAGATTGGCGAATGCGTTATTGGTGCTCTTGGAAGCAACCGGCGGAATTACGATCGACTGCAGGTGCATCCACGCCAACTGCCCCACCAAAACTGGATCATAGCCGGGAATGGGCGGCCCGGACGAGAACGGGGTGGGACCCTGGATCGAAAGGTTCGTCGTGGCTTCCGTGAGCTGGTTCACGTCGAAAACATTGGCCACGGTCGAAGCCGTCGGACTCACCGAGCCTGTGCTGGCCGCACTATTCAGCAGCGGGCTGCCAGGACCGCCGATGCCGACCGGCGATTGCAGCACGGTGAGCGGCAGGCCACGGGTTACTCCGCCTCCCTTGGCGCGCACCACGTCGGTGTCCGCCATCGCGAGCTGATATCTCTGCTGCTCGACATCAAGATTGTTCTCCACGGCCAGCAGGATGGTGTCGTGCAACGAGAGATAAAGCTTCCCCTGGCGGATCAGATTGGCCAGGCGATCCGTATTCTGCAGACGTAACGGAGGAACGAAGTGGGCGAAGTATGTGCCGACAAACGCCGGCCGACCCAATCCCTTTGCCGATTCGCCGACCGGACGCGTCTCCGTCTCTTCCGTTTTCTGCAATGCGGTAGACAGCTCTTGTTCGTTGTACCGCCGTCCGATATTGTCTTCCGCAATCGGCTGCTTTACCGTGGAAGCGGCCTGATCCTGCGCGACCGCGGTGAACGGCAACGTCGCGCAAAGCAGGAAAGAACCCAGCCGCAACAAACGTAAAGTTGATCTCATCTCGCCTTCTAGAGCAGTTTCAAGGTTGATGTGCCCAGTGTTAGCACACGCCCGTCGTCACTTGAATTGGTGTGCCTACCGGAGCCTGCCGGTATGGCTTGATGGTTCCGCCCCAACACGCGCAACTTCGGCGCCTGCCGGGGACCCCGAGGTTGCCGGATTTCTCATTCCCCGGAAGACTGCCCGGGCGAAGCCGAATTCCGCGTCTTAATGGCTTTGTCCTTCCCGCCGGAATCCGCGTCCGGTACCTGGGTGTCGGCGAGTATGCGCGCTGTCACCGTGGCTCCTTCTCTTGCGGTATCGCCGGGGTTCACGATGACCAAGTCGCCCTCTTGCAGGCCCTCACGAATCTCCGTCTGGGCGCCGTAGTCGCGCCCGAGCACCACTGGCTGCAAATGCACGCTATTATTTCGCACCAGCGCGACCGAGGTCCCGTTGGCATGGGTAATGATTGTGTCGCCGGGAACGATCACCGGCGGCAGGGCGCGAATGTTGTTAAAGGTCACGGTCGCGAAAGTTCCGGACATCAATTTGCCGTCGCGGTTTTCCACCTGTATTTCCGTCAGCATGGTGCGGGTAGTGGAATCGATTGCGTGTGCGGTGCGGACCACCTTGCCCTGAAAGGTTTTCCCGGGAACGGAATCGAACGTCAGATCCACTGTTTGGCCAACTACTACATATTGCGCGCTGCTTTCCGGCACGCTTACAAAAACACGCAGATGGTCCAGGCGGGCGATGCGAAACATCTCCGCGCCCAGCGTAGCGCTGCCTGTAACCGGGATGGTGACGCTTCCTGTTCCCGCAGTGTTGACTCCGCCGCCGAGGCCGCCGCCGAAGGAGGAAATCAGCGAGCCGACGTCGATGTTGCGGGTAATGACGACGCCCGCGAATGGCGCCAGTACGCGCTCATAGCTTTGTAGCTCGACCAGGCGCCGCAGATTCGCCCGGTTGGCGTTGACTGTGTCCTCCGCCGCCCGCACATTCGCCAGGGAGACGTTGTAGTTCGCCTCCTGCGTGTCGCCATCCTGCTTGGAGAGAACGCCTCGCGCCACCAATACCTTGTAGCGTTCCCAGGTCACGCTGGCCAGCTTTGCCTGCGCCTGCACCTGGTGCAGCACGGATTCGCTTTGTTGCAGGCTGGCACGGCCCTGGTCCACCTGCTGATCCAGGTCCGGAGCGTCGACGATGGCGAGCAATTGTCCTGCCTTGACGTGGTCGCCGATGTCTACCAGACGCTTGGCGACATAACCCGAAGCGCGTGCGTAAATGGGCGCTTCCACCTGCGCGGCCGTGGACCCCGGCAATGATAGCTGGGCGCTCGACTTCGACCTGACAGCGGCGGTCACCGCAACCACGGGAACCGCATTCTGCTGGCGTTTCGCCGCTTTGGCGATCGCCTCCTTAATCCGGAAGCGCGGGATATAGCCCAAAACAAGGATCAGCCCGAAGACTACCAGCATCAACAGAGCAAGCCTGAGCACCGATTTGGTGGAGCGCAGATCGCGGCGCTGTTCGGGAGCAATCTGCCCCGTCTGCGGGTCGTTTTCAACCTGCACTTGCTCCGCGCCTGAGCCGCCATTCATTAGATCATTGGAATTCATCTGGTTCATTTCCAACTACGCGGGTTGCGCCCCTTCTTCCGGCAGTTCCTCGTGCGATTCGAGGTCGATCTCCTGGTCCCAATCGATCGGGGCCTTCTTGCGGAAAACGGTATAGAAAATCGGCACGATAAACAGTGTGCTCACGGTGGCGAACAGTAAGCCGCCGATCACCGCCCGCCCCAGCGGCGCGTTCTGCTCGCCGCCTTCGCCCCAGCCCAAAGCCATGGGAACCATGCCGATGACCATGGCTAAGGCGGTCATGCAGACCGGGCGCAGACGAACATAACCGGCCGAAAGCGCTGCTTCCAGCGGTCCCATGCCGGTTGCGCGCTCGTCGTTGGCAAAGCTCACCACCAGAATACTATTGGCGGTCGCCACGCCAATAGCCATGATGGTACCCATCATGGAGGGAACGCTGAAAGTCGTCTGCGCGATGAACAGCATCCACAGAATGCCGGCAAAAGCGCCGGGCAGGGCCATGAGAATGATAAACGGATCGAGCCACGACTGGAAGTTGACTGCCATCAGCAGGTAAATGAAGATCACCGCGAAGCCGATGCCTAATCCGAGGCGGACGAAAGAGCTATGCATCGTCTCGGCCTGCCCGCGCATGACCAGCCAAGAGCCGCGCGGCAGCCTTCCCGAGCCAGTCTCTTCATCCAGAATCTTCTGGACGTCTCCCGCCACTCCACCCAGGTCGCGCAGATCGACGTCACACAGAATGTCATACACTGGCTGCACGTTGTAATGGCTGATCAGGGTTGGGCTGGTTGAGCGGTTGACCTTTGCCAGGGTCGCCAGCAGATGCGTGTCCTTGGGGTTTGTCTGGATGTTTTGCGGGCCGTTCACCGGCGTGCTTTGCATGGCGTCCAGGGATGGAATCAAGGCCTGCGGAGTCTGAACCGTAACCTGGTAGTTGATGCCGGTGGCGGGGTTCAACCACTGATTGGGCGCCGCCATATAGCTGCCGCTGAGCGAAATGAGCATGCTCTGGGCCACATCGCGCTGTGTCAGCCCAAGCTGCTGCGCTTTTGCCCGATCCACATTGACGTCGAATTGCGGGCGCGCCACCTCCTGGTGGATGTGCGCGTCAACCACACCCGGCACCTTGCGCACACGGGCCAGCAGCCGTTCGGCCACCTCGTAGTTCCTCACCGGGTCGCGGCCAACCACCTGAATGTCGATGGGTGCAGGCAATCCGAAGTTCAGAATCTGCGTGGTCATATTGGCGGCCGCAAAGAAGAAAGTCTCCTGCGGGAATTTCTCGGTCAACCGTTCGCGGAGGAGCCGCATGTATTCGCGGGTCGGACCGTGCTTCTCGGGATTGAGCGAAATCAGGATGTCGCCGTCGGCGGCACTAATGCTGGCGGTGTCGCTGAACGCCAGGTTGATGCCGCTGACCGGAAGGCCGATGTTGTCGAGAACAAGCTGCACCTCTTCGGGCGGGATAATGCGACGGATTTCCTCGTCAACTTGGGCGAAGATCTGCTCGGTAGTCTCTACTCGCGTGCCCGCCGGACAGCGCACGTGCAAGCGTATCTGTCCGGAATCGACGTAGGGGAAAAAGTCCTGCCCGATGACGAACACCAGCAACGAGGAGGCGGCCACGAACACCGCGAACAGTCCCAGTACCAATCGCCGGTTGTGCAGGCTCCATTCCAGCAGTTGGCGATAGCGCTCGCGCATACCTTCGAACCAATCGTCGAACCTGAAATGCACGCGCCACACCCAACCCAGGTCCATGTGGTGGCCGTGCTTTCCCTCTTCGGTCGCATAGATCGGCACTTCGGGTCCCAGCATATGGTGCACCATGGTCGGGACCAGGGTTCGCGAAAAGAAGTAAGAGGCGAGCATGGCAAACACAACCGCCATGGCCAAAGGCGTGAACAGAAATCTGGCGGCCCCAGTCAGCAGCACTACCGGCACAAAAACGATGCAGATGGAAAGCGTGGAGACAAAGGTCGGCACTGCGATCTGCTGCGCGCCATCGAGCAGCGCGCGCGTCAGCGGCTTCCTCATCGCCATGTTGCGATGCACGTTTTCGATGGTGACCGTGGCATCGTCCACCAGGATTCCCACCGCCAGGGCCATACCGCCCAGGGTCATCACGTTAATGCTTTCCCCGAGCGCGCTAAGAATGATCTGCGAAGTCAGGATGGAGAGCGGAATCGAGGTGCAAACGATCAGCGTGCTGCGCCAGCTCCCCAGGAAGACCAGGATCATGAGGCCGGTCAGCACCGCCGCGATGATGCCCTCTTTCAGCACGCTGTAGATTGAGGCGCGCACAAACAGCGACTGATCGAAGAGAGGGGTAATCTTCAACGTTGGAGGCAGGATCGACTGCACGCGAGGCAGAGCCGCCTTGACCTGCCGCACGATGTCCAAGGTGGAAGCGTGCCCGTTGCGCAGGATCGTCATCAGCGAGGCGCGGTTGCCATTGATGCGCACCACGTTGATCTGCGGCAGATAACCGCTGCGCACCTGGGCTACATCCTTCAGCAGCACTACGGCCCCGCCAGACGCCCTGATTGGCAGCTCGTTCATATCCGCTATCGTCAACGGACTGCTGTTCAGGCGAACGGGGTATTCGCGGTCGCCCATCTTGACCGATCCCGTCGGCAGAATCAGGTTTTGGAACGAAATCGCGTTGGAGATGTCGGCTGGCGACAGATGCTTGGCATAAAGCTGGTTGGGGATGAGATCGACCATGATCTGGGCCTGTTTGCCGCCGTAAGGCAGCGGAACGGACGCGCCCTGCACGGTCGCCAGTTGCGTTCTGACGTAGTTCAAACCGTAATCGAAGAGCTGCTGCTCGCTCAAACCCTCGCCGGAAAGGCCCATCTGCAAAACCGGAACCGAAGAGACATCGTACTTCACGATCGACGGAGGAGTAGTGCCCGGAGGCATGATTCTCAACTGCGTCTGCACCAGCGCGGTCACCTGCGAAAGCGCCGTTTCCACCTTGGCCGTCGGCTGAAAGAAAATCTTGATGACCGCAACGCCCGAATAAGCATGCGACTCGATGTGCTCGATGTCGTTGACGGTGGTCGTCATTGCCCGCTCGGAGATGGTAACCATCCGGTTAGCCATCTCTTCCGGTGAAAGCCCGTTGTAGCTCCAAATCACGCTCACAACGGGAATGTCAATGATGGGGAAAATATCCTTTGGAGTCGTGACGATCGCCGATATTCCCAAAATGAATACCAAAAGCGAAACCACGACGAACGTATACGGTCTTCGGAGAGCTAGGCGTACAATCCACATCTTGAGTTTTCCACCACAGAGCAACGCTTCTGAAGGTTTTGTATAAGATACCTGAGTGTCACGTTGGTGTCATTGGTGATTTTCAAGAATTCGCCGAGAGTGGTCAAGATTATCACTGCTTGCGATGGCGCGGTTTGCGCTGGTTAAGGCCTTCGCCCGAGTACCCGAGCGATCCGGGGCGCTCTCGCGGCGCCCGCTGCTCTGCCCCACACGCGCACACGGCGCGTGCCGGAGACCCCACGTAGTATGCTCGGTAAAAGTTCAAACATAATGTTCTCAATTAAGAGGTCTCAATCATGAAAGTTGCTTTCCTGGGTTTGGGAATTATGGGCAGACCGATGGCCGTGAACCTTGCCAAAGCCGGTCACGAGGTTGTGGTGTGGAATCGCACCTCAGGCAAGATCGTTCCCGGCGCTCGCGTGGCCGGCACTCCGGCTGAAGCCGCTAAGAACGCCGAGGTCGTGTGGCTCTGCGTCGCCGATACCAAAGCTGTCGAACAGGTTCTGTTTGGAGCCGATGGGGTCGAATCCGCTTTGCGGGCCGGGATGATCGTCGTCGATTCCAGCACGATTGCACCCTCGGCGAGTTGCAAGTTCGCCGAGCGGGTAGCGGCCAAGGGAGCACAGTTTGTCGATGCGCCGGTGACCGGTTCCAAAGCCGGCGCCGAGTCCGGCCAACTGGTGTTCATCGTCGGCGGTCCCGACCAAGCCGTTGAAAAACTTCAGCCGCTGTTCGCGGCGATGGGCAAGAAGGTCATCCACATCGGCAAAACCGGCCTGGGCGAATCGGCCAAGCTCGGCATGAACCTGATGGCGGCAATGATGTACGAGGCTTTTGCCGAAGCGCTGACCCTCATCCGCAAACTAGGAGTGCCTCCGGAAAAATGGTGGGAATTGATCCAATCGGCGGCTGTCCGCTCGCCCCTGATCGACCGCAAGGCGCAGATGGTCTTCCAGCGCGACTTCGCGCCCAGCTTCCCGCTCTACCTGATGCACAAGGACGTCAAGCTCATTCTCCAGGCCGCGCATGAGTCGGGAGCCAAGTTGCCCGCCTTGGAGAAAGTAGAAGAGGTCTATCAGATGACTTCCAAGGAACAGCAAGGTCTGGATTACTCGGCAACCATAGCGGTGCTGGAGAAACTTGCGGGACTTTAGGGGAAAGATATTTCAGATTTCAGATTCAGATTTCAGATTTTCAGACCTCAGGTAGAAGGCTGCGGCGGCGGAACCGGGACATGGGGCGCGGCACTCCCGCATTCGCCAACAGCGGGCGGATGTGGGCCCCCAGCCCCCACCAGAAAAAGAGGCTTGAGTAGGCCGCCCGCCCAGCGGACCGTGATCTATCGCGTAGCGTTCAGCTTGTGGAAGTGTCATCCTGAGCGAAGCGAAGGATCTGCTTTTTCGAATCGCCATGTATTACGTCTATATTCTCGCCAGCCGCAGCCGCAACCTGTACGTCGGGGTGACTGGAGACCTCGACCGCCGCATCTTTGAGCACAAGCGGAAACTTCTCCGGGGCTTCGCATCCCGCTACAATATTGATCGCTTAGTTTATTACGAGATCTACGACAAAGTGGTGCGAGCAATTGCGCGCGAAAAGGAACTCAAAAGCTGGCGAAGGGAGAGGAAGATTGCGCTGATCGAGCGCGAAAATCCCACCTGGGACGACCTCAGTGAGGGGACCGGACGCACAGCAGATCCTTCGCTACGCTCAGGATGACACACTTGCAATAGATCACGCTACCTGCGCCGAATGTTAATACCCCTAGCTGGTGCATTCTGTTGTGCGAGCGGTGATAAGGCCTGTAGCGACAGTTATGCTAAACACACAAGGGCATGTCGATTACTATGATCCACATGGCAGCTCGAGTTTTCTTGTCGTCCACTTTCCTTCTGATGCTGACAACTGGCGCATTCGGAGCTGACAACTGCACTGAGGCGAAGGTTGGGAAGTGCTTCACAGTACACGGCAGATACGCTATTTATGCGGAGAACAACGGTATTTGGGTGATCGGCACGAAGAGACTGTTGTCCACAGGGGGAGATGACCAGCTCGACGACATGATCGTTAGCCGAGGTAATTGGTTGGACTACGCCATCGTTGGAGACTTCACAATGTGCCCGCTTACGAGGTACGAACGCGGGCACAAGCAATCGGTGTGCGTTCATCTCGACGGTTACGGTCAGGGCGAGTGAAGCTGGGAAGAGCGGCCTAGACTTTTTTGTTAAAAGCGCGATGCGGAAGCGCCGGCGGCGAGGTCTTTGAGGGCGTCAAAGACGCCGGTTTCGACATTGGAGTCAGGTTGCAGGGTGGTCAGCGGAATGGTCGCGGAAAAATGCGGCGTGCTGCGCCCGAACCTCACTTGGATGAAATTGCAATCGCGGGAGGCTACGGTCGACTCCACCATATTCTGGATGTCGTGCTGCCAGTCGGGACGGCTGGTAATGAGGAATGGGCCTACCCGGGCGAGGGTCCAGTTCTTGTCAGGCACAAGTTTGCGGCGGGTTCTGCCGCACCAGCGATGGTTCTGAACTTCCAGATTGAAATTAGGAGCGCAAGGCAGGTCGGATTCAAACGTGAGGCTTTCGCGACGCCGTCTTAGCAGGCTTATGACCCACTGCAATGGGGTTTCGCGCGGCAGAAGGTGAACCAGCATCGACGGTCGGCAGAAGCCGGAGTCAAAAAGCCGAAGTTGCACCTGCATGCGAGAGGCCGATAGCCACTTTACCCCGGCGATAAGACCTTTGCCTTCAAGAGCTTGCTCGATCCAATGCAGAATTCGCCCGCCCCGCTTGCGGTTCAAACGCAGAAACACCAAGTACCACGCTGCGACCAGCACAGCGCCCGCTGCAATGTCCACGCCAAGGAATCGCCACCACATGCCAAAATTTTAGATGCAAAACCTGCGGACCTGCGATGTCACTGGAATTTTTTCGCGCTACTCAGGTTGTGCGGTGTCCGGAGCTCGCCGGGCGGCGGCTCGAAAGGGTTACGTCTTCGGCGATGAGGCAGTGTCTCCGACCACATAGAAACGGTGCTGGCCGCCTGGCTGAATACCGTTCTTGTCGAAACACTCCTTGATTCTGCGCCGCAGCTCGCGGCTGACCGCGTACTGCTCGCCGGGCTTGGTTTTCACCAGCATAAGGTAGTCGACTTCTTCCGCCGAAACCTTCTCGATGCCGGGAACGATGGGGTCGGCAACAATCGATTCGGCAAACGCCGGATCGTGCCGCACTTCGCCGGCGACTTCGTTCAGCAGCTCCACCACCCGGTCACTGTTTTCGTTGTAGCCCACGGAAATGTGCAGCGCCAGTTGCGTCCAGTCGCGCGTCAGGTTCGACACAATCGTGACCTGGCCGTTCGGAACCGTATGCAAGGCGCCATCCGCATCGCGCAGCACGGTGCGCCGCAGCGTCAGCTTCTCGACTGTCCCCTGTACGGCGCCGATTTTGACCACGTCGCCAATGTCGAACTGGTTCTCGATGAGAATAAAGAAACCGTTGATGAAATCCCGAACCAGCGTTTGCGCGCCGAAGCCAATCGCCAGCCCCGCTATGCCCGCGCTTGCCAGCAGCGGCCCAATATTGATGCCCAACAGGGGCAGAATCTGCATCCCCGCCACGAAGACGATCGTGACCAGCCCGATGCTGTGAAACACACTCGCCACGGTCCGCAACTGCGTGGCGCGGAGCGTCGACTGAACCGTCTCCCGCCGGCTCAATTCCATCAGGTGTTTCTTGAGGCTCTTCAGAAAACGCGAGAGGATAAAGGCTACGATCAGAACGCCAAATATCTTGGGAACGTCGTGCCGCACGAACTCGAAGCTATCGTCGCTCCAGTTATTCAGAACCTGGAACCACGAATGCTGCGAGGCCTGCGCGACGATAGTGGAAATGGTCATCGGCGCGATTATAAACAATCAGCTTCCAAAATGATGTGGCGGGGCTCCTAGGTGGGATTATTCACCAAGGCTCTAGAAGTGGTCTCATAAACTCTGTCGCAGTTAGACTGGCATGATGAAGTGTGTGGCGGTGGATTCGACGAGCATTGCTGCGATCGGCTATGACCGGGGGAAACGCGAGTTGGGGATCGA
>JBEKBO010000106.1:0-18296 GCA_050015355.1 Candidatus Korobacteraceae bacterium | reverse complement strand
AGCAGATCTGCCAGAAACTGTTGCAAGCGCCTTACGCACTTCTCGACCTGGGCGTCGGTCATGCTCGCAACGGTAGCACCCGACGAAAGAACTGTCAATAACTTAACGTAGTAATACTAGGACGGAGTTAGCAAACGCAATCGCCGATGATTCGCCCCAAGCTATGTGCTCACCGCGCCTCGGGCAATTGCCGATCAAGTAGGGCGTGCAGGTATGACAGGGAACCGCACCCATGGTCTGGTAGGCATCCGTCAGTCGCCGCTGCAATTGATAGGTCTTTTCGGGATACCCGGTCTCTTGCCACGCGTCGAAGTTAACCGCCCCGGGGTTCAGCGTGGTTAAGGCACAGAACTTTCCACCTAACCCGGCCATCTTCTCGACGAACTTTGTCCCTGCTTCTCCCGCCACCACCACCGAAGACCCCGGCATGTGGACGTTGGAGACCTTGATCATCTTCTCGGCACCGTAGATCTCTCCCAACTGCACCAGGATTTCCATTGACTTCTGAACCGGCCATCCAGATTTTCCGGCCAGCATCGATTCTTCTTCGCGTGTTAGTCGCATGACAGCGCCTCTTATAAGAATAGTGAAAGATAACATTGGCAGGCGGCGAGCCTTTCACTGCGCGCCGCCTGCTCAGCCTCACAGCATCACAACCAGGTTCATGCCTGAGCCGCCCTGGCGCGCGGGAAATTCATGCTCACGGCATTTTCCGGGCAAACCTCTTTGCACATGCCGCAACCGTCGCACTTCTTCTTGTCAATGACAGCACCGACCTTGGTAAGGGTGATGGCATCGTAGAAGCAGCCTCTCACGCAGACGCCGCAGCGGTCGCACTTGTTGAAGTCCACGATGGCGTGTACGCCTTCAGGAGCGCGAACGACATCCTTAGTGCGGAGGATATTCGGCAGGGCCATACCACGGATCTCGTCCAGCGAATTATAGCCTTTGTCGTCCATCCAGGTGTCGATCTGGTCGACCCACTTCTTGCTGATGTTGTAGCCCTGCAGCATGAGGCCAACGCCGGACTGCACTAGGGTGGCGCCGCACATGATGTAGCGGATGATATCCTGCCACTCCCACACGCCGAGGCCGGCGATGATGGGAATCTTCACCCGTTTGGCCGCCTGGCTGACGATCTTCAGTCCGTAGCCAAGCAGATAGGGGCCGCCCCACCCGCCTTGCGCGCCTGGTCCGATCGGGCTCGCAGTCTCGATGTCGATCATGAAACCGGAGAAACGGGCGGACATGTTGACGGCCTGCCCGCCTGCCTTTTCCACCGCCTCCGCGATGGCCACCGGATCGGAGGCCTGGGGAGAAATCTTCACGCTAAAGGGCTTCTTCAGAATGGCGGCGCAATGCTTCACGATCAGCGGCGCCCGGTCGACGTCCCCGGCGCCCATCTTAACGCCCATGTCAGCGGAGAAAGGGCAGGAAACATTGATTTCAACCCAGTCCGCCTTAGTCTCGTTGACCATCTTGCACATCTGCTCCCACTCTTCGATGGTCACGCCTGACAGGCTCGCCATCACGTTGCCGGCATCGTCGATCTTTTCCTTGGCGATGTCCACGTCCTTCATGTACTCCTCGTAGCCGAAGTGGGAACACTCTTCCAGAGAGTTCAAGGTGAAGGAATGCGGCAGCTTCTCGGGATAGCCCGGGTACGTCTTGTAGTCGTACAGCATAAAGCGCGGGCGGGGAAAGTTGCGTCCCAGCTTGCCGGCGTCGCCGAACAGAGACTTCACGATCGCGCCCCCGGCTCCGCCGTCGATGCCCTTCTTCGTTCCGCGCCAGTCCATGGTCGGGGTCGCCGAGCCGACGATCACGGGATTCTTAAATCTGACTCCATTTACTACCACACTTAGATCAGCCACTTGTAAAACTCCTTTTCATCGATAAACATTTGTTTTAATAACACTTTTTTCGCTGACTTCTTGCGAGAGATAACTATCAAACCGTGAGTGACAACAGCTAATGCTTGTCTCCGTCCTTCCCGTCGGGCAAGCTAACCGGAAACCGAATCAGGTAATACGCAATTCACATGAGCAACATACCGAGTATCACTTCGCCGGCGAAGGCCGTCTTGTACAAGAACTTCAGCTCAGTTAGTCTCATCGGCGTCTGCGGCGCAACCAGGCAAAACAGGCCAATCACAAACAGAAACCACGCCACAATCTTTCTTCATACTTAAACACCTCCCACCACCTGTAACCTAAGCGGTCGCCAGTGGGACCGTAAAGCTCTTTGTGGTAGCCAGCAGAATTCCGGTTACCAATGGAGCACAAGCCCCGCCCATATTGCCAAGGAAATTCTGCAGCGATACCAATGATGCGACGTAATTCGGCGGGGCGATGTCCACCATCATCGTTTGGATGGAACCGGTGGCCAGGCTGAATCCAGCTATCGCCAGCGTAAGATAAGTGATTGCCGGCCACATGGAAGCGGTGTAGGCTCCCAGTAGTGTGAAGATGGTCGCTGCGCACAATCCTCCACAGCTAAGCACCTTGCGGGCGACTGTAACACGCGCTCCCCTCCTTACCATCCAATCGCTGATATAGCCGCCAGAAATCGTTGCCGCCACGCCAACGAGGAAGGGGAGCATAGCCACAAAACCGCTCGACATGATGGACATCTTCCGCTGCAATACCAGATAACCCGGGAGCCAGCTAGCGTACACGAAATAAACGTACAAATATCCGAACTGGCCCAGCATCGCGCCCCAAGTGGTGCGATACCGTAGCAGCGTCGGAAGAGGCGGCCGGCGCCTCCCATCGCCAGAACAGTCGCCCCCGCGCGGATAACGACCACGTCGACGCCCCTGAGTCCGATAGCTCCGATCACGCGCCCATTGTCGTTCTGACACAGTTCGAGGATGCGAACATTCTCCAGAACGTCGACGCCTAACTCAGCGTTTCCTTTCTGGAGCGCCTTCAACATCTCCCGCCCCGTAGAACCACCACAGGTCAAGGAGCGCGCTTTGGTACAGCCGGAGAGTTTCGTTTGGATGGGAATGCCCGCGTTGCAATCAAACACCAGGCCCAGGTCGGTGAGGTCCCGTATTCTTGCGCAAGATTCGTCGGCGATGATTCGACAAAGACGTGGATCGCTGAGACCACCGCCGGTCGCCAACATATCCTGGTAGTACACGTCGGCGCTGTCGCCGTCTCCGGCAAAGTTGAAGGGAGCATTGATGCCCAGACTCTCCGACGCTATCAACTGCGTGCTGCCAGTTTTGCCGCACTTGCCGGCAACTGCCAGAAGCACCTTTAACTCCGGATAGCATCGCTTGGCCTCCAGTACGGCGCGGCTTCCGGCAGCCCCGCCTCCGACGACCAACACGTCACAGCTTAGTTCGATCATTACGCTCTTCCTTCACGCATCCCGATCCTCCCAGGAAGGTCGATGCACCTATCTCCTCGCGGCCATTCGACGGCGCGTGACGTCGCCCTTGATTTCCTCCGGGGTGGCTGGAGCCGAAAAGTTGCCCAGCAGCCTGAGACTTTGAGCCGCCTTATCGGCAGCCGCACGCATGACTGCTTTCATCGAGTTGGCCCAGGCGATATCGTGCCGGACGGATGGCGCGGACAATACCAACGCGCCGATTGCTCGTCCGTCAGGCCCGAGCACTGGCGCGCCGACGGCACAGACTTCCGCGTCTATGTCTCCCCAGGAGACGCATGCTCGCACCTTGCGAATGATGTCGTCTTCCTTGCGATAGGGAGGGACAAAGGCGCGGATCACCAATCCTCCCGCCCCAACGTCCATGGGCAATCGATTGCCGACGTGAAAGTTGTCTCGTATGCGTCGCATGGGATCGACACGCAGGACGCACATGCGCATTGCAGGCTTTGTCTCCGGCAGTGGAACGTAATAGGAAACGCTCTCACGGGTAGCGGCAGAGAGCTCATCCATGATGGGACGAAGGATCTTTTCCAGCGTAAGGTCAACGGCAAAAAGCGACCCCACGCGCCACGCTTGCGGGCCGATGCGGTAACGGCCAACATGGTCCCGCTCGATAAAGCCACACCGTCGCAACGAAACCAGTAAGCGGGAGGTCGTGCTCTTGTACAAGCCAGTACGAGAGGCAAGCTCCGCGAGAGTTAGTACGGGAGAATCCTCGTCAAAAGCGCTCACAATGGAGAGCGCACGCTCAACTGCGGCTACACCCTCTTCGGCTGCGGGACTATTGCCCATCATTGCACCGTTCGTCCTGTCTGGCAGAACGTTGTACTGTTTTCGTGAGAACTGGAAATTATGCTAGTTGCCGTGGTCTGTCAAGGAGTTTTTATGATCAGTAAAATGGGCTCGCATCCCTCTGACAAGAGTGCTCGCCGGCAGCAACTGTTGAGGTTCCGTCTCCACGATGTACGAAGATCGGGATTGTTGGGTTAAGCGCAAGGGACGCCAGAGACAGGAGCGAGTTAACCCTGATCCTGCTGGTAAGCTGCCAGAAAGAAACCCGTTCAACAGGTTGGGCTGAACGGGTTCGGCGATTTTTGGCCGGGAATGCTGATCTTTCCAGGTAGCTTCTTGCTACTTCTTTCGAGACCGGGCGTATTCGGCCGCTCCACCGATGTAGTCCTCATAGAAGAGGCCGCCCGCGCACTCCCCGGCGGCATAAAGACCGGAGATTACTCGGCCATCCGCCTCAAGAGCTTGAGCGCTGGTGTTCGTTCTGATGCCTCCGAACGTAAGGGTCACGGCCGGCACCATCGGACTAAAGGCATAGAACTTGGGCGTCGCGAGGTGGAGATTGAGAATAAGAAAAAGTGCCAATGAACAATAGAGTCACCGAAACAAACAGCCAAGTAAAGTAACGCGGCAACGGACCTAACCCCTGTCGGCTATATAGAGAATTGCAAGGCGTTCGCGAAGCAGTTTACCAGGAATCTCATTTTTTCAGTGCTGAATCGCCCGAAATTGCGCGCGTATCGCACAAGTGAATCCGTGATTCCAGGCACAATCGATTGATCCCGACTTGCGATGAAGTCATAATGAAGGCTTGCACAGATCAAGGAGGCCAGGATTGAGTGATCCGAACACGGACTCTCCGAAGGGATCTTTGGGGCCTGTCTTGTTCGATCGACCCGCGTTGAGCGAGGCCCGGGAACTAATCGAGTCCCAGGGGTTGCGCTTTGAGCCGGAGTTCGACGATCTGGTTGGCCTGTTCGAGAATGGCCAGCTTGTCGCGTGTGGCGCCCGCGCCGGATACGTCCTCAAGATGCTGGCCATCGCACCCTCCCACCAAGGCACGGACGCCTTGGGCGGATTGGTGACGAAGCTCATCCTGTCGGCGATCTCCGCGGGATACGACACCGTGTTCGTCTTCACGCTGCCCCACAACGTGGCCAGCTTCGAGGCCCTGAATTTCCGTCTGCTGGTCACCCACGGCCGAACCGCGCTGCTGGAGCATGGACCCGGTTTGGAAGACTACCTGGCCAGCCATGCCTCCCAGATCACCCAGGGACATAACGGAGCCGTCGTCATCAACGGCAATCCCTTCACCCTCGGCCATCTTCACCTGGTGGAATGCGCGGCCCAAAGAGTTGATCGCCTCTACCTCTTCGTTGTGCGCGAGGACCGGTCGGTCTTTCCCTTTGACGTGAGATTCCGTCTGGCGCAGGAGGCCACGGCCCATCTCCGGAATGTGACCGTTCTGGACACCTCCCGCTACGCGGTAAGCGCAGGTACCTTTCCGTCGTACTTTCTAAAGCGACTCGATGAGGTTGCTGCGGCCCAGATGCAGATTGATCTGCTCCTGTTCGCCCAGCGCATCGCCCCTCGCTTCCACATCGCCTGCCGGTTTGTTGGCCAGGAACCCCTGTGCCAGACTACGGCGGCCTACAATAAGATGATGGCAGAGATTCTGGAGGCGCATGCCATCGAGTGGGTGGAGCTGCCTCGCATCCAGGCGGGGGGATTGCCCATCAGCGCGACCCAAGTGCGCAAGGCCTTTGCGGCGAACGACATTGAGACACTCAAATGTCTGGTACCACCGGCCACCCTTGAATTCCTGCAATCGCCGCCTGCGCGTCCCATCGCCGAGCGGCTACGAAACGAGATGGAGGAAGCCTAGCTTATGCAGATCCGGCGCAAGGCCAGTGCAGGCACGATGCAATCCAGCGACCTGATGGTCGTGGTGGAGCCCAGCGACACCCTTCGGGTCGAAATCGAATCGACTGTGAAAAAACAATACGAACACCTGATCCGCGCTCGCATCTCTTCGACCCTCGAAGAGCTTGAGGTCAGCGCGGGTCACATCCAGGTCTCGGACCGCGGCGCGCTCGATTATGCAATCGCAGCGAGGATCGAAACCGCAATCCGCCGAGCCTCGGAGGAATAAATATGGAAAAACTCTGGTACCGGGAGTGCATTACTGGACGGCGATTCATCATTAAGATCGAACCGGGCACCAAGATTACCGAGGCCTTGCTGGATTTCGCACGTTCGAAAGAGCTTCCGTTCGCCTCCCTGGTCTCGGCGGTCGGTTCGGTTCGCGACGTGGAATTCACGGGCATCCAGGCGGCCGCCCACCTGCCCATGACCGAAGCCCGTTTCAAGACCAACCGGCTAGAGGGCCCCCTCGAATTGATGGCCCTGGAAGGCAACATCGCCCCCAACACCGAGAAACAGCTCGCCGGGCAGTTCTATATCCTCGGCTCCAAATCCAACGGCGACGTGGTGGGTGGACGCCTGGTGGAAGCGGAGGTCTTCACTACCTGTGAAATCGTGCTGGCCGAGTACCTGGTGCAGGGCATAGAGCTTCACCACTCCGCCACCAGCGGAGTAGACACGATTTACATCGACGAACAATGGTGAATCCCCGATGAGCGCAAGCATGAAACTGCGTCGATCGCTGCTCTACGTGCCGGGCAACATGCCGGGCATGCTGCAAAACATCCCGGTCTTCGAAGCCGACGTCGTCATGATCGACCTGGAAGATGCGGTGCCGCTGGTGGAAAAGGACGCCGCACGGCTGCTGACCCGGAACTTCCTGCGGTTCTACCGGAACCGGAACAAGGAAATGTTCGTACGGATCAATCCGCTCGACACGCCGTACGGCGCCGACGATCTTCGGGAAATCCTGCCCGCGCTGCCCGATGGCATCCGCCTGCCCAAGGCCGATAACCCCGAACTGGTGGAGAGGCTCGACACGCTGCTCACCGAACAGGAAGAGAAGCTGGGCCTCGAAATCGGCCATTTTAAGATCATTCCTTCCATCGAAAGCGCCCAGGGTGTGCTCAATTGCGTGGAGACGGCCCGGGCCTCCTCGCGTCTCGTGGCCCTCGCCTTCGGGGCGGAGGACTACACCGCGTCCATGGAGATCGACCGCACCAAGTCGGGCGAGGAACTGTTCTCGGCCCGCAACCAAGTGGTCTGGGCAGCCAAGGCCGCCGGGGTGCAGGCCATTGACTCCATCTTCTCGGATGTGAGCGACATGGAGGCCTTGCGGGCTGAGACCGTTCTGGTCAAGCGCCTGGGCTTCACTGGCAAGTCGCTGGTTAATCCCCGGCAGATCGAAATCATCCATGATGTGTTCCGTCCCACAGCCGAAGAAATTCAGCATGCCCTGGAGGTCATGGAAGCCATCAAGCGGGCCCGGGAGATGGGCACGGGCGTCATCTCCATGAAGGGAAAGATGGTCGACGCTCCCGTGGTAGCGCGCGCGGCTAGGACTCTCCGGGAAGGCGTCGCCTTCGGCCTGCTCGAATACGACCTTTCTGATGAGGTGATCCATGGCGAAAAATAGCCTCGGACGTGAGATTCCGGCGGTGTGGCGGGGACGTTCGCTCGACCCATACTTGGATCCATGGAGCCGGCAGCCGGAAGTGCTTCGTGCCACCCGCCCCCTGGTGCGTTGCCGCCCCGGCGACAGCAAGCTGCTGCCCTCACTCCGGGCCGCTATCGAGATGTGCGAGCTGAAGAACGGCATGACCATCTCCACTCACCACGCCCTTCGGAACGGGGATCTGCTCTTGAACCTGCTGGTCAAGGAGCTCGATGCCATGGGCCTGCGCGATATTGGCATCGCCTCCAGTTCGGTTCATGCCGTCCATGCCGAAATGATTCCCTACATCCGCAAAGGCGTGATCACCCGGATCGAGACGGGGGTGAACGGCCTCATCGCCGAGCTGGTCAGCAAGGGAGAACTGGACTGCCCCATCGTGGTGCGCAGCCATGGTGGGCGGGCCCGGTCCCTGGCCACCGGAGAGGTCGCGATCGATGCTGCCTTCATTGCGGCCCCGTGCTGCGATATCACCGGCAACCTGAACGGAGTTTACGGGCCCTCGGCCTGCGGGTCCCTCGGCTATGCCCATACCGATGCCCGTTATGCCAGGAAGGTCATTGCCGTCACCGACAATCTGGTTCGATTCCCGGCCGCTCCCATCAGCATTGGCCAGAGCGAGGTGGATTACGTGGTTCAGATCGAATCGCTCGGGGATCCGAACAAGATCGTCTCGACCACCACCCGCCTGGCCCGCGACCCGGCGGCACTGCTCATCGCGAGATATGCTTCCGAGGTCATCGAGGCCTCGGGGCTGCTCAAGGATGGCTTTTCCTTTCAGACCGGAGCCGGCGGTACCTCGCTCGCGGTGGCCGATCTCATCCACCGGAAAATGGCCAAGGGAAAGATCAAGGGCAGTTTCGGGTGCGGAGGGATCACCGGGTATTTCGTGGACATGCTGGAACAGGGGTATTTCGAGACGCTTTTCGATGTTCAGTGCTTCGACCTGAAGGCCGTGGAATCCCTCCGCCGCAACCCTGGGCACCGGGAGATCAGCGCGAGTCTCTATGCGAATCCCTACAATCGAGGGGAGGTCGTGAACATGCTTGACTGCGTGATCCTCGGCGCCACCGAAGTAGACGTGGACTTCAACGTCAACGTCAACACCGAGTCCAGCGGCTACCTCCTGCATAATACCGGAGGCCATTGTGACGCCGCCGCGGGCGCGAAACTGGCCATCGTGGTGGCGCCCTCCATGCGCGGAAGACTTCCCATCGTCCGGGATGCCGTGACCACTGTGACTACGCCCGGCGAAACCGTGGATGTCATCGTTACCGAACGGGGCATCTGCGTCGCTGATAAACATGTTGACCTCAAGAAGGAGCTGCTGCGCCGCAAACTGCCACTCAAGGACATCCGCCAGTTCCACGAAGAGATCACCCGGATCACCGGCGAGCCAAGAGCCGTCGAATTCGACGATGAGGTTGTAGCCCTCATCGAATATCGTGACGGTTCCATCATCGACGTGGTCCGTCGCGTCCGCGAATGAGCTGGAGGGCGGATTTCCTAGAGGCACGGGATGGGCGCCAACGGGAGCTCGATCGCACCCTGGGGCAGGCCAGGCCGGAAGATGCGGCTTCGTTCTTTTTGATAAGCGCCAATATTCCGGGATGCGACAAGCATCGCCCCGGCATAACCCGCCTGCTCCGCCGCGCGCTGGATTCTCTTCAGGAGGCCATCGGGCTGAAAGTGTTGTTCACCCGAAGGGATCTCCTTGGTCCCTTCCACATCGCGTCTTCCAACTTGCCGCCCATCAATGCAAAAAGGGCCGCCCTGGTCATCGAGGCCGAAAATCCCTCTGCACGCCTCCTGGATGTGGATGTCTACCGTCCGGATGGTTCCCAGGTCGATCGGGCCGGTCTCGGGCTTCCGCCGCGATCCTGCCTGATATGTGCCGAGCCCGCGCGCGAGTGCATCCTGCTGCGACGCCATTCCGGCCCGGAACTTTTGGAACGGGTGGATACGCTTCTGCGGCCTTTCGTGCCGTCCCCTCGCCTTATTCTCCCTGAATCCCTCGCGGCTAACCTGCGGATGGGCGCCCTACGCGAACTGGATCTTACCCCGAAGCCTGGGCTGGTGGACCGCCAGAACAGCGGATCCCACGCGGATATCTCCTACGCGGAGATGCGCGCCTCTGTCGAACTGCTGCCCCTTTACTTCGCCAACATCCTTGAGTGCCACCAAACACAGCGCCCACTGAAGGATTTCGTGCAGGCCGGGATCGATGCCGAAAACCGCATGACCCGGGAAATCCAGTCCAATGCCCACAAGGGTTTCATCTTCCTGTCCGGTCTCGTGCTCATGGCCGCCTGTGCCAGCGGTGGGCGGGCCGACCTTCTCCGCCGGGAGATCTCGGAAATCGCTAAGGGCTTCTTCGCCCACTTCGGATCGCCGGATTCTTATGGCGCAGGCATTCGGAACAGCCATGGACTGGGCGGCATCAGGGCTGAAGCCGAGCAAGGTCTGCCCGCCGTGTTCGAGCATGGGTGGCCGAAATACCGGGAAGCTCTGGAGGCGGGCTGGGATCCGGAACACGCCGGCTTTTATCTCATGGCTGTGCTCATGCAGCGGGTGGAGGATACGACCGCCATTCACCGCTGTGGGCTCGAAGGCCTGTCCCGCCTGCGCCAGGATGGCGCCCGCCTGCAGAGACTCCTGGAGCAGCAGCAGGCACCGGAGCCCATGCTGGCCGCCCTCAACCAGGAATACTGCAGGTTAGGCTTGACGATGGGCGGGGTGGCAGATTGCATTGCTCTGACCTTCGCCTTGCAGGAAACCGCCAATTAATATTCGCGGTCGGCGCTGAGTCGGCTGACCAAGTGTGTCTTGCCAATCGCCCCGACAGGATTCTCTACCCCTCTATAATTCCTGCAATTCATCGCTGCAACAGCGCTCGCCATCGCGTCTCCCGCCAGACACACCGGTGTGTCATGCGTGACACGACGGCAAGTTAGCTTTCCTCGATAAGTTACTTGTTTTCAACCGCCAATGTTTTGGTCGGGCTGCTGCACTTACGCAATGGCGAAAGCACGTTGCGAGGGAGGCCATGCTGGCGTCGAGGGGCAGAGCAACGGTCCGTTCGACCTTCTCGGTTCGGATGGTGACCTTATTATTCTCCACCAGCTTGACTTTCGATTCCTCAGTCTTCTCGTAAGTCGCTATTGGGGGTGATTGTTCCTGTGCACTCCCCCATGTAGACGTTACTCGTCCTTGGAGTCTGTTGTCGCTGGAATGCGTGCGGGCAAGGATCGTTGCAGCGAGGATGGCCCATGCCAATGTCGTAAAGACGAAAATGAATACGATGGCGGCGATTCGGCGTCTCATCGGAAGCCTCCTATTGTGCGTGGCAGGGATTTCAGAGCACAACTGATTCCGCTCTGGTGCGGCAGAAACAAACGAGTTGCTAGGAGTGCGGCGCTGTGAGCGTGTCAGACATGACACATGTGTGTCAGGTGATACACGCCCGTTGTCCTAACCCTGAAAGGAACGTATTCCCTTCATGATGTCGCCGAGTTGTTTGGGGTATCGATCCGCGCCATCCAAGCTCGAATGAAATGCGGTGAACTGAATTCCAGGAACTTGCCAGGCCGCGCGAAGTTTTTGTCCGTTGACATTGAAGATTTCCTGGGAAACAGTTCCCGACGTGCCACTGCTACGTCGTAGCCCTTCGCGATATCGCGGGCTCTGCCAGCTTCCTTCCAAATTACTCCCACCTATTTGTGCTTCGTCGTGTTTGGTTTCGGCTGGCACAATCTTCGGCATTCACTGGTAACATTCTTCGCTGCCAATGAAGTTAACTTGCCGGTGATCCAGAGCATCCTTTGCCACGCAAAGCCGTCAACAACCGCAATCTACACGCACCGCGTCAATGCAGTGCAGATGGACGCACAGGGCAAGTTCCTTGAAGCCATCAAGATCACGTCGGCTGTCGGCTGACTTGGGTCGGAGCTTGGGTTGGAAGAAGTGGTGCGAGGGTGTTGAAAGTCTGTAAGTGCTTGAAAAAAATGGTAGGCACGAGGAGACTCGAACTCCTGACCTCTACCGTGTCAAAAATGAGGTCAGCGACCTAAAACCCTTTATTTGCCTTGCTTTTCCGCTTTGAAGTCGTCACCAAAACGGCCTTTTTGACGAGTTTTGGTGACGAGTTGGTGACGAGTTTCCTATCGCTGTTTCGCGTAGTTCTTCATCCCGGAAATATCGATGAGTACCACTGGTTCATCTCCCACTACCCATGCATCATGGCCCGGCGGAAGCAACCCAAGTTCGCCGGGGCCGAACTCGCGCTCTGTGCCGTCATCCATGACGACGTGCAGTCGGCCCAAAATGTGCAGATTCAGGTGTGGCGCCTCGCGGCTCCGCGTCTTGGCAATCGGCATTCTGCTACTTCTTGGGCGGCGGTTTGGTTGCCGCAGCCGCTTTCGCCGGGGCCGCTTTGGGCGCTGGTGCCTGTTTGGGCGGCGTAGCCTTGATTGTTGGCGACGGCGGAGCGTGCTTCGGACCGTCAAGGCCGGCACCCTTCCGCCGATCCTGTTCAGCCTTATTTAGCGCCTTGTAATCCGGCGCAGCCTTTCCGCTCCCGACTGGTACAGCGGTGCTGGTATTGACCTTGCTGCCATCAAATTTGGCACCACCGTATTGCTGTGCCTCCTTGGCGTCCTGCATCGCCTGGGTGTCCTTCTTCTTCTTCTTTGCCATCGCCGTCATGGATGAAAGGAGAAGACCAAACGCGACTGTTGCCACAACTACCTTCTTCATAGTTCCCCCTTATCTGGGAAAGACGTTAGTATCCCGCGCGTAACCACGCAAATTACCCTAGTAACGACAGAAATTTAATTGTTGGAAGAGCCCAAAAAGTTTCTGTTCTCCTCTAACTTTAGAACGCGCTCAATACAATTTCTTGCAAAAGAAAATTTGGATCATCGCGCTAGTAGGCTCACCCGCTCATGCACCGCCTGAAGGTCCGCCGTCACGAGGTTCGCATAGCGGCGCGGGCATCCAGATTTTCTCATCCAGAATGCCCCGCAATCGCGTTTAGAAGCCCGTAGGCGAGCCGCGAGAAAATCGTGCTGGAACTTCTAGTGGCTAGACCGCATTAAGCGCGACGGACGGGTGGCCCACACAAGCTTCCTTTGCTTGTGTGGGGTAGTTGCTTTTTGTGTAGGAAACTGCCCCACTCAAGCCAACAGCGGGCTTGAATGGGGCACCAAGCAAGTAGTTGTCCATGCCGTTATGAAACTCCCTCAAATTCAGGTGAGCCCATTTTCCGCTTGGGGCGTTGCAGCGCCCAATGACTACCGCAAAAGCGCTGTTCCGGGGCTCCCCGCCCGCTCTTCACGCCAGGCGAGCAGCCTGCGGAGAAAAATTGTAACTCCGGGTGTGACGACGCTAGCGGTTGCAGCATCTCACATTGCTGGGAGTTCAAGGTAGCTTGTTGCGGCAATCAGCTTCCATCAGGGATTTACGGCAAAACCAGGGATACTATGTTCCTTTTCGTTTCGTTCAAGGTCGCCGCTCCCTGATGGTCGCGTCGACTAGGGTGCGCTGACTCCGGGATACATCATCCCTGGTTTTGCTACAGCCCCGCCAATGCCAATTTCTCCCACATAAAAAACGACCGGAGAGCCGCAGTGTTTTTTCCGATGGGACTCAAGAACGCCGGAAGCATGAAGCGTAAAGGGATTCGCTCGAAAAACGCCTCGTTGTGGCTGCTGGCAGCATGGTTGCTGCTGGCGGGCGCGGGCCGCGCCGCGGCGGAGCTGGGCGGGGACGTGACAACCGTGGCTGCCGATCAACAGCGAATGCAGGGCACAAAGCGAAGCGTGCGTCAGGCTGAGAACTATGCCGCGCATGAGTACGAGACGCAATCCGGCACCGCGGTGCGCGAATACGTCTCGCCTGGCGGCAAGGTGTTCGGCGTGGCATGGCAGGGCCAGAGGATTCCAGATCTGCGCCAGCTTCTCGGCGCTTACTACGATCAATACGAGCGCGCCGCGGCAGCGGCGAGAAGCGTGCGGCATCGAGGACCGCTTCTAATCCAGGAACCCGGACTGGTGGTGCAGTCGGGTGGACACATGCGGGCATACAGCGGGTGGGCCTATGCCCCCGACCTGCTGCCGGCGGGCGTCCGGGCCGAGGAGATACGATGAGCGGGCGCGAGAAGCGACCAACAAGGTTCGGGCAAGCGCTGTCGCTGGCCCTGGTGGGAACTCTGTGGATGGCGGCCGCCTGCGGCAGCGGCGGTTCTTCCGGCTCGTCGGCAGCGGCCTCGGCAGGCATATCAAGCACTCCGACAGGCACGGGCGGCCCCGGCGGCAATACCATCGCCGATCCCGCGCCAAATGTTGCGGCCCTCACCGTAAACACGGGTCCTAATTTTCTGTTTACGACCGTGACCGTGTGCGCTCCGGGAACTTCGACATGCGCGACCATTCCCAATGTGCTGGTCGATACGGGGTCGTACGGCCTGCGAATCCTGGCATCGCCCCAGGGTGCAAGCGGGACGGCGGTGACCAGCCTGGGGCTGCCGCAAGTGAAAGCGCCAAATAACCTGCCGCTGTTGGAATGCGTCACATTTCTGGATCAATCTTTCGTTTGGGGGCCGGTGCAGAGGGCGGACGTAATCATCGCCGGCGAAACGGCCGGCAACATCCCGATCCAGATCATTGGCGCTCCGCAATTCTTGCACGACGTGCCGAACGACTGCGGCAGCGGTATTGCCGCCGATAACGAAAACAGCTTCGCCACCCTGGGAGCGAACGGCATATTGGGCATTGGTTTGTTTATTGAGGATTGTGGAACAGGCTGCGCGCCGCCGAATCCGCCGCCCGGGCCTTATTACGCATGCTCCGCCGGCGGAGCGGGAAGTTGCGAGGGGCCGGCAAATGCGACGAGCGTGCCGCTGGTGAACCAGGTGTCAAACCCGGTGGCCTTTTTTGCCCAGGATAACAACGGCACCATCATCCAGTTGCCGGCGGTGCCTGCCGGCGGAGCAACAAGCGTCAGCGGCTCGCTGGTTTTTGGCATTGGGACGCAAGCCAACAACGGGCTTGGCGGTGCCACAGTGCTCACGGCAGTCACGGCCGAAGCCGGCTCCAGCAGCAATCACGCGGGCTCGTTTACCACGCAGTTTGGCGGCCAGGCGTTTCCCGGCAGCTTCATCGATAGCGGCTCGAACGGCTTCTACTTCCTGGACAGCGGCACCATCAACGTTTTTTTGGGCGGCAATCCGCTGCCAACCTGCCTGCAAAGCGGTGCCTTCAGCAACGATGCTTCCATCAGCAGCTTCTATTGCGGCACTCTCAGCTCGTCGGCCACAAACGTGGGAACCAACGGCAACAGCACGGTTGTTCACATCGGAGTCGCGAACGCCGAGACGCAGTTCATGAGCAACAAGGAAGCATTCGACAATGTCGCCGGACCTAACTCCGGCAGCTTCGACTGGGGGATGCCTTTCTTCTTTGGGCGGAATGTGTACACGGCAATCGAGGGGGTAACTCCGCCGAGCGGCGTTCCCGCGGGCCCGTTTTGGGCCTACTAAGGGCGGTTGGCGGTAAGGTGTGGCCCGACACAAACGAGCGTTTCGTGGCGAGCCCAGGTTAGCGCCGATCAATCACCCCAACGAGCGGGACTCGCCGGGGACCTAGGCAGGACGGTGCCCCACATCTGCCGCAGTTAGCAGATGTGGGACTTGGGGACCAGTCGAACTACCCCACGTTAGTCCCACCACCCCAACGAGCGGTGCTCGCCGGGGACCCCGCAGACGCCCGCAAAACGGCTCAAGACCGAGATCCTTCGCTGCGCTCAGGATTTCGCCTACGGGCTCAGACGCCCGCAAAACGGCTCAATTTGTAAAAAGAACTTTTCCGCCGCATCCCGAAGCAGCTTTTCTGCCGCAACCGGGTTAGAAACGGGAGGGAGTACTGTGTAGACCCCTACCAAAGGAGCCTTTTGCTAGAGGCGGCACAGCCAGCCAAGTTGCGCGGATTGTCGCAAAAGAGTTTCTTGGCGCACTCCCGAGCAGCGGTGATTTCCGGGGTTCCAAGGGTTGCGGGAGTTGCGACAGTTCGAACTTTAATTGCTAACATTGAAAGCAGACATTCAGATCGGAATAGCGACCGAAGTGAGGATTATGAAAATCGATATTCGGAGCCGAAGTCAGGCCGCCATGCAAATAGTTCTGCTGGCAGGGGTCGTTCTCGCGTCGTTGCTCCTGCCCTCGCGCGCGGCAGCGGCGCTGGGCGGCGATGTGACCTCCGTGGAGGCCGACCAGCAGCAGATGAAGGCCAAGCGCGCCGTACGGGCCAGCGCCAGTTACTCGGTGCATGAGATCACGACACCCTACGGTACGGTGGTGCGGGAATATGTCTCGCCTGATGGAAAGGTGTTCGGCGTGGCTTGGCGGGGACCGTTTCTTCCTAACTTCCAGCAGCTACTCGGCGACAGCTACGCGACGTTTGCGCAAGCTGCTCAAGACGCCAGAAGCGCACAGCCCCGGCGCTCGCGCAATGCGCCGCTGATGGTGGCGCAACCAAATCTGGTAATGCATTCGGGCGGCCATACGCGCGCCTATGTCGGGCACGCTTACGTCCCGCGAATGATCCCGCAGGGCGTTGATGCCCAGGAAATACGGTAAGGGAGGGAACGTGCGAAGAATCGGCTTTGTAATTTTGATCTCGGCCTTGGTGTTCGCCGTGGGTTGCGGCGGCAGCGGCGGCAGTAGCAGCACCACCCCGACCACGCCCACTACACCCACCACTCCGACCACCAACGCCGTAGTCGCGGAGTGCATTCAATTCCTGGATAACAGCTTCTTCTTTGGCACCGTGAGATTAGCCGACGTTAGAATGGGCGGCACCCCCCTGGGTGGCAGCGCCGTCAACGTAGCGCCGCTGATCGTTGATGCCGGCCCACCCTCCGTCGCCAGCAGCGGCAGTCCATCGGCAAACGTGGCGTTTACCACCGTCCAGGTTTGCACTCCGGGAACTTCGACGTGCGTCACCATTGATCACGTCGCGGTTGACACCGGCTCGAGCGGTTTGAGGATTCCGGCATCGCTGCTTTCGTCACTCAATTTGCCAACTGTCACCTTGAACTCGATCACGCCGGCCTCGGGCGGATCAAGCAACGGCAGCGAAGTGGCAAGTTCGGTGCCGATACACGTAATGGGCGACACCTCTATCCCTACGGGGAATTCGATACCAACCACCTGCTCGCAGGTTCCCACCAGTACCGGTTCAACGACGAAAGGAACCGAGGAGGATTCGGTCACGGCACTGGGTGCGAATGGCCTGCTCGGAGTAGGCAACTATCAGTACGACTGCGACTATCTCGGGTTCGGGAACGCCTGTACCACTACCGCGAACCTGCCTCCGGGAACGTATTACTCATGTACGGAAGGGTCGAGCGGAAGTTGCACTGCTTCCGCAGTACCCCTCGCTCAACAGGTTCGCAACCCTGTATCGCTGTTTACGGACAACAATGGCGTGATCCTTCAGTTACCGTCCGTTCCCACCGGCGCGGGGGGAGAAAACGTCCCTGGCTCGCTGTACTTTGGCATCGGCACACTAGCTAACAACGGGCTTAGCAGCAGCGCCGTGGTGCTGCCGCTTGATTCCAACGTGAATGACCCGGCCTGGAGCGGATTTACGACCGTATTCCCAGCAGTCGGTGGGGTCTCGTACCCGAATTCAACAGAGAACAACCTACTCCTTGCAAATAATTCATACTCCATCGGCAGCTTCCTCGACAGCGGCTCGAATGGCATCTTTTTCCTGGACCAACCGACTTTAAAGACAAGTTATCCGGCAATGGTAGACTGCACCAACCAAGGGTATAGCTCTTGGTACTGCCCCGGGTCCACCCAGAGTTTTCCCTCAGTCATAAACAAAGCGGTCAACGGCAACGTTAGTCCGGCCCCGTTCAGCGTAAGCAACGCCATCATACTGTTCAGTGGTAGTAATACCGCCTTCAGCGATCTGGCCGGGCCAAACACGCCTCAAAATCCAGGAAACCCGAGTTCCTTACAGCAGGCGGCTGACGGGTATTTCGATTTTGGCCTGCCCTTCTTCTTTGGCCGGAATGTCTACACGGCAATTTGGGGAGTGACTCCACCGAGTACTCCGGCGAGCGGCGTCGCCGTTCCGGCAGGCCCGTGGTGGGCGTACTAGGGGGTGTTGACACTGCGGGGGGAGGAACGAATTAGAAAGCCTGGCGCAGCACGGATTAGGACAGTCCCTTGGGATTCTTCGCTTTGCTCAGAATGACATCCGCGGAGTGTGTATTGCTGTCATGCTGAGCGCAGCGAAGCATCCCATTGCGGCGTCCCGCCCTGCGCCGCTTTGAGCTTTGAGTGGGCTTTGATGAGCCGGATGCGCAAATTCTGGGTTTACATTATTGCCAGCAAGAGCGGAACCCTCTACGTGGGCGTGACCAATAGTCTTGACCGGCGAGTGTTCGAACACAAACAGAAACTCATCCAGGGGTTCACCAGCAAGTACGGCTGCGATCGGCT
>JBEKBO010000105.1:0-16206 GCA_050015355.1 Candidatus Korobacteraceae bacterium | reverse complement strand
GATTCGCAGTGTCTCTGCCAGCTTGGGAATCACCAACCTGTCTTCTTTCTCTTCGTCGCCACGCGGTCGTGCAGGAGTACAATTCGGGCCGTACATTCTCTCGCCTCCCCGAAGAGCAGTTCCCCGCCCGTTGAGACGCAGCACCCGCTGAGGCGAACCTGAGTAGAAGCCCGGTCTGTATGTCTCACGACGTTTTTATCAGCTATTCGGCAAAGAACAAAATCACTGCCGACGCCGTCTGCGCCATGCTCGAACTGAATGGCATCCGGTGCTGGATTGGTCCCCGGGATGTGGTTCCGGGCATGGAATGGGGCGAGTGCGTCATTGAAGCCATTGAGCAGTCCCGAATCATGGTTCTCATCTTCACGTCCGCCGCGAATGCCTCACCGCAGATTCACAAAGAGGTCGAACGAGCTGTCAACCACGGCGTCGCAATCCTGCCTTTGCGGGTCGAAGACGTCATTCCGGCGAGAGCGCTGGAGTATTTCATCGGGAACGTTCACTGGCTCGATGCCCTGACGCCGCCGCTGGAGGCTCATCTCAAGAATCTCGCGGGCACCATAAAGATGTTGCTGGCGCGAATGGAGCCATGCGTTGCAGCTCCAGTGCAGCCGGCCGCTCCCACGCATCCGGAATCGGAGGTGTCCGAGCCTGCCATACTTCCGGAGGTGCCGCTGAGTTCTCCGGAAGGCGCGTCGAAAGAGGCAGTGGCGTTCGCGGCTTCTCAAACGGCTGGTGAAAAACCCGTGCCGGCTGTGGAGCCAGTCGTTGAGATTGCTGCGCTGACTTCTTCCGGCACGATGGCCGTTGACAAGGCTCCTGTGGCTCGCGTTGGAAAGCTCTGGAAGATTGCGGTTCCAGTCCTGCTTGTCGGCTTGCTCTTGGCGGGCGGACTTTACTATCGTTCGCATCGAAGCAAGCGCCTGACCGACAAGGACACCATCGTTCTCGCCGATTTTGCCAACAGCACGGGCGATGCAATCTTCGACGATACGCTGAAGACGGGGCTTAACGTTTCCCTGCGGCAATCGCCTTTCCTGAATGTGCTCTCAGATCAGCAAGTCGCGGAAACCTTGCAACTGATGACCCGTCCGGCTGACACGAAACTCACGCCCGCAGTGACCCGCGAGCTTTGCCAGCGGGCGGGCAGCAGGGCTTACATTGGGGGAACGATTGGCAGTCTGGGCAGCGAATATGTGCTGGGACTGAAGGCCGTGAATTGCCAGAGCGGAGACACGCTGGCGCAGGAGCAGGTGACGGCGGCGTCCAAGGAGAAGGTGCTGGAGGCGCTGGGTGAGGCGGCATCGAAGCTGCGGGGCGAACTGGGCGAGTCGCTGGCGACGGTGCAAAAGTTTGATGTTCCGCTCGAACAGGCCACCACGTCTTCGCTCGAAGCTCTGAAGGCGTACAGCCTTGGCGCAAAGGCCGAAGATGAGAAAGGCCCCGCCGCAGCCCTGCATTACTTTCAACGCGCCATCGAGCTTGATCCGAATTTTGTCGCGGGCTACACCGGAGTGGCCGTGGAGTACCTCAATCTCGGCCAGCCAGTGCGGGCCCGCGAGTACCTGACCAAAGCATTCCAGTTGCGAGAGCATACCAGCGAACGGGAAAAGCTGCACATCGCCGCCCTCTACTATTCGTATGTAACCGGGGAACTGGATAAAGCGGCCCAGACGTATCAGGAGGAGATTGAGAGCTACCCGCGGAAATCCAGAGGGTATCACAATTTGGGCGGAGTGTACTCCAGTCTGGGGCAGTATGAGAAAGCCGCGGAGATGGTGAGGCAAGCCCTGCGCCTTCCACCGGATTCAGGGCTCTCTTACGGGAATCTCGCCATTTACTCCCTTTACTTGCAGCGTTTCGACGACGCCCGGCAGGTCATCCACGAGGCGCAGGCGCGAAAACTGGATAATTACCAACTGCACGAAGTTCTTTATGAGCTTGCCTTTCTCGGGGCGGACTCCGCCGCGATGGCGGAACAGCAACAGTGGTTCGCGGGCAAGCCCGAGTATGAGTACCTCGGGCTGGAAGATGCGTCCGACACCGAGGCGTATGCCGGTCATGTGGGCAAAGCGCGGGGACTGACCAAGCGGGCTGTGGACTCCGCATTACGAACGGACAACAAAGAAAGCGGGGCGACATGGCAGGCGAATGCTGCCCTGCGCGAAGCCGCCTTCGGCAATCCCACAGAAGCCCGGCAGTCAGCGGCAGAGGCTTTGAAGCTCGCTCCGACGAGTCAGGGGGCCGAGAGCGAAGCCGCGCTGTCGTTTGCCATGGCGGGCGATACGGCACGAGCCGAATCCTTGGCCCAAGACTTAGGGAAACGCTTCCCGGCTGGATACGCAGATGCAATCGCTTTGGCTGCCTGCGATTCAGGCGCAATTGGCGCTGGATAGAAAGAATCCGGCTTACGCCCTGACTGCCCTACAAGCTTCTTCACCCATTGAGTTAAGCGACGGCGATTCCAACCTCTGTCACGTGTATATACGCGGAGAGGCATACTTGGCAGCCGGACAGGGCGGTGCTGCTGCCAAAGAATTCCAAAAGATTCTCGACCACAGCGGCCTCGTAGAGAATGGCTGGACGGGAGCGTTGGCGCATCTGGGAGTAGCTCGTGCCAATGCGTTGCAAGCGAGAACCTCGCAGGGAGCGGATGCCGATGCCGCCCGCGTCCGGGCTCTCGCCGCCTACAAAGATTTCCTCACGCTCTGGAAAGACGCCGACCCCGACATCCCCATCCTGAAAGAAGCGAAAGCAGAGTACGCAAAACTGCAGTAGCTGGAACAACCGTCCCTCGGCGCTTACTGTTCACGGATAACTGTCGAAAACAGATGGGATGAGTTCTACATGCGCTTTTTGGCACAACGGCCTATGAAAACGAGTTGGGCTGGCGAAGCCGTGGACGCATGCGGTCGTTCGCCTTAGTGGACCCAAAAAGCCCGCGGATGAGTTTGACCCTGGATGCCGATGAGAACAACGGCGTGTCGCCTTCTCTTCGGAGGGGAGCACGCGAGGGAGATCTTGCGATTTGTGCATCCTTACGGTAATCCGAGCGTGGGCGGGACTGGTCCGAGCCCGCACGTCGCTGATCATTGAAACACCAACAAGGTCACGAACCCTCATGTTTACTTGTGTAGTGACGCCCGATCAATAGGTGGAAGGCTCATTCCCTTCTGCGCTCAGCGTTTTCAATAACTCGACGTTCTCAATCGCCTGCGTTCACGGCTGCCACCAGAAAAGGTCAATTTACTCGCGGCGATCGTGGCTGCCCTCAACCAGCCGGGCAAGGTCGCCGATCTTAAACGATTCGACCTCTGGCATTCCACGCTGGCTGTGCCGTTGGAGGCCCGTTGGCCGGATGAGCCTGAGAAGAGCAACCGCCCGATACCGGAGTGACGGGACACCATCTACAAGAAGCAAACTATCCAGACAATTCCCGCCCGCCCCGATACCAGCGCGATTCGAAGGGGGGATCAGCTCGCCTTGATCTCCACGTACCGCATCAGCATCAGCCAGTCCTGGGTCTCGCGCAGCATGATTTCATCCACCTGCTGCAGCAAACTCTGAAACCGTTCTGGATCGGTGGCCGACGCCATCTGCCGGTTTAGCCGCTCCAGTTGCGGCCCCATGTTGGCGCTGCGTTTTTCCAGTCGCAAGTACTCGCGATGTGCCTCCATGCCCGCCAGCGACGCGGCAATTGCCGGAAACAGCAGAGCAATGAACGCCAATCCCTGATTCAACCCCTGGTGCAGCCAGTGCACGGACTCCGCCCCCGTTCCCGTTGGCCACCCAAGGAGCAGCAAAAGATGCAACGCCGCCGCCGCGATCGTCACAGGCAGCACGATCTCGCCAGCTTTGGCGAGACGCTTCCGGGCCTGCCCTTCACGCTCCTTCTTTTGATTGTGGAAATTCACCTGATCGCCGATCCACGCCTCACGAACGTAAGCATTCAGGATCAGGCAATCCCCTTGACTACAACCGGCGAGAGGCGGTAGCCGATCCCAGATCTCGTCAAACACCCGCACGGTCCAGTCGTTGACAGTCTGCGAATGGCCCATGTAGGGAAGGACTTCGATTGGCCTCGGCTCGATACCGCAGATGGCCATGAAGATTCCGCAGCGAATGCGTTCGGCAAGAAACCTGTTCTCGATCCAGCCCTGATGAGAGTGTTTCCGGTACGCCTGTCGTAAGGTCAGCCAAATAATGATCAACAGCACCAGTTCCACGCTGAATCCGGCCCACGTGAGCGCTGGAAAGATAACGCCCAGCGCGGCGGATCCGACTGCCGCCGCGGAAAGAACATAAATGAACTTGCCCGCCCGGTAAAACCGCTTCTGACTCGCCTTGGCCACAATCGAGGCCTGAGCGTAATAAGGAAAGAGGCGACGGTTCACGAATTCCCGCACTTCCGCTGGTATATCACCTGCCGTCTTCGGCTTCTCAAAGTGTTCGCGGTCGAGGCTCTTCACGTAACTTGCCCTCTCATCGGGCGTGATCGCCTGCCGGTTGAATTGGTCGATGGCGTCGAGCGCGGAGGCATCGAGACCATTGTTGTTGTCGCGGTTCAGCACTTCAAACGAATCTTCCCACACGCGAATGATCGGGCGATTCTGCTCTTGCGCGTACTGGACGATCTCGGCCGTACCACCGCGGCCGCGCGACGGTTGGCCGTCCCAAACGGCGATGAGGACGTCGCAATGATCCACCACATACTGACCCACTTGTCTGTAAGCGTCATGGCGTAGTTCGGCTTGGTCGCCCGGATCGCGACGGTCATCTTGGATGCGCCGCCTCCGCAGAGGAACGGGCTTTCTGCAACAGCCGAGCAGTTCCCCAAACTCCTTCCGGGACTCTTCGGTCGCAAAGTCTTCGAGGTAGTCTTCGAGCGCCAACGGAAGAACGACATCGAGACGCGCGTCTGGATCGGCGAGAACGGCCCGCGCCACCACACGGTCCGCCCCTTCAGCCAGCGGGCTCAGAACGCGAAACGAAATCGCAGTCGTTCCCGCGCGCCGGACGCGCTCGATGTTCCGCCTCGACTCCTCCGGAAACAGTTTCTCGACTTCGGCGTCGATGGCCTTCTTGACCAGCGCCTGCATCGTTGCCGGATCGTCCAGTTTCCGATGGCCTGTGACCCCAATGCGGATGCGGTACGGAATTGATTCAAAGTCAGCCATCTGTGCCCCCATGAGTTACATTCTTTACCACAGCGATCATGGCGCTGGCGAACAAAACCGGCGATGTTACGAACAACCGAGTTGCCGGATTCACGCCATCTCCATCGTCTGCTTGCTGATGAACGACGCGGCAAGTCTGTTGCACCCCGAGAGCCGGATGGTACAAATATTCATCGAGGAGAGCTGTGATGAGTGACGAACTCAACCGATGCCCCTCTTGCTCTGCGCCGCTTACGCAAGTCGGCAACTTCTGGATCTGCGGGCAGCATGGCCAAGTTTCGCTCCAGAAGCCATCCGGGCCGATGCGTATCTTCCTCAGTTACGGTCACGACGCCAACGAGGAACTGGTGCGGCGCATCAAAGCCGACTTAGAAAAACGTGGGCACGACGTCTGGTTCGACAAGAGTGAGATCCGGTTCGGAGACGACTGGCGGCGCCAGATCACAGACGGGATCGTCGGCAGCAACCGCGTCTTGTCCTTCCTCTCAAAGCACTCCACTCGCGATCCCGGCGTCTGCCGCGATGAGATCGCCATTGCCATCGGCGTGAAGGGCGGCAACATCCAGACCATCCTCGTCGAGAGCGAGCAGGAGGTGCAGCCGCCAGTGAACATCGGCCACATCCAGTGGCTCGACATGCACGACTGGAGGGAGCGGCGCACTGCCGGTGAGGCCACGTGGGAAGACTGGTATCAGGGCAAACTAGCCGAGATCGTCCGGGTGGTGGAGAGCGACGAAAACCGCCGCTTTGCCGGTGAGATCGAAACGCTCAACGGCCATCTCAAGCCCATCAAGTCCGAGGCCCGCATCTGCCAGTTACTGAGCAAAGGCTTCTACGGACGCCAATGGCTGTTTGAGGCGGTGGAGAACTGGCGAAAGGATCCAAAAGAGCTTGATTCCCGGCTTTTCTGGATCATGGGCGACCCCGGCGTTGGCAAGAGCGCCTTTGCCGCCCAACTGACCCACACGCGGGGCGACACGGTCATTGCCGCCCAGTTCTGCGAATGGGACAAGCCCGACCACCGCAGCGCGCAGCGAGTCGTCCGCAGCCTCGCCTTCCAACTCGCCACCCGGCTCCCCGACTATCGCAAGCTCCTGCTGACCCTGCCGGAGATTGCGGAACTGGACCGGAAGGACGCGGCGGAACTTTTCGACTACCTCCTCGCCAACCCGCTGCGCTCGGTCATCAACGGCGGCCGGGGACGGTATTTTATAGTGATTGATGCCCTGGATGAAGCCGGCGAGGCCGGGCGCAACCCGCTGGTGGAAATGCTCGCACGGAATGCCCAGCGCCTGCCCGACTGGCTCTGCCTCGTCGTGACCAGCCGGCCGGAGTTTGACGTCAGGGCTCCGTTGCAGGCATTGAATCCTTTCCTGTTCGATACCAAGTCCGAATCCAACCGCGCCGACATCCGCGATTACCTGCGGCGTGAATTGGCGTTGCCTCTCCAGAACCGGCCGGATGCCAACCGCCTCGTCGAGCAAATCCTGGAAAAGAGCGAAGGCATTTTCCTCTACGTCGAGCGCTTGTGCGACGACGTCCAGCGTGCCCATCTCTCACTAGACCGATCGGAGCAATTCCCGCAAGGACTCGGCGGGATCTTTTGCCAATACTTCCAGCGGCAGTTCCCTGATCTCGACAAATTCCGCAAGGATGTGCGCCCTGCGCTACGCGCCATCCTCGCCGCCCGCGAACCGCTGCCCGTGGAGATCCTCCAACGCCTCTTCAACTGGCGGGACGAAGAGCTCCGCGACTTCACCCGCCATCTCGCCTCGTTCTTCCCGGTCACAGTCGACGCCGGTCACGAAATCATCAAGCCCTACCACAAATCACTCGTCGACTGGTTGACGGATCAGGCGAAGGCTGGGCCGTATTTTGTTAGCGCGTTGGAAGGGCATCGAATGTTGGGAGACTACTGCTTAAACATGTACGTGAAAACGCCGTGGAGTTTTTCGGGGTTTGTCAAACAGCACCTCCCCTACCACCTCGCTCAGGCAGAGGATGGTCCAACCCTTCTGTCGGTTCTTCTGGATTCACGTCTAAACTACTTCCATGTCTGGGCAGAACAGAACACGGCCGTCGAGGGTTGCCTATGTCTGGAGTTCCTCATTAAGTGGATACGAGGTTCGCTAGGCGAATCGCGATATGTGCCTCCGCTCGCGACGCAATTGGCTAGGTTGTACAACCGTCTCGGCCAGGACGATCAAGCTGATACTTGGTTACGGGTCGCGCTATCAAGAGAGCAATGTGGCAGTGATGCAACGCTCGTGCAAGCAGTCGCGTTGCATGAGTTGGGTTCATTGGCCTTGTCTCGGCACCAACTGTTTGACGCACACCGGGCCTACCGTCGAGCTTTGAAGATTGCACGTACTATTGCACCGCCCTCATCATCAGAGATTGCCGCAAATCTGATCGGTCTTGCCATTGTCACCTACGTCAGACAACTGCGCACGAACCGGACGATCCGGCTCGCTTCACTCGCTCTACGGTTTGCAGAAGTTGCTCAGGATCCTCCTCACATAGCCGAGGCGTGCCGCATTCTAACCGATGCCTACAAAGATGACGCGCAGTACGACAAGGCGGAAGCATTCCTAGAGCGAGGACTGACAACAGCGCGCGAGGCCGGGCTCGCTCATGCCATGATGTCGTTGCTCACGGCTCGTGGCTGGATGACGTACCAGCGGGCCGTGTTAGATGGGAGTAGCCCGGATTTGGCTGAATTTGCGTTTAGGGATGCGCTTCGTCAAGCAGAGTTCTCGCAGGACTGGAAGTATATAGCCGATGCCTGGTCGGGTCTGGGCCAATGTGGTGTCCTGACAAAACGGATGGAACTAGTCGATGAGTGCATCAGACATCTTGCCAGAGAGGCGACCGTTCCTCTTCCCCCGCATTTAGAAGCGCGACGCCTGCTCTTGGTGGCTTCATCTTTGCATCGAGCCGCTCGTTTTCACGATGCTGCACTTGCTTACGCTCGTGCCGCCAGCTTTAGTCGACTCAATTCACTCTGGTCGCGGGAGGTAGATGCCGTCATCGGACAAGGTGCGGCAGCTTTTCATGCCGGTGATCATCAAGAGGCCGAGCAGCATTGGCATCGGACAGCAGCCCTACTTGTCAGATGCCCGCGCGTCCGTCATCTCATCGCAGATCGTGTCATTCGAGCAATGAAAACAGATTCACAGATGTGCCCACTCTGAATGACTTCAGCTCAGGGACATCCGCCTTCGCCTGCTCTGAAAAGTGCTTGACATCGCCGACGTTTGTTAGAGAGGCGATTTTTCGCCAGGCAAGAGTTTGACGCTCTGCCCGTTTGTCCGGCAGCCGTGCTCATCTCCAGAGCAAGTCTCTCGTTTTCCTGACGACTCGCATCAGGCGCGGAAACCGCTCCCGCTTTGTGAATCTTTCTGGAGTGAATAGATTTCGGATGACCACGTCGTGGTGTTTGTTGATCAAATCGTTGGATGGATAGCTCAGCATCGCCTGATCACTGGAACCTTTGGAATACGGCGCGGAACTTCGAACCGCCTCTTCGAGAATATGTTCCAAGCTCTCAGGACGTGCAACACGAGATTGCCACCCGAAATTGGGATTTAGAGGGAACTCTCGAACGCCCTGTAACATATCAACACTCAAACTTGAAAGCTCAGGGACATCTGCCCTCGCCTGCTTTACCAATGCATCGTCAGTCAGCTTCTCAAGCTGCGACCGATCCAACTTGGCGTTCTTTCTAATCATAAGGTCGATGACCGAGGACCGAGGAATCTTATTGGTTGTCAGCATATCAAACCTCAAAGTTGGGATATCTAATAGCTTAGGACAAATCGATCATGCTCGCGCCCGAGGGTTGCGTCAAGCACTCTCTACTAGCTGCTGAAGCCGCGCACCGGCGAATTCGTGGACAACGACCGCTGGGGAGGCAATCGAGCAGAAGCTCCATCGTGATCCTGAAAGCGAACCGACGTGGGAGAAGCACGGCACTGTGGAGTTGATTAACTTCATGAATCGCGAGCGCCTCAACTGGGCCGAGATAGGCGTCCGGCGACCAGTTAACCAGTATTAAACGCCCACCTAATCAGAACAGGACCTGCAAAAAAAAACACAAGGCCTCCTTTGCGAGCGAACATACTCGCAAAGCAGGCCCGTTTTTGTGCCGGCTGAATTTACGATTGCGTGGGCTTTGCTACCTTGGATCGGAGGAACATGGCCCCGAAACATGTGAGCCCGGCTCCGAGCAAGTAGATCGCAGCAGAGCCACCCTCCGGCACCTGGCAACTCCGAACATTCCGAACAGGTGTGCCTTTGTGGTGGTCCGGCTCACCAGCAAAAGATGAGGGCACCAGACACAGCAAAAGTGCAGCCCCAAGCCACCATTTCCACCTAACGTTCATCATGAATCCCCTCCGATACAACGTCAGCGGACCGGCCAAGAGGGGAGGCTCAACCATGTTCAGTCCTCTTTACCGCAAATCGATACACGAACCAACTTTACTTAACTTCCTACATTAAAGACCATACGTAAGTCATTGTCAAGATGACACTTCTTGCAACAGTTGCACGAAAATGCAACTATCCGCAGCATTCCCCGGGAGTGAAATGAGGGCTCAACCGAGCCGAGTCCTCCTCCCCGTCGGCGAGAATAAAAGAGTTCCTGTAAGTTATTGAGCGGAAAGATAGTTGTGCTCTTCGATTGTTACACTAGAAGAAAGGAACTGGTACCTCCCCCTTGCCGGGCGGGGCTGCAGGCGCTCGGAGCGCGGACGGTACCGGTCAGTCAAGTCTCCCGGGCATGACCGGCAGCCCAACGGCACAATAGAAAACGGCTCCAGCGCTTTGCCACCCGATGTCGTTCTGCACTTCGGGGCCTGCTTGCCGGCTACCTTGCAATTCCCGCGACCGAGATTCGTTTCGAGTATCTGACCGGCGGCAAGCCCCAGCTCGCAGCCGAGCAGAATCCACGAGTGCTGAAGTTCAATGTATCTCACTCGGCGAACATGGCGGTGATTGCAGTTGGCTCTGAGCACCGGCGAGGCGTCGACATCGAAAGAATCTGCGGCGACATCGACACAGCCTCACTGGCCGAGCGATTCTTCTCGCTTCGCAAACGCGCCAGGCTTCAGGCGTTGCCGGACCATCTCCGCGTGCCGGGCTTCTTTGCTTGCTGGACGCGCAAGGAAGCTATTCTGAAGGCCACCGGTGACGGGCTTTCTTTTCCGCTGGCAGATTTTTCCGTCACCACACACCCCGATCTCAATCCTGAGCTTGAAGGAATCCGAGGAAACACCGAAGCTCACAAACAGTGGTTTCCTGGCAGACATCAGTGTCGTCGATGGCTACCGCGCGACGGTGGCCGTGGAGGGCGCTTTTTCTCGTCTGGAAACCTATACTCAGACATGCACGTGCTAATTTCCGTCTGCGCCCCTCCCCACCGCGAAGCTGGTTTTCACGCTGCTTTTTGTCTGCATGGTTCGCCTTCCGGCTTTTGTGCAAAACGGAATCATTCATGCCGTGCAACAGGTATCCGCTCATGCGGCACGATGAATCGTTGAGCTTGCCCGCGCTGAGAGTAAGATGGAGTTGTCTTGTCCATGGCGGGCCTGGAAATCGAAGCGGCCACGTTTTCTTACTCTGTGCATCCAAGGAGGACTTGACCATGAGCCACGGCACTTGTCTGCAGTGGATTGGAAGGGTTACCTACTACGTCGGTTGGATCGCATTGGTATGTGGAGGACTGGTTCACCTTAACATTGCAACCAAGCTGTTCTTGGCGCTGAGGCTACCGCAGCGGAATCTGTTGGAGGCCAGTGTAGTGTGCTTCTTGATTTGCATAGCCTCGGAACTCCGAGCCCGCGCCTTGCCCGGAAACGAGCTGTCCAGCGCTGTAAAAAAGGCGGCATAGGGGACTGCCAGTGGACCAGGTAGTTGGGACCTGCGATGGGGCTCCGTTTCAACCTCCCCGTGCGAGAATCGAATCGTGTCCCCTGGAGTTCGTGCGCATCGTGGCAGGCGGATCAACAAAAAAACGCCCCACAACCCGATCGGAGTCGTGGGGCGGAAAGGTGAACAGCCCCTTCCCTAGGGTGCCGCTCAGCTACAGCGTAAGACCGTTCCGCCACGAGAAGAATGGCACGTGCGTGCTAAGCGTTGAGCACAAGCGGGCCAATCAAGGCCGTCTCTTGTATTGTGGGCAAACCTTTCGCACCGGTCCCGTCGGCTGCGCGTTCCCGGTTTCGTCACAAATATCTCCACCTGCTGCTGTGCACCAAAAAAGAACGAGAAGCGGGTGGAACTGTTTCCGCCAGGTTCACTGCAGTGGACCCTGCCTCTTGCGCGGGTGCCGTGTCAGCCACTATTCGTTCGTGGCCTTAGCGGCGATGTACTCTAGCGTGGCAGGCCGTGCACAGCGTGATCAAGTTCTCCTCTGAATCGGCTCCCGAATGGCTGCGGAATTCGCTGTGGTGCACCTCAAGATTCGACATCGTGCCGCACGATTCGCACCTCCAGTTATCGCGACGCAGGATCTGCTGGTGCAGTTTGTCGTATGCGAAGGAGTGTTTCTCCATCACAGGCATAGCCTCTAGAGCGGATTCAGCGTTGCTGTATCCCGCTCGTGTGGGGACGGGCGCCCTCGCCCGTCCATGCCGAGCGCAACTCGGCAGTTGCCGGCGGCTACAGCAACTATGGATTTGCTCTAATCTAATTGCGATCCGTGGCTATGCCGGCAAACGACGCCAATTGAGTGCTTGCAAAATATACGTTTGTATCGCATAGTGAGCATATGTGGATAAAGCGTGATATTGAGCCACGCCTTCTAAGGTCCGCACGGACCCGTCCAGTCGTAGTGCTGACCGGCGCCCGCCAGACCGGTAAGACGTCCACCTTTCGACGGCTCTTTCCGAAGCATGAGTTCGTATCGCTCGACCTCCCAACCGAAGCCGAACAGGCCGAAAAAGAGCCGCAAAGCTTCCTCCTCCGCCACCAGTCGCCAGTGATCATCGATGAGGTGCAATATGCGCCTGGCTTATTCAGGTACCTCAAGGGCGCAGTGGATGCTAGCCGGGCCCGCAACGGACAGTTCCTGCTCACCGGCTCTCAGAAATTCACGCTAATGAAGAGTGTTTCCGAGTCACTGGCCGGACGGGCCGACATTGCTGAATTGGAAACTCTGTCCTTTGCGGAGATCCGCGCGGCACTGCCGCAAACCGTACTTGAATCTGCCATCGTGCGGGGTGGTTTTCCGGAACTACATGCCAACCCGAACATCGACGTAATGGCTTTCTACAACTCTTATCTGGCTACCTATCTGGAACGCGACGTCCGGTCACTCGCCAACGTGGGTAGCCTGCGGGATTTCGAGCGCTTTCTGCGCGCTTGTGCTCTCCGTTCTGCGAACTTGTTGAATAAGGCTGATCTGGCGAGAGATGTAGGCATCGCTCCATCTACTGCGAACAACTGGCTGTCCACACTGGAGGCTTCCGGACAGATAGTGTTGCTTGAGCCCTGGTTCTCGAACCGCACCAAGTCCATCGTGAAAAGTCCCAAACTTTACTTGGCGGATACCGGCCTCCTTTGTGCGTTGTTGAACATCCGCTCCGAGGAAGTTCTTCGTCAAGCGCCGGGAGCAGGTGCCATCTGGGAGACATTTGTCTTTGCCCAATTGCGCGAGCGCGAGCGGCTCGCAGGACGCGTAGGTAGCCTGTTTTTCTGGCGTGACCGTACGCGTGAGGTGGATTTTGTGGTTGACATCGGTGGACGCCTGGAACTGTTCGAAGCGAAGTGGACCGAAGTGCCAGCCGCCGGCGACGCCGTGAATCTCGATTTCGTGCGTAATGTGGTTGGCAAGTCGCGGATTGCCAACAGCGCTATCATCTGTCGCACGCCGAACGGGTTTCCACTCGCTGACGGGCTCCGCGCTTTGCCCGTGACGGAACTGGGATAGACCACTCTGAACTGCGAAATTGATGGCATTGGGCCTCCTTACGCCTCGCTCGCGACTAATGAGTTTTGTTTCTGTGGTGATGTGCAATGGCGTGGCACGCCGTGCACAGCGTGATCAAGTTTTCATCCGAATCGTCGCCGGAGTGGCTGCGAAACTGTTTGTGGTGCACCTCGAGATTTGACATCGTGCCGCACGATTGACACCTCCAGCCATCGCGGCGCAGGATTAGCTGCCGCAGACTCTCGTACGACACCGGATCCAGCGGCAAGAGAGCAGCTTTTGGGCGACTCATTCTCAGGACGCCTTCTCCCGCAGGTTTTCAAGAAAAGCCTGCTGCTGTTCGCCGGGCAAGAACCTGTAGTAGCGGGAGACCGAGTTCAACAGGATCTCGGGATTTTCACCATCCAAGTTCGCCCCAGCTAGGAAATCGGCGCAGATCATCTCCAGGCAGTAACCGCACGATTTGTCGCTGCCCAGCTTGACAACTATACGCTAATGGCGTACCGTAACAACCATACGCCAATAGCGTATACAAGGCGTGTATGGAGTTCATTGAGGCGCCTGCATTCACACGTTATTTGCCGAGCTATCTAAACGACGATGACTATCAGGCATTACAGGCAGAGCTTGCGGAGAATCCAGAAGCAGGGGATTTGATGCCTAGCACCGCCGGTTTTCGAAAGATGCGCTGGGCGGATGTGCGGCGCGGCAAGGGTCGGAGAGGCGGAGTGCGGATCATCTATTACCACTTTCGGTCCGACGATCAAATATGGCTGATGGGTGTCTACGACAAAGACGAAGCAGCGGACTTGACGGCAAAAGAGAAGAAGGCGCTGAAAGCGGCGATCGACGGCGAATTGAAAGCTCGTGCGGGTAGACAAGTCGTCCGGCCTAGCCGATCACGGAGGATATGGTGATGGCGAAGAGAGATATTTTTGGCGAGTTGATGGAAGGCGTAGGCGCGATGAAGAATTACCGGGAGGGCAAGCTTACACTCCGCAGCTACAAGGTGGATGTCGCTCCACTTCCCAAGGTGGATTCCAAGCTCATCAGGGACACTCGCAGGAGGCTCCGTTGCTCACGAGCGGTATTTGCGCGCAAACTGCGCATAAACGAAAGAACCTTGGAAAAGTGGGAACAGGGGCGTGCGAAACCGAACCCCCAGGCAGCTGCTTTGGTGCTTCTCGTGCGCCGGTATCCCGACACCCTGGCACGATTAGAGGAGGTCGCTGCCGGCTAACGTCATAGTTGCCAGAATACGTTACCTCTCGAAAGGCAGTTTTATGGGTGTTTCGTACCTCGGTTGTACAACACGGTACGGCCGCATTCGTCGCTGGGCTATCGGCCTCCGGCACCGGAAGCAATCTTGCCGAAGCAACCGGGGCATGGAGATGTGGAAAACGCTCCGCATTTCCCACATCCCCACACCCCCGGCGGCGACTACGGACAAACCTCAAACGACGCGCTACACTAACAATCTACTTGGTACAAAATACCGGTCAGCTCAGTGCTCTGGCGAAGAACAGTGAACTATACGGAGCAATAACCCTTTCTTTCCGTCTGCCGGGGTAAGAACGACACCATCCGGGACATCCTGGACACCGCGAGTCGGTTTTGGGAGCAGAACCGTTACCACCGTTCCGTCTTCCCCCGGACGCAGGGTCATCGTGGACGAGCAGCGATCGCAAAGCCAGAAGTACTCCACTAAGTTGGATTCGGGCGAGTGAAGCGCGGGGTCATTTTCGAGGCAGAAGAGTCTGCCCGCTTTGAGATAGAGGAACTTTGCAGAACACGACGGATTGCTACACTTGGCGACCATACAGCACACCATTCGCGCCGTTGGGATTCTTTTTACCTTCACTTCCCATAGTAGGTCTGTGACAGGACGCACAAATTTTCGTCGTGGTGCTGAATCTCCTGTGGAAATCTCGGGCATTACTCTGTAACCGTGATGAGGCTGCGGTTCTGGGTGTACCGAAATTCGCCATCGTCGAATTCCATCACCGGGCCGAGTCCATGCTTTCCCAACTGGTGATAAATCTCGATTACGCATTGACCCGACCGGCCAATTCTCAATAAGTGCAAATGCTGTTAACAATAGCAACCACATCTCATGGGACTGCCTTCGGATTCGATGTCAGCGGATAGGACATGTCTGCATCGAACTGGTAGCGCCACACCTCGGCCTTGCGAACAAATGTCAGCAATGTGTGCTCTGTGCTGGCGCCAGCGGCCCCAGTCAGTTTCGCTTCTTCGGATTGCTGATCTTTGATCTGCTGCCACGAAGCGCCGCAGTGCTGCACCACCCATAAGGGGCGCTCCAGCCCGATGAGTACCCTTAGTATTCGGTAGTAAGGGTGGTTCGCCTTCTGGGGAAATGCACTAAGGTACTTGCGCCGAAGTTCGCGGACCTCTGAATCGCTCCCGCCATATCCACCAGACGTGTAGTACAGCTGAAATTCGCAGTCTTGATGCGTCCATGCCTCGGCGTCCGCTGGCAACCGGGAAAGCGAAGGCTCATCTCGAATTACGAACTCCTGCGTGTGGTCGACGGCATAGTGCAGATCGCTGCCCGCATTCCACCCCTCGGCCCTGATCCGCACGTCCAGTTGCGACTCAGCCTTGGACAGTTCCTCGATATCGTTGAGGTGTTCTATCGGGTGCAGCCACAGGAATGTGAAGGTGTCCTCATCTGCATATGCGGTCCAACGCAGGAGAGAACCAGATACGCCGTGGGATGCAAGCGCCGCGGAATATTGCCGGTTCGACTGAACGAACTTTTCCATGTCCGCAGGCCGAACGTGGTAAATCAAAGCGAGATAGGCCTGCCGATGTTCGCCCGTCGTCTGAGCCGCTCCCATCCGCAATCCTAGGCACAAGAACGCGACGAGAAAAGTCGTGAGGTCCCTCACCCGCCGTACGTTATCACATCAACCGGCGAAAAATCGCCATTTCACTTATTGACCCCGGTTGAGCCAATTCTCAATGAGTGAAATTGATTCCATGACAAAGTCGGCTCCTAGACCCGAGTAAACTTTGGTGGCTACCAACCAAGAGCGCTCGGGAGAGAGGAGCCGAACAATGATCATTATAGGA
>JBEKBO010000104.1:0-16218 GCA_050015355.1 Candidatus Korobacteraceae bacterium | reverse complement strand
CACATCGGCCTCCTGTACCAATTCCCGAATGGCTGCCGGTGAAGACATCATCGGGAAACAGTTTTTGGGCATGACCTCGGAGAGATGGCGCAGACGGTCAAGGTTCGTATCCAACAGATAGACCTTGGCGCCCAGGCCACATGCCATTTGTGCAGCATGGGTGCCGACCACCCCGCCTCCCAGGACCAGCACCGTGGCGGGTGCCACGCCCGGGACACCGCCCAGCAGGACACCTCGCCCGCCCTGGGCCCGTTCAATATACTTGGCACCCTGCTGAACTGCCATTCGCCCGGCCACCTCACTCATGGGGGTCAAAAGCGGCAGGCTGTTGTCGGCGCCTACGATGGTTTCGTATGCGACACAGATGCAGCGCCGTTTGATCATCGCCCTGGTCAGCCCTTCCGCTGCGGCAAAATGGAAATAGGTAAACACGATCTGCCCCTCGCGAATCATCTCGTATTCGGACGGTTGGGGTTCCTTGACGTGCATGACCAGCCCGGCGCGTTTATAGATCTCGCGCGGGGTGCTCACGATTTCCGCTCCGGCCTGGCGATAGGCTTCATCGCTGAAACCGCTGCCGACACCTGCCGATGTTTCCACCAGTACCTTGTGGCCGTTGCCAGTCATGAACTCGACTCCGGCCGGGGTCATGCAGACGCGATTCTCTTCGACTTTGATTTCCTTCAGAATCCCGACGATCATGTCAAACTCCCTTCATATAACTGTGCGTTGCGCTTGCGGAGCAGGCAGCACACGTAATGAGTTACGGTCAGAGCATAGCAATAAAAACAAAATGCTATCTTGCAAATATTCGACTAAAATCGCAGGTATTGATGGATTGCTTCAATTAAAGAGGATTTATATGCAGAATATGCCAACCTGCGACATTGACAAGATCGATCGAGCCATTTTGAGAGTGCTGCAGAAGGACGGCCGTGTGTCAAATGTGCAGCTTGCCGACCGGGTCGGACTTTCCGAATCGGCCTGCCTGCGCCGTGTTCGCCTGCTGGAACAGAGCGGCATTATTGATCGATATGTGATGTTGATCAATCAGGCCGCCGTCGGAAAACCGGGCAACGTGTTTGTCAGGGTTACCCTGGAGGGGCAGCAGAAGGAGAAACTGCAGCAGTTCGAAAAGACGGTAGCCGCCGTACCGGAAGTCATGGAGTGTTATCTCATGTCAGGCGACTTCGATTATCTGCTGCGGGTGATCATTAAGGACAACTTGGATTACATGCGCGTCCATGACAAACTTACCGGCCTGCCTGGGGTGCTGCGCGTCCAGTCTTCGTTTGCTTTGCGCACAGTGCGTAAAACAACCGAACTGGCACTGGATAATTGATCTGAAACTCCGCAGCACATGCCTTGCCAGCAGATCTCGATTGACGTTCCATCCCTCTCCTCGCTACTATTCTGCCTCCGCTGAAAGTCTCTGCGCACAGGCGTCCAACTGAGTGTCTTTTGCGTGCGTTGGAGCAAGCTGAGGAGAAGCCATGCATAAACGTAAACCAGCATTTGGAAAGCATCTGCCACTGACATGCTTTGCATTGTTGATGCTGTCATTCACGGCCATTCTTGCTCCGGCGCAGGCCGCGCCCAAGCAGGCGGCGGAAACGATCGCCATAAAAGGTCTACTGCAGCCGGCCGAAATCCTGATCGACCGTTGGGGCGTACCACACATCTACGCCAAGAACGAACCCGACCTATTCTTCGCCCAAGGGTTCAATGCTGCCCGCGACCGGCTCTTTCAGATCGATCTCTGGCGGCGCCGGGGCCTGGGGCAGCTATCGGAGATCTTCGGACCGACGTTCATCGAGCAGGACAAGGCGACGCGCCTGTTCCTCTACCGCGGTGATATGCAGAAGGAATGGGCCGCCTACAGTCCGGACTCAGAGCAGATCGCCAAGTACTTCGTCGCCGGCATCAATGCCTATATCGACTGGCTAGGGCAGCATCCGGAACGAATGCCGTATGAGTTCCAAAAACTGAATTACAAGCCGGCAAAGTGGGTGTCGGAAGACGTGGTGCGGATTCGCACCCACGGCCTGACGGGGAACCTCAATTATGAGGTGGCGCGATCGAAGGTGGTCTGTGCCTCCGATATCAAAACCGACCAGATCCGTTACAGATTGCAACCGGAATGGCAGACACAGGTGCCGCCGGGGTTGGATCCCTGCTTGCCAGCCGACGTTTTGAAGGCGTTTACACTGGCGACTCAGGACGTGCGGCTTACGCCAAACGCATTAAAGGCGGCGAATACTGGTATCGCTGAGCTGGCCCTCGAGGTCGTGCCGAACGACAGAATCGAGGGAAGCAACAACTGGGTGATCGCGCTAGGCAAGTCGGCAACGGGACGCGCGGTCATGGCCAACGACCCGCACCGCGCTTACGGAGAGCCCAGCTTGCGCTATATTTCGCACCTGGATGCTCCGACGCTGCACGCGATTGGCGCCAACGAACCGGCGCTTCCGGGCATCTCGCTCGGACACAACAACTGGATTGCGTTCGGCTATACGCGTTTCTACATCGACCAAGAGGACCTTTATGTGTACGAACTCAATTCCGCCAACCCGGAGCAGTACAAGTACCAGGGCCAGTGGGAACCTGTCCGTGTAGTACGCGAGGAAATCAAAGTCAAGGGACAGCAAGTGGTGCCAGTTGATCTGAAGTTCACGCGCCATGGACCGGTGATTTACGTCGAGAAAGACAAGAACCGCGCCTTTGCCGTAAAGAGCGCGTGGCTGGAACCCGGCACGGCCCCTTACTACAACTCGATCCGCTATATCCGCGCCAAGAACTTCCAGGAGTTCAAACAGACGATCGGCAACTGGGGCGCACCTGGATTGAATCATGTCTATGCCGATGTAAAGGGCAACATCGGATGGGTGGCCGGCGGACTGGCGCCGATCCGTCCGAACTGGGACGGTCTGATGCCGGTTCCGGGGGATGGCCGCTTCGAGTGGGCCGGGCGTTGGAGCGGCGAACAGTTGCCGAGTATCTACAACCCGAAGGCCGGCTATATCACGACTTCGAACGAAATGAACATACCGGCCGATTATCCCTACAAGGAACGGAAACTCGGGTTTGAATGGGTAAACGGTTCGAGACACCAGCGGATTAGTGAAGTGTTGATGAAGCTGAACAAGGTGACTATCGAGGATTCGATGCGCCTGCAGAACGACGAGGTTTCTATTCCGGCGCGTCGCCTGGTAGCTCTCCTGCAGCCGCTCTCGAGCAACGACCCGAAGACACAGTCCGCGCTCGACGTGCTCAAAGGCTGGAACGCCAGCTTCGACGCCGATGGGCCGGCGCCGGCGCTGCACGAGGTTTGGTTCAGCCGCTATTTGGGAAAGGCCTTTAAGTACGCCGTGCTGAACAAGGCCGCCGCGGATTCCTTCGTCAACCCGGATACGGCCGTCATGCTGGACGCGCTGGAACGTCCAGAGACGCTATTCGGCGACAACGCCGGTCAGAAGCGAAATGAAGTGCTGCTAACAAGCCTGCGCTTGGGCTATGAGGATATGGAGAAGCTGCAGGGCTCCGATCCGAAACAGTGGAGGTGGGGAAAGCTTCACTACAACTTGAGCGAACACCCCTTTGCGGCAATTGTTGACGAAGCCACGCGGGCGAAGATCAACGTCGGACCGATCGAGAAGAACGGCAGTGAGTACGTTCCGAATAACTCCCAATACCGCAACACCGATTTCCGGCAGATGAATGGGCCCTCTGTACGGGTCGTGGTCGACGTTGGAACCTGGGATAACTCTCGCGTCATCAACCATCCCGGCCAATCGGGCGATCCAGACAGTCCGCACTACCGCGACTTGGCACCGATGTGGCGCAACGGGCAGTACTTTCCGCTGCTCTATACCCGCAAGGCGGTGGAGAAGGAGACGGAGAAGACGATCAAGCTTGTACCGCTGCAGTAAGGGGCCCGCAGGACGCATTATCACGGAGTTCGTCCGTTCGAAGAAGCCCGGCCGTTGTTGACCGGCCGGGCTTCAGCAACTACTTTGTTGCCACATCCCACTCCTGCTCACCGCTCCTGCACCAATCCACTGATCGCCTGCTGGTAGCGGTTGAGGTATTCCTGCCGACTGCTATAGCGTTCCGCAATCGACTTGCGCTGATCACCTGCGAATGAGGAACTTTATTGCTGAGATGCATAGAACGGAGTACTATCCCCCCCGACAAAAGGTTCTGTTCACCAACGAGGGGGCACCCATGGCTTCAAGCGAACCGCGAAGCGCCATAGAAGCAGCAACCATGCGACGAGTATCGTTTCGGCTCGTGCCGTTCCTGATGATCTGCTACTTCCTCGCATTCCTCGACCGCGTGAATGCAGGCTTCGCCGCCTTACAGATGAACAAAGCCATCGGCCTTTCGCATGCGGTCTTCGGCATCGGTGGCGGGCTCTTCTTCATCTCCTATATCTTTTGTGAGATCCCCAGCAACCTGGCGCTGGAAAAGTTCGGGGCGCGAATCTGGATCGCTCGCATCATGATTACCTGGGGCATGATCTCGGGCTGCATGGCGTTCATCGTCGGCCCATACTCGTTCTATCTCACACGCTTTCTGCTCGGCGCCGCCGAAGCCGGGTTTTTTCCTGGCGCTATCCTTTACCTGACCTATTGGTTCCCGGCCGAGTATCGCGGGCGCATCGTGGCCATCTTCATGATGGCCATCCCGATGTCCAGCTTCCTCGGCTCGCCGATCTCGGCGGCGCTGCTCTCTACCAGAGGGTTGGGGCTGCAAGGCTGGCAGTGGCTGTTCATCCTGGAGGCTGTCCCCGCGGTGCTCTTTGGGCTTTTAACGCTCTTCTGGCTGCCCAACCGCCCGGCCGACGCCAAGTGGCTGAACGGCGAGCAACGCCAATGGCTGATTCAGCGCCTGGAATCCGAGCACCACCAGGTCAAGGCCGTCGCGCACATGCCGCTGTGGAAGGTTTTGACCAACAAGTATGTGCTGGTGCTGGCGATCGTCTACGGCGGCAGCTCGGCCATCAGCAATGTGCTCTCGCTGTGGCAGCCGCAGATCATCAAATCTTTCGGCACGAGTAACATCCAGACCGGCCTGCTGAACTCAATTCCCTTTGGCTTGGCCTCGGTGGCGATGATCCTGTGGGGACGCCGCTCCGACCGCTCGGGCGAGCGCGTCTGGAATACGGCGCTGCCGATGGCGCTCTGTGCCGTTAGCCTTGGCTCAACCCTGCTCACCCGCTCACTAGTTGTGACCATGGTGCTGTTGAGCCTCACGCTAATCGGCAACTATGCCATCAAAGGACCCTTCTGGGCGCTCTCGACCGACTGGCTGTCAAAGGACACGGCAGCCGCTGGCATTGCCCAGATCAATACCGTCGCCCACATCGCGACTTTCGCCGCTACTTCGCTACTAGGGGTGATCCGGGATGCCACGGGCAGCTTCCCGCTTGCGCTTTTGCCGTTGACATTGCTGGCGACCGTGGCCAGTATCTCCATCGTGCTGATCAGCCGCAGCCGGCCGAAGGCGATGGCGATGGCGGCGCGGGCCAGTGCGGGAAAGTGAACCCATTTGAGTTTCAAGCTTGAGGAATCGCGCGCAGAGCTGCACGGAGCGCAGCCCGTCGGCGCTGAAGCTGACCGCCTCCTTTGACCGATGCCGATCAGCCAGCTTGTGGACGCCGCTCTCACCAAAAGACCAACTCTAAGACCGTAATGACAGCAGACGCTCCGCCCGAAGTAAAGATTTGGCCCGGGCAGCAAGATTGCCAGATAAATGCCGGAGATACGCATGGCCCGTACTAGATTGCGCAGTGGTGCAACTGTGCGTCCAGTGCTTCAGTACCGGTTTCGCTTGTTCGCTGCCGGTTGTATGGGGACCGCCAGCTCAGGCAACATCGAGCACCACATTGCCGATAACATCACCCCGCTCAACGATGTCGTGAGCTTCGGCGATGCTCTCCAGCGGCAGGCGCCGGGCGATGGTGTGGACAAGGCGGCCTTGCTTCAGCAAGTCATTCACCTCCGCGATCCCCGCCGCACGATCGGCCGCGGTAAGTTCGTATACGAGAAATAAACGGAGCGTGACGCTGTTCTGCATCAGCCAGAGGCTGGGCAGCGTCGATTCGTTCGCCGACATGCCGTAAATTACCACCGTCGCATACGGGCGCAGAACTGCCGGATAAAACCTGGCATTACGGCTGAGATCCACTTCAATCACCGCATCGACACCGCGACCACTCGTCAGCGTTCTGACGCGCTCGCCAACATCCTCTGTGCGATAGTTGATCACCTCGTCCGCTTCGGCGGAGCGCGCGTGTGCGGCCTTGGCGTCGTTGCTGATCGTGGTGATTACGCGTGCGCCACGCAGCTTGGCAAGCTGGATGGCGTAATGTCCTACGGAGCCCGCACCTCCGGCAACCAGCACCGTTGCACCTGGCCCGACCTGAGCCAGGCGAATGGCCTGAATCGCTGTCAGCGCCGGAATGCCGAGACAGGCGCCGACGGCGTAGTCGACGTTGTCGGGCAGATGGACTGCCTGCGCGGCCGGCAGAACGATGTATTCCGCCGCAGTGCCAAAGGGGCGCTTCCATTGTCCATTCCAAACCCACACGCGCTCGCCAACGCGGTCTGGAACGCCCGCACCGACGGCGTCAATATCGCCTGCGCCGTCGCTGTGCGGAATGATCAGCGGCGCCATCAGGGGACGTCCGAAACCGCCGCGGCGCACCTTCCAGTCCGACGGATTGACTCCGGAGGCTCGAAGCCTGACCCTGACCTCCCCAGGACCAGGCTCTGGCGTAGGCTGATGACCGACCCGCAGCACGTCGCGCGCCGGACCCTGTTCCGAATAGAAAGCTGCATGCATGAGATCCTCCCCCGATCACACCGATCGGCGGCCACAAACTCGCGGTTAGTGATTGGCCACAGTGCTTCCACCTGCTACACCGGCCAAGGTGGCCACTGCCCTGTCCAGAGAAGCCTCGGCAGCGGCCAAGTGTTGCCTATGCGCCTTAAGCCAATCAAAGTCCGTCCTGACACGGGCATGTTCATCGGCCACTGGTGTCTTCAGGCATTGTCTCACTTATTTAAGCCGTGGCTGGAGGCTGGTTCAGACGGTATTCCGCGACAAACTTCCCAGCCAATGGACTGGCGAGCATCTCCTCGATCAGGTCATCCTCGTCGCCCGGCAGCTGCTCGACGCTTTTCGTCAGCTTACCCAGCAAGGTGACCACGCGGAGGGCAGGTAGCAGCTCAGAACCCAGTGAGCGATGCCGATCAGTCCGATCAGTGGCTACTGCTTCAATCAAAGGTAGAGCTGCTAGGGCCCAGCTTCTTCGTTGGTATATCTCGGAGCTATCACGGCCGGGCTGACCGCGCGGCTGCTTCAGGGGAGATACCTTTCGCGAAACTGGTCTAACCGAAAATGAGCGCCCGCGAAGCAAGGGCGCAGAATTCCGTTGTTCCCGGAAGCGTTCTCTGCGAAAATCCCCCACCTTGGGGTCTATAAGGTAAATCATCTTGAATTCGACTCGGGGTACGTAGCGCCGGCTTAGCAATTCCATGGGTGCGGCTTGTTGAGTCGTTCGTTGCGGTCCCGGGGCATGGAGCGGATTATGCAGCAGACAGTGACAGTCAAGGGAGCGAAAGGGAACCTGATTGGTGGCCAATGGCGGCCCGCAGCGGGGGGCGGCGTTCTCCCGGTGATCGATCCCAGCGACGGGCAGCCGTTCACGGCCATTGCCGAAGGCTCGCATCAGGACGTCAATGAGGCGGTGGCGGCGGCCCGGCAGGCGTTCGATGCCGTATGGAGCCGCACTTCGGCCGTGGAGCGTGGCCGCATTCTCACCCGCCTTTCGCGGCTGATCATCGAGCATCACGAGGAACTTTCAACCCTGGAATGCCACGACACCGGCAAGCCGATTCAGCAGGCGAAGAATGACATCACGGCCTGCGCCCGGTATTTCGAGTTCTACGGAGGCGCCACCGACAAAGTGCACGGCGAGACCATTCCGTTCACCGAGGGCTACCTCGCGCTCTCCATACGCGAGCCGTTCGGAGTCACCGGGCACATCATTCCCTGGAATTATCCCTCGCAGGTTTTTGGGCGCACGATAGGCGGCTCACTGGCCGCAGGCAATTGCTGCGTGCTTAAGCCCGCCGAAGACGCATGTCTGGCGCCGATCCGCCTGGCCGAGCTGGCCAGTGAGGCGGGACTGCCTGCCGGAGTGCTCAACATTGTCACGGGTCTCGGGACGGAAGCCGGTGCGGCGCTGGCCTCGCATCCGGGTATCAGTCATCTTTCGTTTACCGGATCGCCGGAGGTTGGCACTCTGGTAACGCAGATGGCGGCGAGCAACCACGTGCCGGTTACGCTTGAGCTGGGTGGCAAGTCGCCACAGGTCGTATTTGCCGATGCGGATCTGGACCAAGCGCTGCCGATGATCGTGAACGCCATCATTCAGAATGCCGGTCAGACGTGCTCGGCAGGCAGCCGGGTTTTGATCGAGCGCTCGATCTACGACAACACTATGTCGCGCTTGGCGGAGGTTTTCTCGCGGCTCAACACCGGCCCGGGAATGCGTGGCCTTGACTGCGGGCCGTTGATCAACCGCAAACAGTTCGAGCGCGTTACGCGCATGGTGGACAGGGCCGTCGCCGACGGGATCACCGTTGTCGCCAAGGGCGAGGTCGTCTCCGATGCCCCCAGCGGCGGCTATTACTTCCCGCCAATCCTTGTCGCCGATGTGCCCGTGGAGCATACGGTGGCGCAGCAGGAAGCCTTTGGGCCGGTGCTCGCCGCTTTCGCCTTCGAAACCGAAGAGGATGCAATCCGCCTGGCCAACAACTCGCGGTACGGCTTGGTCGCCGCGGTTTGGACACGCGACGGCGGCCGGCAACTGCGCATGGCGCGCCGCATTGCCGCCGGACAAGTCTTCATCAACAACTACGGCGCCGGCGGCGGCGTAGAGTTGCCGTTCGGAGGCATGAAGCACTCGGGCTTTGGCCGAGAAAAAGCACTGGAGGGCTTACGCAGTTTTACGCAAATCAAAACCATCGCTATTCGGCATGGCTGAGAATGGCCTAGATGGGGAGGAGCTGATGAAACTTAAGGAAAAGACTGCTTTAGTTACGGGTGCCGGCTCCGGTTTTGGCGAAGGCATTGCTAAACTGTTCGCCGAAAACGGAGCGAATGTAATTGTCAACGACGTGAACGAAGAGGGCGGCAAACGGGTCGTGGGGGAAATCGGCCGCGCCGGCGGCAAGGCGCTGTTTGTGCGTGCCGACGTGAGCAAGGATGCCGAGTTTGCGGCGTTGGTCAAGGCCGCCGTCGAACGCTTCGGCGGGCTCGATATCGTGGTCAACAACGCCGGAATCACCCACCGAAACTGCTCGATGCTGGAAGTGGATGAAGCGACGTTCGACCGCGTCTATGCCACCAACGTCAAGAGCCTTTATCTTTCCGCCCGGCATGCGGTCCCGGTGTTTCGCAAAAACGGAGGCGGCGTCTTCCTGAACGTCGCCTCAACTGCTGGCGTCCGGCCGCGTCCGGGTCTCACTTGGTACAACGGCACCAAGGGCGCTGCAATTATCATCACCCGTTCGATGGCGGTGGAACTGGCGCCCGACAAAATCCGGGTAAATGCCATCAATCCTGTACTGGGCCAGACTGGCATGACAACCATGTTCCTGGGAGAGGACACGCCGGAGCGGCGGGCAAAATTCATGGCGACCATCCCCTTGGGCCGTATGAGCACGCCGCTGGATATTGCCAAGGCCGCGCTGTTCTTGTGTTCCGACGATGCCGAGTTCATCACCGGGGTTTGCATGGAGGTGGATGGCGGGCGCTGCATCTAAACTAGCCTGTCCAAGAGCGATCATGGCCGGCCGCATCCACAACTAGCTAACCAATGGATCGTCGTGTGATCTGACTGCTCCTTAAGGAATAGTGACGTGTTCCGTGCGAAGATGGACTCTGGCCGCCAGAACGCGCGGAGCACATGGAGGCGTCAACGTTTCGCAGGGTATTTAAGGCATTCCAATATCGAGACTTCCGCCTGATGTGGGTGGGTGCCTGTACGTCCAGTATCGGCACCTGGATGCAGATCGTGGCGCAGGGCTGGCTCATCTATCGTCTGAGCCATTCGGCCTTTTTGCTCGCACTGGATCAGTTCCTCGGCGGCATTCCCATCTTCCTCTTCACGCTAATCGGCGGCGCGGTGGCCGACCGTGCCGAGAGACGGAAGATTCTCCTCGTTTCCCAGTACGTGCAGATGGCGAGCGCGACGCTGCTCACTGTGCTGGTGGCGACCGGACTGATACACGTGTGGCATATCCTCTGTCTCTCGTTCGTCTGCGGCTTGGCCCAGGCCTTTGGTGGGCCGGCGTACCTGGCGCTGATTCCTACGCTGGTCAAGAGAGAAGACATGCCGAACGCCATTGCGCTGAACTCGATTCAGTTCAACATGGCGGTCATCATTGGCCCCGCGCTCGCCGGTCAGGCTTTGGCAAGGTTGGGTGAGAAGTGGTGCTTTGGGCTGAATGCGCTTTCCTTCCTTGCGCCCATCGTTTCGCTCTCCATCATTACCTCTCGGTTCCTGCCGGAGATTACCACCGACTCGATCTTCAGCAGCCTGAAGCAGGGTATCAAGTTCGTTCGCATGCAGAACTCCATGGAGACACTCATCGTGCTGGCGTTCTGCATGACCGCTTTGAGCATGCCCATGCGGACCTATATTCCCGTGTTTGTCAAAGACATCTTTCATCGCGGCCCGGAAACCTACGGTAACCTGCTTTCACTTATGGGAATTGGTTCGATTTGCGGCTCGCTGATTGTCGCGGGAAGGGGCAACATACGGAACAAGGGGCGGGTCGCCCTCACCATGCTCATCTGCTTGGGTGCCGGGATTTCTGGGTTTTCCCTTTCGAGATCGTTGCCGGTGAGCTATGTCATGATGGTGATCGTGGGTGGTTCCATGATGGCGGTTTTTGCCACGGTGACTTCGCTGGTGCAGTTGATTACCACCAACGAAATGCGCGGCCGTGTGATGAGCGTATACAACTGTGCATTCCGCGGGGGCATGCCCGTGGGAAACCTGCTGTCGGGATGGCTCGTTCCCGTGTTTACGGCACCATTGGTGCTCAGCCTGAACGGATTGCTACTGATTCTGGTAGCTCTGTACTTTCTGCTGGTGCAACGGCGAGTGGCCGCGCTTTGATGGGCTGGCGGACTACATCGCTTCCGCTCTCTACAGACGAGCGACTGCGCTACGTTTGCGCGGTCAATTCTCCCACGGTAACTTCGAGATAGCGCTTTCTCGTTCGGGTAGCAAAAGAGTTAGAATGGCGGGGCCGTCACAGCTCCTGACGGGGAACTCTGGGATCCACGTAGACAACAGAACATCGCCATCGTGTCCATCCCTCGCCCAGGCATCAAGTGGGGAATTTAGGGGTTTAGCAGGCGAGTACCGGTGAAAGACGATTTGAGCGGAATGCGCAACCACCTCTCCAGCGCGCAAGGTGCGAGTCCATCCGAACAGGCTGCGACCGCAAGCCAGCAGAAGCTGGAGGGGCAGCCCCGGCCCGGCAATCGCCGCCGGGGTTCCATTCGACTCAGGCTTGTGTCTCTCGTTGTTGCTAGTGTGCTGCCGGTATGGATCGCCGCTGGACTCCTCGTTTACTACAACTATCAGAGCAGGCGGGCGCTTACCGAGCAGCGCATGTTGGAAACAGCGCGGGCGCTCACGATGGTCGTTGACCGGGAGCTGGCCAACATGCAGGCCGGCTTGAGCGTTCTCGCCACTTCACCTTCGCTCGTCTCTGGCGACCTCCCCGCCTTTTACCGACAGGCGCGGGTGATCCTGGAGGCTCACCCCGGCGACGACATCCTCCTGGCAGACGCGACCGGTCAGGAACTCGTCAATACACTTCTCCCATTCGGCGCGCCCTTGCCCAAGCGCGGCGTCCCGGATGCAGTTCGCCAGGTGTATGCGACAGGTAGGCCGCTTATCACCAACGTCTTCAAGGGCGCTGTGACTGGGCGCGTTCTGATCAGTGTGGACGTGCCAGTGTTCCGCGACGGGCGAGTCGTTTACGACTTAGCTATGACCGTTTCTCCTGATCGCTTTGCCACAGTCCTCTTGCAGCAGCACCTCCCGCCGGAATGGGTGGGAACGATCGTCGACAACGACCATGTAGTAGTTGCCCGAACCCATCTCCCGGAAAAGCTTGTCGGGCATCTGTCCGGCCCCGTCCTGTTGCAACGGATGGTGGCGGCGGCGGAAGGCACGGTGGAGCTTAACAACCTTGAAGGGATTCGGGTGTTCGACAGCTTCAGCCGCTCGGCGACGTCCGGCTGGACAGTGGTGATCGGGGTGCCCAAAGCAATCATGATGGCAGAGATATGGCGCTGGCTGTGGTGGATCGTTGCCGGTACGGCTCTGCTGTCCATCACGGGCATAACGGTGGCGGTATGGCTAGGACGGAGCATCGCCCGTTCCAGCGCTCGCGATGCGGAACTGGCGGCCATCATGGACGTCGTGCCGGCAGTCACGTTCATTACCCGTGACCCCGAATGTCAGCGGATAACGAGCAATCGCGCCGGGTATGACCTCCTTCGGCTGCCACCCGGAGCCAACACCTCAAGGTCGGCACCGGACAGTGAAGGTCCATCGAACTACCGTTTCCTGAGAGATGGAAGGGAGCTTACTCCCGGTGAGCTGCCGGTGCAGTTGGCTGCAACAGGACGCGAGGTCCGGGATTGCGAGTACACGATCGCATTCGATGACGGAAGCTCGCGGAGCGTTTTCGGCAACGCCGTTCCGCTGCTCGACGACCGGGGAGGAGTTCGGGGCGCGGTCGGCGCATTTATCGACATCACCGAGCGTAAGCGGGTGGAGCAGGAGTCGGTCGCGGCCAAGGAACTGGCGGAGAAAACGGTGGCGCAGTTCCGCGCCAACATCGACAGCATGTCAGAGGGAATGTACGTCATCGGTACCGACGGCAAGCGGCTGCTGACGAATCCCGCCTACTTCAGGATTCACGGCTTCGATCCCGCGCCTTCGGAGGAATTCGTCTCCTCGATTTCCGCGCTGCTGGAACGTTACGATCTGAACGGCAGGTTGCTTTCCCCCGAGGAATGGCCGGTCTCCTGCGCACTTCGCGGCGAGACGGTGCTGCAGTCGCAACAACGTGTGCGCAGGATCGATACCGGCAAAGAGGTAATCCTCAGCGTCAATGCGGTGCCCGTGCGGGATACCGCTGGGAACGTGACTCTGGCGGTTGTCACGATCGAGGACATCACCACCCAGAAACAGTCGGAGGCGGCGCTGATCCGCAGCGAGAAACTGGCCTCGGTGGGTCGCATGGCGGCAACCATCGCGCATGAAATCAACAACCCCCTGGAAGCGGTGACCAACGCGCTATACATCGCCAAATGCGACAGAGATCTGTCGGAAACAACTCGTCAGTACCTGGACATAGCAGACGCGGAGCTGAGGCGGGTCGCGTATATCACGCGACGGTCGCTGGGGTTTTATCGCGAGTCCAATGTACCGGCGCTCACCTCAGTCAATGCGGTGCTGGAATCTGCGGTTGACCTGCTGAAGGGCAAGATCAATGCCAAGAGCGCGGTCATCGAGAAACAATGGGGCGAACCGGTATGGATAATGGCCGTGGGTGGGGAGCTGCGACAGGTGTTCTCCAACCTTGTCGCGAACAGCTTGGATGCCATCGACAACCAAGGTACGATCAAACTGCGAGTGTCCAATGCCCCATCCATTACCAACGGCCGGCGCCGAGTGCGAGTGACCGTCGCCGATAACGGTAAAGGCATCACTCCCAGTGCGCTTGCCCATATCTTCGAGCCGTTCTTTACGACTAAAGGTTCTTACGGCACTGGCCTTGGGCTTTGGGTAAGCAAGCAGATCATCAAGAAGCACGGCGGTTCTATCCGCGTGCGTTCCAGCAGTAACAGAGCGCGTAGGGGAACGGTATTCTCGGTTATTCTGCCTGTCGATCCTGAGGCAGCGGCGTCAAGCCAATCGGCAGGGGCTTGAGCTGGCATCAGTTGGCGTAATGTGATCGTGGCTGCGGGCGGGCTTTGGGACCACAGACTTCTTCCTGAAGGCTTGGAGCTACTTGTAATGAGCGCATCGATGTATGGTCCTCGGTCCGAAACGCGACTGCGCGAAGAGATCGTCGAGTTCGGACGCTCGATCTTCGGGCGCGGATTGACGGCGGGCAGCAGCGGCAATATCAGCGCACGACTCGAAGACGGCTGGCTGCTCACCCCCACCAACGCATCGCTGGGCCGGTTGGATCCCGCCCGCATCTCCAAAATCGACTGGACGGGAAAACTGCTCAGCGGCGACCCACCCTCCAAAGAGGCATTCCTGCACCGCTCCATGTACGAGGAGCGCGCGATTCGTCATCCAACAGCTGCTAGCATGGATGATACCGTGGCAAACGCTACCTCGCGGAGTGGAAGTTTACAACCTGATTGGGGGCCAAATGCTGGTCCGACTGAAGCAAAATAATTATGCCAAATACTAATGGTTTCCGTGTCGCGGTACTTGCCGGGGACGGCATCGGTCCTGAGGTCATTGAGCCTACGCTCGTGCTCTTGGAGCAAGTTGCGCGTCGAGCAGGCAGTCCTTCTCTATCCTTCGAGCCTTTACCGGCTGGTGCCGCGCACTATGCAGCTACGGGTGAGGCGCTGCCGGCGCGTACGCTTGCCGCGGCGCGTTCGGCGGACGCAATCCTGCTGGGCGCAATGGGCGATCCCGCGATCCGCTATCCCGACGGGACCGAGATCTCCCCACAATTAGGACTGCGATTCGAGCTGGAGCTTTATGCCGGCGTACGGCCGGTGCGCTCGGTTCCCGGTATCCCCGGTCCGCTTGCGGACCTCCGCGCCACTGCCTTGGATTTTGTCCTGATCCGCGAATCGACCGAGGGCCTGTTTGCTTCCTACGGCAAGGGCACGATCGAGAACGATGCGGTGGCTCGCGAGACAATGGTGATTACCAGGTCGACAAGCGAGCGGTTGTTTGATTTCGCATTTCGCTTGGCGCAGAGGCGCAAACAAGATGGCAGGCCAGGCGTGGTGACCTGCGTTGACAAGGCAAACGTCTTCGCTGCTTTTGCTTTCTTTCGTCGGATATTCAACGAGCGCGCGATCTGCTTCCCGGAAATTCAGCCCAGATATGCATACGTGGATGCGACCGCTTTAGATATGGTCCGCAAGCCTTGGACCTTCGATGTGTTGGTGACCGAGAACATGTTCGGGGATATTCTCTCTGACCTAGGCGCGGGCCTGATTGGCGGCATGGGGATGGCGCCCTCCGGCGACATCGGTGACGAACATGCCGTCTTCCAGCCTTGCCACGGCAGCGCTCCCGATATCGCAGGCTCCGGCAAAGCGAATCCCACAGCCGCATTCCTTTCCGGGGCGATGATGCTCGAATGGCTTGCTGTCCAGCACCGTACACCGGCCTGCGCCGAGGCGGCCGCTCTGCTGCGCAAAGCGATCGACCGGGCCTTCGAAAAAGGGACGCTGATCACCTCCGAATTCGGAGGCAATGCTTCGACCGGTGACGTGACTCGGGCCGTGCAAGTGGCAATCGATCAGTTGGCAAACTGATCTTGGCCCTGCGAACAACGGAGGATTAGCTAAACGGGGTTGTGTGGGTAATTCCGTCCGAGATCGTCGCTCCACGCGAGCAGACAGCACGGTGTTCAAGTCGCAATGTTGCAGATCTTTGTTGCGTGTTCTGGCGATGAAATCTGCCAGGAAGTCGCCTCCCTGCCGGAGGCTCTTAAGGCCCTGGATTCGATTCTGTCTATTGGGTTCCGAAGTTCATCCCCTTGGTACACTAACCTAAACACAACGGGATTTCCGAGAGAGCCGATTGTAAGCGTCCCCTGACGGGCCGCTATTGGAAGTAGCAAGCGCTCTCTCAACTCGATTTCAGGAGCTCGAAATCTATGAAACCGGACATTCTTGCGGTCGACAAACTTCCCCCTTTTCTTGAAGATCGCCTGCGCGCAGCGTTTGCGTTCCATGATCGTACGAACGATGCGACCGCATTCGCCGCGATCGCAGGCAGAGTGCGCGGCCTAGTACTGTGACCGCATAGATAGGTAAGCTAGATAGGCACTTGGCAAGAAATGGATTGGAGTCTATAGCTATGTCATGCGTGGACGCAGATCACTTCAGATTCAACTTTCTCGACGGGAA
>JBEKBO010000103.1:0-16744 GCA_050015355.1 Candidatus Korobacteraceae bacterium | reverse complement strand
TAAAGCCTGAAAATTGCTCCTGAACACCAGACGGCTCCATCTTCGGAAGGAGCCGTCATCGTTGTTGCCTGCGCCCTGTTTCAAGCTCCAGGCAATCAATCCGGAAGCGAAATTACCGAAACTCCCGTGGCGCGGGCCATCACCGGGCCACCTCCGAGGGTCGAAACATCCAGCGCTTGCACCTGCCCGGCTTGCGGCATTTGCAGACCCATGGTTTTGGCAAGCGCGTCGATTCGCTTGGGGTCGCGCAGCGATGCCTCTTCCAGCTTCAACGTACGGTTAGCTTCGCTCAGGGCATCGCGATCCGAGCGCAATTTCTCGATTTTGTAGCCGTAGTCGATGGCACTGGCATGCTGGCACACGTAGACGATTACCAGCGCAAGCAGCACGACCAGCACCGCCGCAAACACCGCCATCTCACGGCGCCCGCGCGGGTCGGCAATCTTCACCAGCCGCGAGTTATCGATCGCCTTGCCAAAATAGATCTCCGGCGCACCCGGCATATATCTACGCAGCTGCGGCTGAGCGCCGGGCTCTTCCGCCACTTGCGGCAATGTTGCGGCCCAAATCGACATTACATAACTCCAGGACGGGCAAACAGGTTCGCTGGTTCGCGGAAAGCCATCGCCGGAGTCTGCGGGATCTCCCCGTAGATCCTGCGCGCCTTTTCAACCTTTGCATCCACACGAGCCACGGTCGCGATCAACTGCTCGATAGTTATTCCCGTATGCATGTCATTGCTCCCTGAGTTCCCCGGAACAGCGCCCGGGCGTTTATCTTTTGCACAGTTTCCACAGATTTTTCCACATCGTTAATCTAAATGATGAGGAAAAATCTAATTTTTACAACCGCTCCGCCGCCCGCAACTTGGCGCTTCGGCTTCGCGGATTCTCCACCACTTCATTCTCATCGGCAATAACCGGCTTCCTCGTTAACAGCTCATACAGCCCCTGGCGAGCGCCATCGCGCATCGCGTCTTTCACGATCCGGTCCTCCAGCGAGTGGAAGCTGATGATGACCAGCCGTCCTGCTCTCGCGAGCACCTGCGGCGCATCCTGCGTCAGCGCCTTGAGATCGTCGAGTTCGCGGTTGACATAAATTCGGAGAGCCTGAAAGGTCAGCGTCGCCGGATGAATGCGCTGGAATTTCATTGACCGGGCCGCGGCCGCCACCACTCGCGCCAACTCGGCGGTTGTGGTAACCGGTCGCGCCCGGACAATGGCTCTGGCGATTCTCCGCGACCTCCTTTCCTCACCGAATTCGTAAATCAGGTCGGCCAGCGTTCGCTCGTCGAACTGATTTACCACTTGATAGGCGGTCAACTCGGCTTGCGGATTCATCCGCATGTCGAGAGGTCCTTCCGCCTGAAAACTGAATCCGCGGGCGGCATCTTCAAACTGCATCGAGCTCACTCCCAAGTCGGCCAGCACGCCATCCGCCGTGCCGGGCGCGGCGTGTTCGGCCAACTGCGCAAATGAGCCATGCAGGAGCGTGATTCTCGGCCAGTCCTGTTTCACCTCGGCCGCAACCTCGCTCAGCCGCTTGCCGGCTATCTCGAGCGCCCTGGGATCCTTATCGAAGCCAATCAAATGACCCTGTCGGCCCAGGCGTTTTGCGATTTCGAAACTGTGCCCGCCCAAGCCCACGGTTGCATCGATATAAGTCCCACCGCGCCGTATAGCCAGGAAGTCGATTGCCGGTTGTAAAAGAACTGGAAGATGGCCAAACCGCATCGCTTCCGTTTTGCCATCCGCGCCCATCTGAGCGCCGTCGCCGTCGAACTCCGAACCGTCCGTCACCAGATCCCAAGCTTCGCAAGTGCTTCGTCATCCTCTGGCGTGAACGGGTTCTCCTCGACCTCTTTGCGGTAATCCTCGGCGATCCGGACGTCCAGGCGTTCGAGTTTTCCAACTACCGCCACGTCCCCTTTCAAGCCCGCCTTTTCCCGCAGCAGTCCAGGGAGAAGCAATCTGCCCTGCCCATCCATCTCCGCCACTTGGCCGTAATAACTGGTCGCGTCCAGGAACTTGCGGTAAGACGGATTGGCAGGACGCTGCGCCGAAATTTCCCGTTCCACCCGCTCCCAGACCTTGAGGGGATATACCTGAGCAATTTTCCCGTCGCGGCTGGTGATGTAGAATTGCGCACCATACGTTTCATCGATCTCGCGTTTGTATTCCGCGGGGACTTTGAACCGTCCTTTTTCGTCGACGCGAGTTGGATGGTGTCCACGAAACATAACCGCCGGTCCTCCTCAGGACCGCATCACCAGTTCCTGACCGCCAGCGGCGGCGGGCAAGGAGGTAGCAAGCGCGAAAGCGAAATCAGACCAGGGGGGTTGGCTCTTTTTCAGAATTGACCATCCATCCACCATGGTCCCTGTTACTCCACTTTCGACCACTTTAGACCCCATGATATGCCTAAACGATTGTGTGTCAACAAAATTTTTGCGAAATTTTAGATAGCCTGCCGTCCGCACTCCCAGCCCATACCTGGGCCAGGGTGGGACCGTAATCCACAACGGCTAGTGTTTACCATGAGGGTTCAAATCAGCTCGATACGCCGAAAATACTGCTCCGGACACTTATTGAGCCGATTTGAGGATGTTTTTCGCCGTTTTCGCCCGCCTTTTGGGCGGGGTTCGGGGAGGGGCGAGGGCGCGGTTCTGCAAACGCGTCACAACGCGCAGAAGCGCGTTAATGGTTTCCGCCGAAGGCTTAACTTTAACGCTTGCGGAAAACGCTTATTGGATTGCAAATTGTCATTTACGAACAGAATTTACCAACTGCGTGATGCGCTCTCGACTCGAGCGCGAACACTGACGCGGGCTATCGGAGGCAATCACTTTGGACCGGGCTAAGCTCGCCGCTGTCGACCCCAAGTGGTGGGTGCTTCTGGCGGTCGGTGTCGGCAGCCTGTTGGGAGCCATCGACCTCAGTGTCGCCAACATCGTCCTGCCGGTTGTGCGCCGCGAATTCGCTTGCAGCGTGGCAACGATTGAATGGGCGGTCACGATTTATCTACTGGTGGTCTGCGGATTTCTGCTGAGCTTCGGCCGCCTGGGCGATCTGCGTGGGCAGAAGCGTCTATACATTGCTGGTTTTGTCGTCTTCATGCTGGGCTCCGCGGCCTGTGGCGCTGCCTGGAGCGCGACGGCGCTGATTGCGGCGCGCGCCTTCCAGGCGCTGGGTGCTTCCATGATCTTCGCCACCGTCCCGGCGATCCTGACGGGCAACTTCCCGGCCACGCAGCGCGGCCAGGCGCTGGGCCTGCAAGCGATCATGATTTACCTGGGGCAGATGACCGGCCCGGCGCTGGGGGGCTGGCTGACCGATCACTTCAGTTGGCGCGCTGTCTTCTACATCAATCTCCCTGTAGGCGCGCTGGCGATACTGCTGAGCACCAGATTCATCCCGCGCGATGAACCGAAAAAACAGACCGAACCGTTCGATTTTGCCGGCGCCGGTCTCTTCCTGGCCGGCTTCAGCCTGCTGCTGCTCGGCCTCAATCAGGGCTACGATCGAGGCTGGACATCGCCTTCGATTCAAGGCCTGCTGGCAGGAGGGCTGTTGCTGCTGATCGGGTTCGTGCTTCTGGAACACCGCTCGGCTCATCCGCTGCTCGACTTAAATCTGTTTCGCGAGCCGCAGTTTGCCATGAGCGTGGCCAGCGCGGTGTTGAATTATCTTTCCGTTTATACGATCACGTTCCTCATGCCGTTCTACCTCATTCAGGGACGCGGGCTGATTCCCAGCCATGCGGGACTGCTGATCACGATTCAGCCGGCGATGATGGCCGTCTCCGCTCCGATCAGCGGCACACTTTCCGATCGCCTGGGCACGCGCTGGCTTTCAATGGCGGGCATGGCTATCCTGGGCACCGGTCTGCTTCTGCTCTCGCGCCTGCAACCCGGCTCTTCCCTGGCGCATGTCGGCCTGGGAGTGGGCGTATGCGGACTGGGCACGGGAATGTTCATTACGCCTAACAACAGCGCCTTGATGGGTGCGGCCCCACCGCATCGCCAGGGGATAGCCGCCGGCATGCTGGGTACGGCACGCTACGTGGGAATGATTCTGGGTGTGGGCATAGCCGGGGCTGTCTTCACCACTTTTCTAGCCCGGCATACCCCTACGGCATTGTTCGAAGGCATTCGTGCCAGCTTTCTTGTCGCTTCCATTTCCGGATTTCTGGGCTGCCTGACCTCGGCTGTGCGCAGGGAACAAGCGCTGGTGAATGGCGAGCCGGTGGCTTCGTTTCCCGTGCCCGGCGATTCGGACTGAGTGCGCAGCGACGCGTGGGGGGCGTGCACACAACCTCAGAGTTGAAACAGCGCCAACTCTGGGCCACCAACCGGCTGGTAGTTAGGGTCTCTCACGCTTCATGGTATCCCACGCTTTGCGTGCTCTGTCGCTGGTGCCTTCCGGTCCTATCTTAATCATTCCCTTGTAGAAATCTCTCGATGCCCGCAAACTGCGCTGTTTCTTGGGGTCGGTTTCTTCCGCTAGCGCCTTATCCTTCGCATCACGCTTGAATTCCTTATCTGCGAACCATCTGCTGCGCTCTTCGTCTGTCATGGGCTTTTTCGGCATTCTTGTGTCCTCCCGCACTATGGCTATTCTATGGCCGAAGTGAACTAAACAAGACTCAAAACGACGCGATTAAACAAGTAGTGTGCCGAACCCGTGGGTGGTCCGGCAGACGCGAAAACGGCTACGCGCTCATGCTTTCCGTTGCAGCAACGGGCGAAGCTCGCGAATGTCCTTCAGGTTCTCGATGGCGAGCACTCTATCGATGAGACCCGCGCAAGTGGCCGCACCGAGGACAGGCGTGATGAGATCGCGGGCCTTGGCGACAACCTCCTCGCGCGTCATCGGGTTCTGGGCGGTGCCGCGCACCGCCGTGACACGCTCGCTGAGCTTGGTGCCATCGTTGAGCGTAATCTCGACCAGCGCCTCCCGGCGCGGAAGATTGCGCTCCATCTCCTCGTCGGCGACGAGCTGTATCTTGGCGCGTTCGCGGAGGACGGCCGGATCGTTCACGCGCGCCAGATCGTGCGCCGCGCGGAAAGAAACCGTCTTGTCGATCAGCATGATGGCAACCAGGTGCTGAACATTGATATCCGGTATCTCCCGGTTGTTTACCGTCTTCGCCGCGCTGGTCCCGAGGCGCACGACGACCGCGCGCACCTGGCCCGCTTCAAATGGATGCCGCTTTTGCAGGATCTCAACGGCATCAAGCGCCGCCTGGATGGGTGACCCCACACTCCACTTCTTGATGTTGGTGCGCGTGACCTCGTAGCGCTCGCCGAGTTTGTCGACGAGCCCGTCCGGACCGCCTTTGGAGTCCTGCGCCAGCAGAAAATTGTCGGCTCCGGTAAAGATGTCGTCGACGCCGGTGCCGCCCAACTGAATGATCAAAGCCGCGGTGACGCCATTGCGCGCGGGGAACCCGGCGAAGACCAGCGATTTCTGGATATGACCGCTATCGCGCTGCCAGGCGAGGGTCCCCGACGCCTGCTGCGCGGCATAGTCGAGCAGCCAGCGCATCTGCCGTGCGTTCAGCCCAGCGGCACAGCCGGCGGCCGCCGAAGCGCCAAAGGTATTGGCAATGCTGTGCGTACTGCGGTGTGTCTGTTTTTCCCAGGGAACGCCGCCGATGTTCATCGTGACCCGCGTGCCGACATCCCAGCCGAGCGTGACGGCGCGAAGGAAGTGCATGCCGCTGATGCCAAACTGTTCACCTGCCGCCAGAGCGGCCGGCACGATGCCACAACCGGGATGACAATGGGCGGGAGCGTGCGAGTCATCGGTCTCGTCGGAGTGAGCGAGCATTCCATTGGCCATCGCCGCCTCCAGCGGACCGCAAACGATGTCCGAGGCAACGACAGTGGCAACCGTGCCGCCGGCTTGCGAGCGGGCAAACTTGAGCGCCACTTGCCCGGGCGGCAACTCCGCGCCGGAGATCATCGCGGCAAAGGTATCGAGAATGTGCTGCTTCGCCACCTCGGCCACCTCGCCTGGCAAGGGACGGCCATGGGCCTCGCTCATGTAGGCGCTGAGCGTGTCCATCGCGGCGCTTCCCGCCGTCGGCTTGCCGGCAACCGGAGCGGCCTGTTCGGTGGCGCTGCCCACGACCGGCGAAATCGCTGTCGCGGCGATTACGCAGCCGGCCTGCTGCAACAGGCGGCGCCGGGTCACGATGGACCCGCCGAGTCCACCTTCCGCATTTTCCACTTCCGGATGCGCTCTGCCCTCTTGGTTCATGACTGGCTCCTTGCTGGTGCTAGAGTGTGTGTTTGGCCTTGGTGTGCTGTTGCATAAATACATTAAATAACTAACACACCTCGGGAGTGTCATCCTGAGCGCAGCCGGGGTCCCCGGCGACGGCCGCTTTTGCCGTTGCTGGGGTGGAGGAGCGAAGGATCTGCTTTCTTCCGCATTTCAAAACAAAAGCAGCTTCTTCGCGCGCTACGCTCGCTCAGAATGACACCGCAAAGGGGACGCGAACTTCTGGGACGCGGCCCTAGACGCTCCTCGCAATCATGTAGCCCTTGATGGCTTTTTCGTTGTACTCGATGCCGAAGCCAGGAGCGGTGCGCGGGGCTACGAATCCGTCTTTAGGTTGAAGCGCGTTGGCGATGATGTCGTCGAAAACCTTCACCCCCGATTCGCGCACGAAGTACTCGACGAAGATCCCATTCGGAATGGTCGCGACCAACTGGGTGTGCAGATCCCAGTGGTAATGCGGAGCGATCGGCACGTCAAAAGCGGCGGCCATATGAGCCACCTTCAGCCACTCGGTGACGCCGCCGACCACGGCCGCGTCGGGCTGCAGGATGTCGGCGGCCTTCCGTTCCAGCAGTTCCGCAAAGCCCCAGCGTGTGGCTTCCAGCTCGCCGGTCGCCACCGGCCAGTCGATTGCCTCAGCGATCCGCGCCATGGCGGAGATACTGTCCGGGCGCACCGGCTCTTCGATCCAGTATGGCCTGGATTCTTCCAGCCGGCGCAGCGCCGCGATCGCCGTGTTCGAGTCCGGCCAACCGCCATTGGCATCCAGCAGAATCTCAACATCTTCTCCCAGGGCCTGACGAATGGCTTTCAGCCGTGCCGCATCCTCGCGCGCCGGCAGCGCTCCAACCTTCAGCTTCACCGCCGAGAATCCCTTTTCGATGTAGCTGCCCATTTCGCGAATCAAGCGCTCGACGCTGTCTCCCGGGCGGTAGTATCCACCGGTGACGTAGCAGCGAAGGCGCTGCGAATGGATGCCCAGCAACTGCATGATCGGCATTTTGGCGGCTTTGCCGCGCAGATCCCACAGCGCAATGTCGATGGCGCTGATCGTCCGCAGGCCCGCCCCGCGACGCCCCGACTGGATCGACTGGCGGAACATTTCCGTCCACAGATGCTCGGTGTCAAACATGCTGGAACCCAGCAGCATGGGACGGTAAATCGCATTCACCAGCTCGACCATCGCCTTGCTGCCGTCATACGCCAGCGCGAAGCCTACGCCTTCCAGGCCGCCGGCGCGAATCTTCACGATCAGATGATCGCGATGAGTGTGGGTGCGAACGGCGTCGGAAACGGGTGCCTTCAGCGGAATGGAAATGGCAATTGCCTCAACTTGTTCAATCTTCATAACTATGTCTCCTAGATGAATGCCAGAGCGAAAACCGGGTTCCCGCCCCAGCCGAACGAATACGGTTATAGCTTCGCGACCTGGTCGCAAAGCAATTGCCATGCGGTCTTCACATCGTCCATCGAGGTGCCGAGGTTGCCGATGGCGATGCGCAAAACGAACTTGCCGTTCAGAACCGTGTTGGAGAGGAACACCTTTCCGCTGGCGTTGACGGCGTCCATGATCTGCTTATTCTGCTCGTCGGAGCCCTTGTAGCGGAAGCAGACGACCGAAAATGGCGCGGGCGCCACTCGTTCGAAGCGCGCGTCGGCATCGACCCACGCGGCAAATTCCTGTGCCATCGCGATGTGCGAGCGGAGGACGCGCTCAATGCCTTCGCGTCCGAAGTAACGCATGACGAACCACAGCTTGAGCGAGCGGAAACGGTGCCCGAGAGGCACGCCGTAATCCATGAGGTGAATGGCGCGCGGGTCGCCGGAGGCCCGCAGATACTCGGGCACGAGAGAAAACGCCTGCCGCAGAATATCGGGCCGGCGAGTATAGAACACGCTGGTATCGATCGGCGTGAGCATCCACTTGTGCGGGTTCAGCACCAGCGAGTGCGCCCGCTCGGCTCCGCGCAGAATATGTTTGCACTCGGGAAGGATGGCGGCGCTGCCGGCGTAGGCGGCGTCAACGTGCAGCCAGAGCCCGTGCTTCTCGCAGATTTCGACGATTTCAGCAACCGGATCGACACTGGTCGAGGAAGTCGTGCCGACCGTAGCAACGACGCAGATCGGCTGCTTGCCGGCCTGCAGATCTTCCTCGATAAGCCGGGCGAGCGCATCGGGCCGCATGCGGAATTCGGAATCGACGGGAACTTTGCGCACGTTCTTCTGCCCGATGCCGATGGCGATCGCTCCCTTTTCGATGGAAGAGTGCGACTGCTCCGAGGTGTAAACCACCATGTTGGGCGTGGAGCCCTCGATGCGGGCTTCAGGGTGCTTCAATTCACGAGCGGCTACCAGCGCGTGCATGCTGGTGGTAGAGGCGGTGTCGTAGATAATGCCGAAGAATTCGGGCGGCAGGCCGATCCATTCGCGCAACCATCCAAGCGTCACGTGCTCGAGTTCGGCAACGGCGGGAGAGGTCTTCCAGTGCAGGCCGTTGGTGTTCAGCGCGGCGCTCAGCATGTCGGCGAGAATGGCCGGAGTGGACCCGGTGGTGCCAAAATACGCAAAAAATCCCGGATGATTCCAGTGCGTCACCGCCGGCATGACCTGTTGTTCGAAATCGCGCAGCATGGCCGAAAAAGGCTCGCCCTGCAGCGGCGCATGCGCCGGCAAGGCATCGATCAGCTCGCCGGGCTGTATGGAGGGCAGTACCGGATAGCGGCGCGTTTCGCGCAGAAATCCGGCGATCCAGTCGACGGTCTGGTGAGCGGACTTGGCAAAATCCTCGACGTATGCGTTCCAGTTTTCAGCGGAGGTGATGTTGGTAGGCTTGGATGTCTGCGTCATAATAGCTTCATTCCTTTATGCTGACGGGTGCAAGCGGCACTCGTCTGAAACGCCTGCGATAAAGTGAGAAGCTATTGTATCGAAAGCGCGCCCGGCTTGCCTTTGATGGCGCAATAAGAATACAAGTGAGGTGCCCGGATTTCGTTGGCATCCCCGGCGAACGGGATTGGTGAGCGGATAAAGTAATAGAGTATGCATGCCGCAAGGGACGACATCAAACCGCGAGTTGGTTCCGCCATGGGCAATCACGGCGCGTGTCGGGGACGCCGCCCGAGCGCTGGCAGCCGCTTGCCACGAGCGCTTCGCCAGGCGCCGGCGAAGCACCGATATTATTGCCGCGCCGCCGTGGGGCGTATCATTACATTCTTTTTAGTGCTCCTTGCTGTTTTCCCCATTTGTCTGGCGCAGGCTGCGTCCGGTCCCGACCAGCCTCTCGCGCCGGACACAGGAAGCGCAGCTTTGAAACTGGAACTGCTCAGGCTCCGCACAACCGCCCGCATGCTGCACACAACGGCGCATCCCGACGACGAGGACGGAGGCATGCTTGTGCTGGAATCGCGCGGGCGCGGCGTCACCACGGAACTGCTCACTCTGACGCGCGGCGAGGGCGGACAGAACCGCCTCGGCAGCAACCTGTTTGACGAGCTGGGCGCGCTTCGCACCCTCGAACTACTGGCCTCGGACCGTTACTACGCGGTGCAGCAGCGCTTTACACGCGCGGTGGATTTCGGCTTCTCCAAGACGGCGGAAGAGACCTTTGAAAAGTGGGGCGGGCACGGTCCGGTGTTAGCCGACGTCGTCAGGGTGATTCGCAGGTTTCGCCCAGACGTGATCGCGTCGCGCTTTCAGGGCAGCGCTCGCGATGACCACGGCCATCACCAGGCGGCCGCGATCCTCACGCGCGAGGCCTTCCGCGCCGCAGCCGATCCCAAGATGTTTCCGGAACAGATTCTCGCCGGACTGGCGCCGTGGCAGGCGAAAAAACTCTACGTCGGTAATATCGACGCCGGCGAAGGCTACACTCTCGCACTCGACACCGGCGTCGTCGATCCGACGCTGGGCATGACTTATCAGCAATTCGCCATGCAGGGGCTGCGGCATCAACTGTCGCAGGGCGCGGCAAACTTCACGATGAGAACGGGCCTGCACTATTACAGGCTGGTGGAATCCGTACTCTCCGCGCAGGCAACTGGCGCTGCCGGTGCTCACGAGCAGGATTTCTTCGATGGGATCGATACTTCTCTGTCCGGCCTAGCGGCGCACCTTGGCGACGAGCAGGCGAAGCTGCCGGAGCTGAAACAGCAGCTCGCGGAAGTTGCCGCGTTCGTCGCCCAGGCGGATAAGATGGCCGATCGCGGTCCGGAGATGGCGCTTCCACCGCTGCTCGAAGGCTATGAGCTGCTGCGGGCGGCGATGGCGCGCGTGCAAGCCGCCGAACTTCAGCCCATCGCTAAGCAGGATGTCCTGGTGAATCTTGCGACAAAGGCGGAGCAGTTCGAGCGTGCGATCAGGCTGGCGTGCGGGGTGCAGATCAAGGCTTCGCTCGACGAGAATGCGGCAAGCGCGAATCCCGAGGGCACGGTTGTTCCCGGAGAGTCGTTCTCTTTCTCCGTGCGCGTGCAGTTTCCGCCCGCGTCTTCGATCACGGTCGCCGATATTCAACCCGTGCTGCCCGCCCGCTGGAGCTACAGAAGGCAGTCGCAGCCGGCATCGGATACCGCGAAATTCGTGGTGGAGGTTCCCGGCGATGCGGAGTACACGCGGCCGCACTATTATCGCGATTCTTCCGAGCAGCCCCTGTATACGATTGATGACCCGGATCTCGCGGCGCTGCCGCTTACTCCTCCGCCGGTGCAGGTAAAAGTCACGTGCAGGTTTCCACAAGGGTCAGTCGAGTTCGTGCAGATGGTGGAAGCTGAAGTCCGCGTGGGAGGCGCGTTTCGCCAACGGCCGCTCGCGGTAGTGCCGGCGGCATCGGTCATGATCGAGCCCGCGGCGCAGGTTATACCGCAGTCGCGGCACGAACCGGTTGAGCTCGCCGTGACCGTGCGCAGCAACCTCGAGCAATTGCAGGGCGGGGTGCTGGAGGTTCACGCACCCGAGGGATGGAAAGCGGAGCCCGCAAGCCAGACGATGAACCTCAGCGGCAGGAATTCGGATCGCACTTTCCGCTTCCATTTGATCAAGCTGGACGCGAAGCCGGGAAGATACCGGCTGCATGCAACATTGTCTTTCAAGGGCGAGCGCTACGATCAAGGATTCTCGGTGGTCACGCGCGAGGACCTCGGCACCATCTATCACTACCAGCCTGCGGCGGAAGACATCAGCGTGGTCAACGTCGAGATTCCGTCGAAGCTGGCCGTCGGATACATCATGGGCGCCGGCGACGACATTCCGAACGTGCTCAAACAGATCGGGATGAACGTCCAAATTATTCAAGCCGACGAACTTGCGCGCGGCGATCTCAGCCGCTATGGAACCATCGTCACCGGCATTCGCGCCTATGACGTGCGCGAGGACGTGCGCAGGTACAACGCTCGCCTGCTGGATTTCGTGCACGGCGGCGGTACACTGATCGTGCAATACAACACGGGCGTCGCCGACTTCAACAAAGGCCGCTATACGCCATATCCGGCGGAGCTTGGCCGCGAGCGCGTCACCGAAGAGCAATCAACGGTGCAGGTTCCCGATCCCAACGACAAACTCTTCCGCGTCCCCAACAAAATTACCGCAGGCGATTTTAACGGCTGGATCCAGGAGCGCGGACTTTACTTCATGCACTCGTGGGATGGCCGTTGGGAGCCGCTGCTGGCCATGAACGACCGCGGAGAGCCGCCGCGGAAGGGCGGTCTGCTGCGCTGTTCTTATGGACGCGGGAGCTACATCTACACCGGGCTGTCGTTCTTTCGGCAACTGCCTGGCGGCGTGCCGGGGGCTGTGCGGCTGTTTGTGAACCTGGTGGCCGATCACCCCAGCGAGCAAAGCTCGCCGGGGCCCCGACACGCGGGGCACGGCGAATGAACCCGGCGGACGCGGCTCCGCACCGAAACTCACCCTCCCCGGGACTGGAACGCGAACTCGGATTGGCAAGCGCAACCGCGCTGAACATGATCGACATGATCGGCGTGGGCCCGTTCATCACTATCCCGCTCATCCTCGGCGCGATGGGCGGTCCGCAGGCAATGCTCGGATGGATTCTGGGTGCCGCGTTCGCCCTGTGCGATGGCCTAGTATGGGCGGAACTCGGAGCCGCCATGCCCGGCTCCGGCGGTTCGTATCGCTATCTGCGCGAGATCTATGGACGCCAGCGTCTCGGGCGCATGCTGTCGTTTCTCTACATCTGGCAGCTCTCCTTCAGCGCGCCGCTCTCCATCGCCTCGGGATGCGTGGGATTGGCGCAGTACGCCGCGTTTCTATGGCCGCCGTTGGCGCAGGTTTGGATAGTGCGGGAGATGGCGCTTCCCCTGCCGCTATTAGGGCAGGTGCACATCGCATTGACGGCGGGACCGGGCACGGTGGTGGCCATTCTTTGCTGCGTCGCGGCCGTCGGACTGCTGTATCGCCCCATCAGGGCGGTTGGACAGCTCTCCAAGCTGCTCTGGTTGCTGGTTGCGGGAACGGTGGCATGGGTGATCTTCACCGGGGCCACGCATTTCGACCGCGCGCGCGCCTTCGATTTTCCCGCCGGCGCGTTTCATCCCGACGCTGCGTTCTTCACCGGCCTGGGCGCGGCCATGCTGGTGGCCACCTACGACTACTGGGGCTACTACAACGTGTGCTTCCTCGGCGACGAGGTGCGAGAGCCCAGCCGGACGATTCCTCGCGCGCTCATGCTCTCGATCGCCGGAGTGGCAGCCATCTACCTGGCGATGAATATCAGCGTGCTCGGGGTCATACCGTGGCGCGAGTTGACGGCGCCGTCCGCCAAGCCATACGTGATTTCCGTGCTGATGCAACGCGTCTATGGAACAGGATCGCCGGCGGCAACGGTGGCAACGTGCCTGATCATGCTGACCGCCTTTGCCTCCGTGTTCTCGCTGCTGCTGGGTTACTCGCGCGTGCCCTACGCGGCGGCGCTGGATGGAAACTACTTTCGCGCCTTTGCGCATGTCGACGAGAAGCGACGCGTCCCTGACGTGTCGTTGCTGGCACTTGGCGCAGCCGCTTGCCTGGCGTGCTTCCTGCGCCTGGCGGATTTGATCGCCGCGCTGGTCGTAATTCGCATCATGCTGCAATTCCTGGTGCAGGCCGCGGGCTTGCTGCTGCTCCGCGCCACCCGGCCCGAGTTTCCCCGCCCTTTCAGAATGTGGTTCTATCCCGTGCCCGCGCTGCTGGCGATGGCCGGATTTATATTCGTGCTGGTCTCGCGCCAGGACTTCCTGAAAGAAGTCCGTTACGGTACCTTGTTATTGCTGGTGGGGTTGGCGATTTACATGTGGCGCGCGTCACGCCTGCGGCAGTGGCCATTTTCAACCGGCAAGCAGCCATGACGCATATCGCTGATGATTTTTCGGCCTGCGCTCGCCGCAATAGCATTTTCACCCGGCGAACACCCAATGACGGCAGCCCGGAATAACTTTCGAGCAGCGCGCTATGGCCGGGCAAACTGAACTGGAGGACTTCGATGCTAAACAAATTCGTTGTCGTGATTATGAGCTTGGCGCTGTTGGCAAGCGTGGCTGTGGCACAGCAGAACGCGCCGGCAACTCCTTCCGCGCCCCCAACCGTGGCTGCGATTCTGGACCGGCAGCTCTCCTTGCTGGAAAAGGAAATGGTCCCCATGGGGACCGATATGCCGGAGAGCAAGTTCAATTTCGTTCCGAGCGGCGGCGATTTCAAAGGCGTTCGCGGTTTTGGCGACCAGTTGAAGCACGCGGCCATGGTGAACTACCGGATCAGCGGCGCCATTCTGCTGGAGAAGCCTCCCTTACCCGCAGATATGGCGAGTCTGAAATCGAAGGACGAGATCATGAAGGTCTTCCAAGACTCCTTCACCTACGCGCACAAGGCCTTCGCCACCATTACGGAGAAGAACCTTGTCGAGCAGATTCCCGCCCTCTCCGGCAACGGGACGACGACAAGGCTTTGGTTGGCGGTCCTGTTGATCGGACATGATCGCGACCACTACGGACAACTGGTGGTCTACCTGCGGATGAATGGCATTATTCCTCCGGCCAGCCGACGTTAGAGGTCTCGCAGGGAAGTCGTGTGAATCGATAGCGGGCGGATTATCGCCAGGAGAGTGTCGAGCCATGAGCGACGTTTTTCGGCAGGGTCTGTTCGCCGGCAAGACTGCCGTCATTACCGGCGGAAGCGGCAGTATCAATTTCGTGATTGCCAGAAAGTTTGCGCAATACGGGGCGAAGCTGGGGCTGATTGGCCGCAGGCAGGAGCGGCTGGACGCGGCGGCGGCCGAGATAAGAAAGGACGGCGGCAGCGCCATGGGGGCAGCCGCGGATGTGCGCGACTATGAAGCTCTCGGCGCGGCTTTCAAGAAAATCGCCGGCGAACTGGGCCAGTTCGACATCCTGGTCTGCGGCGCGGCGGGGAATTTTCCGGCTGCCGCCGCCAAAATGTCGGCCCACGGCTTCAAGTCGGTGATCGACATCGACCTGCTCGGCACCTTCAATTCCGCGCGGGCGGCGTTTGAACATCTGCGCAAGCCCGGAGCGGCGGTCATCAACATCTCCGCCCCACAGGCCAGCGTGCCGATGGCCTACCAGTCGCATGTTTGTGCCGGCAAGGCGGGGGTGGACATGATCACCCGTACGCTTGCCATCGAGTGGGGGCCGCTCGGGATTCGGGTGAACTCGGTGGTGCCGGGGCCGATCGCAGACACCGAAGGAATGAACCGCCTCACGCCCACTTCGGAAATGGCCGCCGCGCTGGCCAACGCACTCCCGCTGAAACGCTACGGAAAAAAGGAAGAGATCGCCGATTTGGCAATGTTTCTTGCCAGCGACGCCGCCAAGTACATCACCGGTGCGGTCGTGCCCTGCGATGGCGGCAGTTGTCTGGTCGGCTCGGGAGCCTGGGTGCAGGCGCTGGCTGGCGCCGTACGATAGGAAAGTTTCAAAGTTTCAAGGTTTCGGGCCGTTTGGTAAGGGAAAGAACTACCCCCACGTTAGCCCAGTCACCCCAACGAGCCCAGCCTCGTTGTGGCTCCCGACACGGTCGAACGTGGGACACCGGCCGTTGTAATTTACGATTTGGCGATTTTCCAACAGTTACCTACCAATCATGCCCTGCACAAGCAGGAAGCGTGCGATCCGAAGATTTGGTGCAGTATTCCGGTGGTTCTGGAATCTGAAACTTCCAACCCATGCTCTTCTGCCAGTTGGCCGCGAATTTACGGGCACTCATTCTCTTCAAGATTCTGCCCGATGGGACTTCCAACTCGTATCCCATCACCTGACACATGATGCCACCCTGAGTCCCGCTACATGGCACCTCTGCCATTACTACAATTGCGGACGAATCGGGAACCCAATCGATCCCGCTCATGTTGTATTCCGGGTTCGCCTCAGTGGCCTTGCAACTTTTTAGGTCAAGATAAGCTGCCCTGCACGGGGGAAATGACCTCACCATGTCGCGCTGAGCGTTGTTGGTAACGTCCAGAGGTTTTAGCTTCGGGTCATCGATAAGATAAACATAGACCCAGAACCCCCAGTATCCACCGCCATTACCCCCATTGATAAAAAATGCCTTCGAATCCGGTGACCAGAGCAGTTCGATATCCTGAAAACCATCAGGCAGTGCCGCCTCACGAGTGCGATTGAGCGGCGACTTGACTCGCAGGTATGCCTGAGAAAAGTAATCGTCTTTTTCTTCGACTTTGTAGGCATTCCGATAATGCACCTTCCGATAGTGCACCTCTACGCTGCTCTTGCCGTCCGGTGACGGTATACGCATGGGCTTGCATTTAGCGAGATCGTCGCATTTGCTTGGAAACACGGCAGCCCTCTTTGCCCATGTCGCCGTGGCACCAAAAGCCAGCGGCATAGCTGCAAACAAAACCATGAATACTATAGGAAAAAATGCCTGCGCAATTCGCTTCACGGCCTGCACTTTACGCCGAACCGGGGCATGTTTCCAGAGGTAACTGGCAACGATCTCGGCGGCGGTACTGGAGGAAAGCGGCCAGCTAGTGATGGAGTGCCTGCTGGAGACAAAATCCGCAACCATTCTCCAGTTTCTAGCGGGACTGCGGGGCACGTTGCATGTGACTTTTGAAGAAGGCACCTGCGCCAGTTGGTTGTACGATCTGCTGAAGCCTCACGTAGCCCAGTTGTTGGTCTGTAATCCGCGCAAGAATGCGCTGCTCAAAGCCGGGAACAAGAGCGACCGGATCGACGCCCGCAAGCTGGCCGAGCTGTTACGTGGCAATCATCTCAAGGCGGTCTATCACGGCGAAAGCGGCGTTCGTACCCTACGGGAGTTGGCGCGCAGTTATGTGACCACGGTCAAGGATCTGACCCGAGTGATGAGCCGGCTGAAGGCGGTGTATCGCAGCTGGGCGATTCCCTGTGCCGGCCGGGACGTCTACTACAGCCGGCATCGGGCGGCCTGGCTGGGCAAGCTGCCGCACCCCGGAATGCGGCGTCGCGCTG
>JBEKBO010000102.1:0-16598 GCA_050015355.1 Candidatus Korobacteraceae bacterium | reverse complement strand
AAACAAACCCGGGCTTGGAATCGCCGCATGAATCACACCCGCGTTGCTATCGACTGGAAGTTCACCCGCAAGCAGGCCCGACACAAACTTCATTACACAATCAAGCGGTCGGGGTACTAGGTGACGAAAATGAGTGTCTGCTCATCTTTTACCAATGCAGTGCCGTCGTGTGCAATCTTGAGCATACAACTTGATTCTGAGCTGCTAAGTTTGGGCACTAGAACGAGGTATGGCGGTAATTGAGCCGAGAAGAAGAGGTATGTATGCGAACAGACCGGCTAATACCTCGGCCCCCGCGCCGCAGTCCGCATACGAACAGCTTGAAAGCGGCCCAAGACTGAGCAGTTGAAAGATGGAAGAGCATGCTGCGAATACGTAACCGGCACGGTAGGGCATTACTCACGTACGTGGCAGACTGGGAGAGCCTTGCTGTTATTTGGTTCAAGCGTATGCGGGCGCGCACCTTGGCGGCGAGGCAACTTCGTCACAACCACTCAGGCGGGCTGCGTTGGGCGGTTCGCGTTGTAATCGGCACAACCGGCACCGCTGCCATAATTGTTGTCCTTGTGCTTCTTGTGGGACTTTGTCACGTCTATTGTGACCGGACCAACCTGCCTGACATCGAGCCATTCGCCCGCTTTGAGTTTCCTGCCATTGGACACGTCTACGACACCAACGGACAGCCGCTGATCGAGCTGGCAAAAGAGCACCGCCAGATCATGCAGTATGGGGATATTCCCCCCATTGTCCGCGACGCGATTCTCGCCGCCGAGGACAAGAACTTCTTCTCCCATAACGGAGTTGACTATTCCAGAATCCCCCGGGTGCTGAGTAGGGTGAGAGTTGGGACGCTGCTGACACGCATTACACGGATCGGGCAGCTAGACGAATCTGATAGCCTTGCCATGTTGCGGCAGGGCGGCTCGACGATCTCGCAGCAGCTTGTGCGGGCATTCTTTCTGCGAGATCTCACGGACGCAGAAAACAGCAACGAGCTTCGGCCGGGCGCGCTTTCGTATGTGATTGGCGCTCGCAGTGCCAAAAAACTGGTTCGGAAACTCGAGGAGATTCGACTGTCGTTGTGGATGGAACGGCAGATGCGAGAGCGTTTCGGTTCAAAACGCCGCGCTAAGGAAGAAATTCTCGCCCGATATGCCAGCTTTCTTTATATGGGAGATGGGCAGTACGGGTTTGGGGCGGCTGCCGAATACTATTTTGGGCGCCCCCTCGCCAGCTTCACCGTAGCCGACGCCGACAAGGCAGCCCTGCTGGCAGGAATCGCAAAATCGCCTCGCGTCTACGCCCCCAGCGCACCTGACGTCGAGAACATCTTGCATCGCCGAAACCAGATCCTTGGCCTCATGGTAAAGCGCGGTTTCATATCCCAGCATATCGCCCGAGTGGCCGAACAGCGCCCAATACTGGTGGTCGCGCCGGGCAAGGACAATATGCCGCAGGCGCCGGCTGTCGTTGAAAGCGTGCTCAGAGAGCTGAAAAGCGACGACCCCGAACTGAGTGTTCAACACCTGCTTCTGGGACGTATCCAGATTTACTCCACTGTGGATACGCGCGTGCAGCACATTGTAAACGAGGCGCTGGAGCATGGCCTCTTGATGTATGAGAAGCGACACCCAAGTGCAAGAGGGGTAATCCAAGGCTCTGTTGTTGTGCTGCGAAACCGTAATGCCAGTATCCTCGCCGAGAGCGGAGGACGTGAGTTCTACAAAGAGCGTTCCAACTCCTACAGCGACTTTAATCGTGCCACAAAGTCACTGCGGCAACCTGGTTCCGCAATGAAGCCCTTCGTCTATCTCGCTGCTTTTCGCCAGGGAGTATTCAACCTTGAAAGTATGGTTCCCGACGCACCCATCAGCGTGCCCGGCCGAGGTAAGCAGATTACGAAATGGATCTCAAATTACGACGGCCAATTTAGAGGCATGATTTCCCTTCGGGAGGCGCTCGCCGAATCCCGGAATGCGGTTGCGATTTGGATCACGACGCAGATTGGAATTGAAAGTGTGCTCCAAACATCACGCAGCTTAGGACTCCGCACAGCATTGCAGCCGTACGCCACCACGGCATTAGGCGCATCCGAAGTAAGCTTGTTGGAACTGGCGAATGCCTACCGCACGATGGCGTCGGGCATTTTCGCCGAGCCTCATGTGATCCAAAGAGTTCTTCTCGAATCTGGAAAGGTGGTCTTGGACAACGAAGATGGATGGCCTCAAATCAATGTGGACGACAACGCGCTCGTGCTCATTCAGGAAGGGCTGCGCGGTGTCGTGCGTTTGCCGAGCGGCACGGCACACGCGCTTGATTCGCACGGATTTCCGGTAGCTGTTATGGGCAAGACAGGAACGACGAACAACTTCAGGGATGCAATATTTGTGGGCTCCACTTACGGTCCCGAAGGAATCACCGTCGCCGTCCGCATCGGCTTTGACGATAACCGTTCCCTCGGACAACAAGAAACCGGCGGCAGGGTTGCGCTCCCGGTGTTCAAAGAGATCATGCTCAAAGTATACGGTGAGAAACTGGTAGGATCTGTGCCGGAGTTTCCACCCGAAATCGAACGGAACATCACCATTTATCTGAATCCCGGTCCGGTCGAAACAGCCGCAGCGGCAGACGCTTCCCTCGCGGGGATATTCAAATAAAGAGAGCTGCATGTCCGAGCCGGCAATGCTCCTGCACCTTTTCCTTCACTGATGGTCACTTCTGACCAGTTTTACTAACACAAGTCGCCTTAAATGGTACTGGCAGAGGTTCCCTCTATGCCGGCGACACCGGCGGAACGGCAATTGTGATTCTGGGGGGCGCTGCATGAAGATCGCGCTGGAGGTCGCCCGCAACCAGGTTCGCTGGTCAGGCGACACTCGGAGAACCTTATGAAAACGAAACTATTGTACATTGCCGGGGGACTAGCCGGCGCGGTGGTGATTCTCGTTATCACTGCATACTTGTTGATCGATGCCAACAGCTTTCGTCCTACCATCGAGGCACAACTCAGTAACTCACTAAACAGGAAAGTGCAGGTAGGTGATTTGAGCCTGTCGCTGTTCTCGGGTGGAATCTCTGCGCGAGACATCAGCATTGCGGACGACCCCGCATTCAGCCAGGCACCATTTCTGAGCGCAAAATCGGTCGACGTCAGTGTGGAACTGATGCCTCTGTTGCTTTCACGTTCCGTGCGCCTGACCGCCCTGACACTCAAAGAACCGGAGCTCGTCTTGCTGCGTTCATCCTCGGGCAAGTGGAACTTCTCCAGCCTGGGCGGCGGGCCGAAGACGGCAACGACCTCCACGCCACCGGAGTTGGCGATTAAAAAACTGCAGATCGTCAATGGTCGGGTAACGGTCGGCAACTGGTTAACCCGGGACAAACCGAGTACGTATGCGGCGGTGAACGTCACCGCGCGCAACGTCTCCTACGAATCCCAGATTCCGTTTACGGTTGCAGCCAACACGCCCGGCGGCGGCGAGGTGAAGGTGGAAGGCACGGCGGGACCGATCAACCGTGTGGATACCGCGGAGACGCCTCTTTCGGCAGCCATCACGTTGCAGCACTTAGACCTCGCCACCACCGGTTTTATTGATACGTCTTCCGGTCTGGGTGGCGTGCTCGACTACACGGGCACCTTGAGGTCCGACGGCAAGAAAGCGCACACCGAGGCCACAGTGAAGGCGGAAAGGCTGCAGTTAACACGTAACGGCGGGCCAGCCAAGGCGCCGGTGACAGTCGATTACGCGTCCGACTATGATCTGGTCCAACAGGCCGGCGTACTTTCCCGCGGAGAAATCCATACTGGCAAAAGTACGGTGCACCTATCGGGCAATTACAACACACAGGGGCAGTCCACCGTGGTCCATTTGAAGCTGAACGGATCGGCGCTGCCGGTGGCGGACATCGAAGGCCTACTGCCCGCGCTTGGCGTGATACTGCCTTCTGGCGCTGGGCTGCAGGGCGGCACCGCGGATGCCAATCTGGCGATTGAAGGAGCGGTGGAACAGCTGGTAACGACTGGCGATCTGAAAGTTTCGAACGCGCGTCTGACCGGATTCGACCTGGCCTCAAAGATGTCCGCCTTGTCTGCCTTGACGGGGTTGAAGGGAGGGTCAGACACGGTCATACAGACGCTCAGTTCGGACCTCCGCATCTCACCAGAAGGTATCCGGGCGGACAACTTGAAACTGGTTGTCCCCACGATAGGAACGATGACGGGGCGAGGAACCATCGGAGCTAACAACGCGCTCGACTTTCACATGGTGGCGACTCTGGCGAACCCGGGCCAGGGCAGCATGCTGGGGCAGATGGCTTCCGGTATCCTCATTCTCGGGCAAAACACCAAGGGAACCATCCCTTTCATGATCCAAGGAACAACATCGTCACCGGTCTTCGTGCCGGATGTGGCCGGTATGGTTAGCAGTAGTCTGGTCACTCCGCTCCAACCACAGCAGCAACCGGGTCAACAGGGCTTGAGCGGCATGCTGGGCGGGCTGTTGGGAAAGAGGAAATAGACAGTGTATCGGTCGCTGATGGATTGTGTTTTGTTATACAACCAGTGAAACCTGGAGTTTCGTATATCTCTGGAGCGGCTAGCAGTATAGAACGGCCTGTAACTGAGTGAAGAGGAGAAGCGAATGCGCACATTGAAGATTAGCAAGAAGGGAGAGCTACCATGATCGACAATAGAGTTGATCTGACGATCATCATGAGGAATCCGGCACCCAGACGTGAGAGATACTACCCGCACACTTGGATGGTTTACTCAGGCGAGAACGCCACCATGGTGCATGTGGCGCACGATCATGCATCGCATCCGTACGTGGAAGACAAGCATGCTGCGTAGACGGCTCGCCGCGGCACCACAAGATACCGTACCTCACTCATAGCACTTTAAAGGCTCACAAGGCCCGAACATTACAAAACTGGCCTACTACCTTCCAGTATGAAATATCTTAGGCCGTCCATCGCCAGGTTCCGATAGCTGTCGAACCACTTGGGGTGAAGATGAGTGGCTTCAAGATGGGTTCTCGTTGAAACTATGTGAGCGATCTAGCTCAGACATAGCTTCTTCAATCCGCTATTCTCGCTCTTGATGAGTGTATCGCTGCGGAGAATAACCGCCTACCCTCTCGATGAGGCTCTCGCACGCGGGTAGTCCTGGCTGACCGAACACCCACATTCAGACTATTGTCGGCCACTCATGGGAGATTTGCGTCCGGCGACTCGTCGGGCAGAAATGGAATCGTGAATTATGGCCACGGCATTAGATCGGGTCCATGCAGAGGTAAACCGACCGGCGGTGATCCTAGCCCTTTTTCTGCTGCTGGCCGGTATAGGAGCATGGTCCCAGAACGGTTTACCATCGCCTGGCTTGCCTCAGAACTTGCGTTCCACGACGTTCCGCCCGGCACAGGAGCAGCGGCCGGAGTTGCGTAGTGTGCAAAGCTCGCTGCCTGATGCGCCGTCGGCGGTGCCAGCGAAGCAGCGAGAGAGATTTCAGGCGTTTACGGAAACAATAACTCCGTTAGTCTTCGACGGTGCCGCCATCACTGCCACTATGGCACGCGAATCGCCGGAGTACCTCGCGCCCGGAGCAACGCCCAGCTATAGCGCGTTGTATGGTGCGCCGGTGGTTCAAAAGGAATCGAACGTCTCTTTCGATAAATATCTTAATTCATCGCTGCTGAGGGAAGGCACGCGGTATCACCCGTCAACGAGTGACAGCTTTCTGGGTCGTGCCAGCTACGCTGCTTCCCGCCTCTTTATCACACGCGACGATTCCGGGAAGAGAAAGTTCAACGCGTCGTACCTGCTCGCGGCACTAGCCTCAGCGGCTGCTTCTAGCACAACTTACCGTCTGTATCGGACGCAACACGTCCCAGGCACTTTCGGCAATATCGGGCCTACGCAACACGTCTCGAACACTTTCGGCAATTTCGGGTCTACCGTCGGAGGCGACGCAGGCAGGAACATCCTTCAGCAGTTCTGGCCCCGCATTCACCAAACACTCGGGGGGCATACGCTGAAAGCCCTGCAAAGAAACGAAGGCCGAATTGCCATGGATCCGACGCCGGCCGTACTGGTTTCAACTCCGGCAAGGTAGCAGGACCGGAATGCTGCACAACAGGCCTGACGATGCTCAGGGCGAAAGCCTCTTCCCGCCGGCACTAATCATGCCGATACGCGATGAGAAGAAGGCATATACCCCTGATACCCCATAGCCGCATGCCGGAGTGAGCCGTATTGACCAGACTCTATAGCGCCCCGAGTAGATAGTGATATTAACGGGATTCTATGGATATGAATCTCGCGCTAAGGAGAACAACATGCACCGTGGGTACCGATTCCTCAGTTCACTACTTCTGACTGCGGCCCTTGCCGCACCCGTTGCGATGATGGCCGCCCCCAGCCCGCAAGACAATAGGGACCAAGAAAATAGGCAGGGCGAGAACAACAAGCGCTACTATGACAAGGGCCACAAGGACTATCACACCTGGGACAGCAATGAAGACCGCGCGTACCAGCGGTACCAGGCCGAGCACCACGAGAAGCGTGCTTTCGTTCAGTTAAGCACTCGGCAGCAGACGGTCTACTTTAACTGGCGCCACAATAATCCAGATAACAGGTAACGAATCGCCATGCACGGCGGCGTGCTACGGCTGCGCCGCAATCGAAATGACAATTCTCGCCATGCGCGTCCTGCTGCTCCGCGAAAGCGAGGGACTCGCTTCTGACGCCACTGCAGTCCGTAGCCGCAGTGGGCGGAACCACACGACAGCGTGGGTCTGCCCAATATGCGGCCCTTTTGGTGTGCGAGAGGGTCACTTCTGAGCTGTCGTCTAACGTTAGTGCAAGGAGGTCTCATATGAATCTACAACAACTGATGAATCCCATACTGATTGTGCTTGCCGTCGTGGTGACTTTGGTCTTCACGGTGCTTCTTGTTTGGTTGTACCTACGAAAACGCAGGGCTACTTCGGCGGAGCTGCGACAGCGGTTTGGCCCGGAGTACAAGCGAGCGGTGCAAACGCATGGGTCCGAACGCCGAGCGGAAGCAAAATTGGTGGATCGTGAGAAACGGCTTGAAAAGCTTAAGATCCGCGATCTTGATCCGACGGAACGTGAACGCTTTATGGGCCAGTGGCAATCAGTGCAGTCTCGCTTTATCGATTATCCGAAGGGGGCAGTGACAGAAGCTGATGAACTCGTGTCTACCTTAATGCAGACGCGTGGGTATCCCGTAGCCGATTTTGATCAGCGCGCCGCGGACATATCTGTCGATCATCCCCTGGTGGTAGATCATTACCGGTCTGCGCGGGAGATTGCTTTGCGGCTGCGGAAAGGCGAAGCAAGTACTGAAGATCTTAGAACGGCGATGATCCACTACCGCTCGCTGTTCGAAGAGCTCGTGCAGGTACAAACGCCTGGGGGCAAAAGAGAAGTTGCATAACACGAGAGGCTGTCCAGCAAAGGATGTTTGATTGGGCATGCCGAGAAGGCTGTCGGGCAATAAGCGAATCAACAACGAAATCCAAGAGAGGTTAAAAATAATGCCGCAATCAGTGTTGGAACGGGCGGGCGAGCACATCGCCGAATCAGCGCGCAAGGCTTCGCGAACGACATCGGCCGTTGCTGATGCAATTGAAGATGGTGTTGGAGTGGCGAAACGCGTCGCAAAACAAGGCTGCGATACTGCCGAGGAATTTCTTGATGACACGACCAAGCGGCTACAGCGACATCCTACCGAAACAGTTGTCGCTTCATTGGCAGTAGGTGTCGTCGTAGGAATATTGATCGGTTGGGCAATGAAGAGACGGTAGCTTTAACAACAGACCGATTCGAGTTGAGTAACCATGGCTTCGGCGCGAGAGCTTCACCCATAAAACGGTCAACGAAACGATGACAACACCGAACACGGATAGCGCGGCAGGGGCTTTGGTTGACGCCCCTGAAACGGCTGGCTCTGAGCTCGCGGGGCCACCGGCTCGCCCGAACGAGCCGCCGATTCCAACCAAGACGAAGAACCAGAATATTCGTGTTTCCCCTGCAGTCCTCGACGCCGCCCGGAAGGACGGCGAAGAGCTGCTCCGGGACTTGCGAACGTCTTTGGGTGGCCTAACGCAGACTGAGGCCGAACAGCGGGCGCGCACAACGGGTCCGAATGAGGTTGCACAAGAGCGGAAGCAAGGCTGGCCCGTCCGCGTTTTGAAAATAATCCGCAACCCGCTGGTGATCCTGCTGACGATTTTGTCGACAGTTTCCTTTCTTACAGGCGACACGCGCGCCGGCTCCGTGATGGTGGGTATGGTGGCGCTGAGTGTGATACTCCGCTTTTGGCAGGAGGCCCGGGCGGATACCGCCGCACAGAAGCTAAAGGCCATGATCCATGTGACCGCTACGGTCGTTCGGGACGGCGCGGCGAGGGAGATACCACTCCGGGACTTGGTGCCCGGTGACATCATCAAGCTGGCCGCCGGCGACATGATTCCCGGCGACGTGCGGCTGCTGTCTTCGAAAGACCTCTTCGTGAGCCAAGGCAGCCTCACGGGTGAGTCGCTTCCGATCGAGAAGTGCCACGACCCCGAAACCAAAGAGGAGAGTTCACCCACTGAGCTCAAGAACACATGCTTCATGGGGACGAGCGTTGAGAGCGGCACGGCGACGGCAGCCGTGGTCACGACGGGGGTACAAACCTACTTGGGCAGTATGGCCCGCTCGATCACCGGGGAACGAGCGCTGACGAGCTTCGACCAGGGCCTCAACCGCTTTACATGGCTCATGATGCAGTTTATGGCCGTGATGGTGCCTCTGGTGTTCCTCATCAACGGTTTCACCAAGCACGATTGGAAGGGAGCCTTCTTCTTCGCAATGGCTGTGGCCGTAGGACTCACTCCCGAGATGCTGCCTATGATCGTCTCCGTCTGCCTCTCCAATGGCGCGCTCGCCATGAGCCGCAAGAAGGTGATCGTCAAGCGGCTTAACTCAATCCAGAACTTCGGGGCCATGGACGTGTTGTGCACTGACAAAACGGGTACGCTCACCGAGGACCGCGTCGTCCTGATGCGGCATTGCAACGTCGCTGGGCGTGAAACTGATGACGTGCTCCTGGACGGGTATCTGATCAGCTACTTCCAGACGGGCCTAAAGAACCTGCTCGACCGGGCGATTTTGGATAGCTCCGACTTCCACGGGAAGGCGGATGTCGAGAAGTATAAAAAGCTGGATGAACTCCCGTTTGACTTCACTCGACGCATGATGTCGGTCTTAGTGGAGGACGCCGAAGGTAAAGCAACCCTTTTCACTAAGGGGGCACCGGAAGAGGTATTCCTCCGCTGCTCGCATTTTGAACTCGACGGTAAATTGTCCGCAATGGAACCAGCCCTGATGGTCGGGCTGAAGCAAGAGTACGACAGCCTCAGCAACGACGGCTTCCGAGTGCTGGCAGTGGCCACAAAGGTCCTGCCTGGGAAGCAAATTTGCGCGTTGGACGACGAGCACGACCTCGTACTCAGAGGGTACGTCGCGTTTCTCGACCCGCCCAAGGGCACCGCAGCCAGCGCCCTTGCGGCCTTGCACAAGCATGGCGTGGCCGTAAAAATCCTCACGGGGGATAACCACCTTATCAGCCGCAAGGTGTGCAAAGACGTTGGCCTCTTAGCCGACCCCATGCTGCTGGGTGGCGACGTGGAGAAAATGTCTGACGCGGAACTGGCCGAGGCAGCGGAAAAGGCTGTGCTGTTCGCGCGCCTCTCTCCGGCGCACAAAGAGCGGGTCATCCGTATCCTCCGGGGCAAGGGGCACGTCGTCGGATACATGGGCGACGGAATCAACGACGCTCCCGCCCTGCGAGCGGCGGACGTCGGCATCTCGGTAGACACCGCCACTGACATCGCCAAGGAGTCGGCGGATCTGATCTTGCTTGAGAAGGACCTCATGGTGCTGGGAGGCGGCGTTATCGAAGGCCGTAAGGTCTTCGCGAATATCGTTAAGTACATTCGGATGGGAGCGAGTTCCAACTTCGGGAACATGTTCAGCGTGCTAGGGGCGAGTGCCTTCCTCCCGTTCCTGCCGATGGCCCCGATTCAGGTGTTGACGAACAACCTGCTGTATGACTTCTCGCAGGTGCCGATTCCAGCGGACGCCGTGGACGAAGAGCAAGTAACTAGGCCGCGGCCCTGGAACATCGGGGAAATCAAGCGGTTCATTCTCTTTATCGGCCCCATCAGCTCGCTTTTCGACTATACGACTTTCTTCGTCATGCTCTGGGTTTTCAACTGCTGGGATCCATCCCGAGCGTCGCTATTTCAGACCGGCTGGTTCGTCGAGTCCTTGATGACGCAGACGCTCATCATCCACGTCATTCGTACAAATAAGATCCCCTTCCTGCAGAGTCGAGCAAGTTGGGCGCTGACGGTCACAACACTATCAATCATGGCTCTTGGGATGTGGCTGCCGTATTCTCCTTTGGCCTCTGCTCTGGGCTTCACTCACCTGCCGCGGATGTACTGGCCAATCCTTATGGTCACGCTGCTCGGTTACATGGGCCTTACGCAAATCATCAAAGTGTGGCTGCTGCGAAAGCAATGGATCTAACCCGGCATTTCCGGCGACGGCACTATTCGCAGGCGCTCAAAGTATTATCCAGGACAGCCCAAACAGTGGTTGGGTTGCGGTTTAGCCCACGGTTAGCCCGCTGGCTGGGAATCCGAGAGTCGGCCGTCCGAACAAGAGAGTGTGTTCCGTGGTTTCTAGCGGTTCCCAGATCAAGGAGGCCTTAAGAATGCCTGTACGCCACCAGGAACAACATCGCACAGAACGCATCGGCTGGCTACGCGCGGCGGTATTGGGCGCGAACGACGGCATCCTTTCAACAGCGAGTCTGGTGCTTGGTGTCGCGGCTGCGCATGCGACTCACAGCAACGTATTGGTCGCAGGGGTCGCCGGTCTGGTCGCGGGGTCTATGTCGATGGCTGCGGGAGAGTACGTGTCTGTCCACTCACAGGCAGACACCGAGCATGCCGACCTCGAACGTGAGCGCGTGGAACTCAAAACAGATTATGCGGGTGAGCATCGCGAACTGGTAGCAATCTACGTCGCTCGCGGACTCGATCCTTCGCTCGCGAAACAGGTCGCCGAGCAGTTGATGGTCCATGATGCGATCGGCGCGCATGCCCGCGATGAACTCGGTATCTCCGGGACTCTCCGTGCGCGTCCGATTCAGGCTGCGTTGGCGTCGGCTGGCAGCTTCGCTGTTGGAGCAGCCATGCCTCTGTTGGTCACAGCCATAGCCCCGGCGGCCGGTTTGATACCCCTTGTCTCCGGGACCTCACTGGCGTTCCTCGCGCTTTTAGGCGGGTTGGCAGCAGGCGCGGGTGGCGCTGGCGTCACGGTAGGAGCAATCCGCGTCACGTTCTGGGGTGCGCTTGCCATGGCGCTGACCGCAGGTGTCGGGGCATTGTTCGGAACAGTTGCGTGACCGGGGGCCAATTGGTGAACCTGTTTCTGGTTCGCAAGCGGCTGCTCTGCTCGGCGGCATAGATCGCCAAGGGGCGTCCGAAGCCGACCGGCAGCGAATTTAGCAGCCTGATTCCGTAAAGAATCGTATGAACTCGACGGAATCTCTGGCCTGCACGTATCCGCTATTCCGAAAGCGGTGCTTGTTCAGAGATTCCTTAAGTCCACACACGATCAGTGCTCTAATCCACTCCCTGTTGTTGGGGGCAGGTCCGACCGTATCAGAATTTCCACTTGTTTCCACACAGTTGGATCGCATTCAATCTGGGTGTGGGGCTTCACGAAGGCGCGGTCGTACCAAGGATATTCGCCGCAGTTATAAGGGCTCGCTTTGTAGTCGAATCGAAAATTCCCGATGATACTCGTGCGTGTTGGATCGGCAGCGCGAATCGCGGGCTGGCCGTGGAGAAGACCATTCGGCTGATAGAAATTGGCGGCTCGGACTACATTCGCGGGGATGACGGCATCATTTTGATGAATCTTGGAGATACTATCCACTTGAATGGTAAGGCGCACTGGGATGCCATCTTTTTCCAGTTCACGCGCCAAGGCAATGGCTTCCGAGCCTCCCCAGCTATGTCCGTAAATGATGATGTGGGCAGTCTGTTTCTCGTCGGCTGTTAGAGTCCCATCATGGTTTGTGTCCAGCAGGCCGAGGATTTTCTTTCGAGCTTCTTCCCCGCGGGAACCCTCAAAGGTCTCCACATCTACGCCCAAGGGGTACGCCTTGCGCAGTCGTGCTGCGAGCTGCACCTCGCTGTGGACGAGATTATCGTGCTTGATGAACCCGCCGACGAAGCCGATGACGATCATGGGCGGCATCGTGCGGGCGACACTCGACATGGGCACGAATAGCGAGTGCTGTGCAGGGCTGCCCGCCACAGTCGCATTCGGAGTCAGCGACTTCAACTGATCAAGCGATGTCAGTACGCCCTGCCAGCGAACCTCGTCCTTCTTCGTCTCGATCGGTAGCGAGAGGTCGGAATAAAACTGCAGGATGTTATCGCGCAGCTCAGGCGACGTCCGATCGAACTTCCGCTCCGACAGTTGAGCCAGTAACTTTGCGTAGGTGTCGTCCGTGAGCGAGTATTCCGCTGCCTTGGTTTTGTTGCCGCTATCAAGATCACAATTAGGAAGCACGAGTGAGTCAGTGCGCACACTTTTCAGAAAGGCTCGGTATTGATCGACGGTCGTGTTGATGCTTTTGAAATACATGTCCTCAGTTTGGGGAGTCGGGTTATTGAACGCTAACCCTTTGAAGGGACCGATCTTTGGCATGTATCGCAGGAGTGTTGACAAAATGCGCGTGCCTAAGCCTGGCTTCACGTAGTCCTTTCCCCACTCCTTCTCATATCCGGAGCGCGATAAACGGTACAAGAATTTCCGTTTCGCAAAATCCGGTGTTTCGTGTATCAGCTCCTTCTTATGGGTTTGCAGCGCGACCTGCGTCATTTGTGGAATCAACCGGCTGACCGCAAAACGGTACGAACCCACGGCTAGATCTTCGTGGGTAAGCACGTCTTTCAGCTCCAATCCGTACACGACGGGAAAGACCCGCTCCAGCAAGGATTTGGAAACCTTGAATCCGATGAAATCGTGGTACTGCTGCGAGGCATAACGATTCTTCGCGACCTGCACCGTGTCGAACCCAAACTCCGTCTTCAAATGCGCTGTCTTGTCCTCGGCATAGCGAACTGACTTGCCAAACTTCGCTCGTAGCTTCGGGTACTCGATCGCGACGGCTTGGTTGACCGCCGGATGGCCGGCGATATCCGACGCATAGTGCGACAGGGCTCCCAAGGCGAAGGCATACTCGTTGACATCCTGGCTTTCGAGCAGCAGCTCACGAACAAAGTCTCCACTGCGGACGTAATGCACCAGGTTGCTGAATTCTTTATTGCCGAACGGGTAGTAGCCAAGGTCCTGGATGACGGCGCCTCCATAGGCATAGGCATGCGCCTCCCTGATCTGGTCTTCCGACAGCCCCGGATATCGCTTGAGCAAAAGGGGCCGGATCTCATCGGTCCAGAGCAGATCGACGATTTCCTCGTGCGTCAGCACGGAGTATGCGAACACACCGCCGCTGCACATGAGCACGACCAGAAGAAGCGCCGCCGCACGGAGAGAGAACAGGCGCCAAACCGTGGCTATGGCGCCTGGCGATGTTGGCGAGTGACGCATGGTTTAGATCCGCCCGAGAACCAACAAAATGATAACGATCAAGAGGACCAGCCCCACTCCGCCGCTCGGGTAATACCCCCAGTCTCTGCTATGAGACCATCTTGGTAGCGCACCACAGAGCGCTAAGATCAAAATCACAATCAATAAAGTTCCAAGCATATTGCACTCCTTTTCCTTGCACTGACGACGTTCACACGTTACTGAAAGCGGTGCGAGCCCAAGCGGTGGACCCGCGCCGGTAAGCAGTTAAGCTGGCTGCGCCTCCAGACGACACCCATATGGGCCGCTATAGTGTGAAGCTGAGTGCAATGTTAACGCCAGGATACATCGGGTTGCACAGGTAATACACGCCGTTCATGTCGACAACATAGACGTTTTGCGTGTAGAGCCAGTTGCTTGGCCATGGGTCAACAAATCCGAACCAATAGCCACCGTAATGGAAGCGGCGCCCCCTGTAGTCGGCTTGGCTGACACGGAACGTGTGCTCCCGTCCAAAGTTGGCCCGGTAACGGTCTTCAGGAATGCGGCCACCACCGCGAGCACCGGCTCGCTGTTCCTGCTGCTTTTGCTGCTGAGCATGCTGTTGCTGCTGCTTGTTCTGTTCCTGCTGCTTTTGCTGCTGAGCATGCTGTTGCTGCTGCTTGTTCTGTTCCTGCTGCTTTTGCTGCTGAGCATGCTGCTGCTTGTTCTGTTCCTGCTGCTTTTGCTGCTGAGCATGCTGTTGCTGCTGCTTGTTCTGTTCCTGCTGCTTTTGTTGCTGAGCATGCTGTTGCTCGGGCTTGGATTGCTTGGCAGGCTCGGCTTGCTTTTGTTGCTGAGCATGTTGCTGTTCGGGTTTGGCTTGTCTTTCAGGCTGGGCTTGCTTCTCAGGTTCGCGCTGTTTTTCGCCCTGCTTCTCCTGCTCTGCATAGCCGGGAGCAGCGATTCCGAGAAGCAAAAACAGAGCCGCTGTACTGATGATTCCAATTCCTTTCATGGGTGCTACCTCCATTACTACTTGTTACGTACGCTTGCTCTAACGCAAGCTTCCTGTCGTCACGTTGACCGAATCGCCGATGGCTTCGCCAGAAACGAGAAGTTCTACTCTCCGGTTCTGTTGCCGGCCGGCGGAGTTATCGTTGGAGGCTACCGGCAAAGTGTTGCCGAAACCTTTTGCGCTGACTGAATCTGTCGTCACGCCTTGTTGCACCAGGTAATCACGCACCGAACCGGCGCGGTTCTCAGACAGCTTTTGATTCATTTCATCCCCGCCGACATTGTCCGTGTAGCCGCCGACTGCAATGTTGAGCCCCGGGTAGGCGAGCAGAATTCCAGCAACTTTCGCCAGCTTTTCCCTTGCACCGGACTTCAATGAGTACTTCCCGGTGTCAAATAAAACATCAGACATGCTGACGATGAGCCCGCGCGCACTGTCGCGAGTCTGGAGAATGGAATTCAACTGCTCAGACAATCGCGCGCGCATGGCCGTTTTGTCGTTTTCCGCTTGTTGCACATTCAGCTGCGCTTGCTGTGCGGCTAAACGAGATTGGTCGGCATCGGCCTGAGCCGCTGCGACCGCCGCTGCTGATGCTGCTTGATTTGCGGCCATGTCGGATTGCGCCTTTACCGCATCAGCCTGAGCTTGCTCTTTCTGTCGAATCGCGTCGTTAGCTTGCGCCTGCGATCGTGCCTGTGCATCCGCTGAGGTTCGGCGTTCGTTCGCTAAGCGCTTCTCGTCCATTTTCTTGACTGCGATCGCGCGTGCATCTTCAGCAGTCTGCACTGCCTCGCGGGCAACTGCGGTCAGTGGCTTTCTGTCGATGTGTTTGCTTGTGGCATATTCATCGGCTCTGTTCATTAACTGAACAGCGTGCTGATAGCTGTCACTGGCGTACCTCTCGGCACCCTCGGATTGCGCGATGCGTAGTGCATTCCGTGCCTCGAAGAATTCCAATGGCAACTTCGCATTCAGAACCACTGGGTCAAACTTGTAGCCGGTAGGGATATAGCCGCCCCATTCCATGAGTTCATACTTTGCATTCACTGCCTCGGTAGTTCCCCTGGTATCCCCACGGATTACGTTCTCAAGCACGACTACATTGCTGGGTTGCCGAACGGCATAGTAAGGCTCCGCGGTAACAATCAGAGCGAAGGCTTGGAGATCCGTTGTTACATCGAGTTTGCTGCGATGGTTGCCGCCTACCAGCACTTCTCCCAGATTCACTGCTCGGCCTTCGGGCGAGATGGCCCATAGGATGTAGGTCAGATACTCATTGCCGAAAGTCGTGGGCTTTTGCAGATTGCCAAATTCGACTTCGATTTCAATGTAGCCCTTCTTGCTTTCAACTTTGGCTTGGCCGCTTGCTGAAGGCATCAGGTCTGTGCCAGCGAAATCCAGTTTGGTGGCTCCGCTGCGGTGTCTGTAGTTGACAGCCTGCACACTGCGGCTGATTACCGTGACCCGAAACATCGGCGTCTGAGCCGTCGGTTCGGCAACGAGTGCGACTTGAGGATTGGTCTGGGCTAGTGCGGTCAAGCTCAGGGCGATTACAGTTGCTAACAACAGCTTTATCTTCAATGATCTTCCTCTGGCAGATGTCTGCCGTGCTGCTTTATCTAGATTTGAGCTTCCTGACTTGGTTGTTCTCTAAGTGCCTCACCACAACTCATCCTTTCCCGATGTGTATCCGGGAAATGGAGTGCAGCAACCCAACGACATTCAGCAGCCACAAAACGACTGCAATGACCACGACGCCATTCAGAATTGACTTGATGGTTGCCTGCATTGGGATAAAGCGATTCACCAGCCACAGCAGGACACCCACCACGATCAGAACTTCCAGCAGTTGAATCAGAGGCATAGTTTCGACCTTTCTTGTTTCGCGGTTAACACCTCTCATCCGCCTGGAGGTGCAGCC
>JBEKBO010000101.1:0-16733 GCA_050015355.1 Candidatus Korobacteraceae bacterium | reverse complement strand
AGCCCGAGAAGACCTTGGCGGCCGCCATGAGGGAAGCGGACGTGGTGCTCATGGCGGTAAGAAAATCGCTGGCTCACACGAACGCTTCTAAAGCCGCATTAGCTGCTGGCGCCAGAGTTCTTTCGTTGACGGCAATCTCGATGGAACTCCTCGCTTCTCCGGCCTTTAAGGCTGATTTCAAGAAGGCGGCTCCGTTGTGCGAGAAGTTCAGTGACAAGTTCACGAAAGGTGAGTGCCTTACGATTACATCGAAAGAAGGCACGCAGTTTACGGCCAGCATCAAGGGCAGAAAGGGGAACGCGCATAAGTGTCTGGTGGAAAAGCCAGGCCAGTTCTCCGCGGCGCCGAATATCGAAGCGAATTTCTCTCCGGTTGAAACAACCAGTAATGGGGTATTCGTGGCGGACGCATCGATACCCTACTTGGGGATAGGAGCACTATCTTCACCCGTGAGATTTGTCATCAAGGACGGAGCGGTAGTCGAAATTCACGGCGGGCATGAAGCCGTGAAGATCAAAAGAATATGGGAAGAGCAGAACGATCCGAACGTATACAACATTGCGCAAGTGGCGGTCGGACTTAATCCGGAAGTTCCAGAGGCAATTGGCACACTCGGGTGTAACTATGATGAAGGAGCCTTTGGAAGCATGCACATTGGAATCGGCACCAGCACCAATCTTGGCGGAACCGTAAAGGCGTCGACGCATTTTGACGCGGTTATGAGTCGTCCAACGCTGACGGTCGATGGCGAGATTCTGATTCAGGACGGCGTTGTTCTCCTGAAGTGAATCAGTATCTCGCGATCAGTTACCCGGGCCTTCATGCCCCCGCAACCTCGCGCTCTCGGTTACAGAGCTATCAGCTAAGTAGTTTCCGGGTCATGTGCAGAAGAATATTGGTACCGTGAATCATCGCTGACCGGTCGAATTTCATCGTCGGATCGTGCAGCCCCGGGCTTAGGTTGCAACCAAGGCCCACATAGCCCGCTTTCACTTTTGGCCTTGCCTTCACGAAGTTGTGAAAATCTTCGCCGCCAGGGGTCACAATCGGGTCGAGCAACCCTTGTTCGCCCAGCACCGCACGGATCGCGTCCCGGGCAAGTTCAATGATCTCCGGGTGATACTCTGCTCCAGGGACTCCGCCCTTTACAGTTGTTTCGGCTGTTGCCCCCACGGTTGCCGCCCCGGCTTTGATAGCCTTTTCCGCTTTATCAAGAAGCGCGTCCATGGCAGCGTTCTGCTGAGTTCTCAGGTCCAGCGCCATCTCAGCCCTGTCGGGAATCACATTCAGGGTCGCTCCACCGGCATGGAGCTTAGTTACCTTGCAGGTCCAGGGCACCACGGGATTGAGGTGGATCGCATTTACAGCGTTGACGACAGCCGCAGCAGCGTCAATGGCGTTTATCCCCAAGTGAGGCCTGGCGCCATGGGCGGTACGACCATTGATTGTCGCTTCCATAATGTAACTGGAGCCGTGGTACAGAGCCGGCGTGGCTTGCCCGGTCTTCGCTTCCTGAATGGGTCTGAGGTGGATGCCGATCACTACGTCCACGTCATCAAGCGCACCAGCTTCGATCATCTTGAGCGCACCGAGAACCGTTTCTTCGGCTGGCTGGAAGAGGATTTTCAGCGTGCCCCGCCGGATATCGGCTTTCGCCAGTTCTTCAGCGGCAGTCAACACCATGGAAGAGTGCGCATCATGTCCGCAGGAGTGAACACAGACGTCTTCCCCATTCACTGTGTATGCCAAAGCATCCATGTCAGCTCGCAGTGCGACTGTCGGACCGGGCTCTTTTCCCTTCAGGGTCGCGACGATGCCCGTACCACCGACGCCGGTCATCACAATAAATCCGGCGGCTTTGATCTTTTCCGCCAACCATGCCGACGTCCGATGCTCGGCAAAGCCAACCTCCGGCATCGCATGCAACGCATCGTAGGTTGTCTGAATTCGGACTTCCATATCGTTCATTCCGGGTTTTCTCCTTCTCGATTCTTATGCGAACAATCGCATGACGAGCATGGCAATCATCGCGTTGAAAATACTGATTCCAAACAGCACTGGATAATAGCGGGGATTTACTCCGGCTGTTCCAAGGCAGCGGCCCATGTACTGAACTTGTGCTCCCATGAGAAATATCGCCGGTAGCAAAATTGTCACCTGTGTTTTGTCCAGAGCATTTGCCGCATAAAGACTTGCCGCCACCCCGGCGCCTCCCGCCATGGACATCCAGGATCCGATCAACACCACGGCCGCTTTGCCCGGCAATCCGAAAAGAGCCATCACCGGATTGAAAACATTGCCTAGGATGTCGAGCACGCCGGAAACACGGAGAACCTGGATCAGCACATAGGCCATGAGCACGTTGGGCACGATGCTGTTGACCCCGACGTTCCATCCCTTGCGGGCGCCTTCTACGAAAATGTCTGGGAGTGTTTTCTTCTGCTCTGCCGCCATTTCAGTTCTCCTTCTTCGCGAACCAGATCAAGTAGAAACGCATGATATTGGCGCCTGCGACCTTCAGAACGAACATCAGCGCCAATGGCACGACTATGGGGGTGGTGATGAAACTAAAAAGCGCCGCACCTATCGCAAGATAGTTGGTGATTGTGCCGCCTGCCGAAAACTGGAAAGCGGCAAAAATTGTTTTCTCTTTTTCAGTTATGCACTCGGTTTCCCTCAACATGCGCGTCATGCCGGCTCCGGCATCGGTGCTCTGGAAACTTGTAACCATGGCCAGACCTGTAATTCCAGGAATGCCCAACAGCGGACGCAGAAGTGGAGACAGTAATTTTTGAGCTGCTTTCAAGCCGCCGAGATGATCAATGATCTCAACCACGCCAAGCGCACACATAACTGACGGCACCAGACTAATAGCGAACATGAAGCCATCACGCGCGCCAAGACCGCCTTGTCCCATGAAGGTTGCCTTGGCGGCATCCTTCATCGTGCCGAATGTTCCGGCTACCGTGTTGAAGTCGAATGCGATGAACCAGCCTTTTTGGCTGGAAAGCAGGCCCGAGAAGAAAATGATGGCGAATACAAACGCCACATAGCCGGTCCAAGGAACGAGGGGCTTTGGCGGTTCACGAAACTCTCTTTTCTCTTCCGACACTGACGCATACCTCCTCTAACTGGAATCTCCATTTTCAGCGCATGCAGTGACATCTGGCCTGAACAGATTCATCTGAACAGGAATCTCTTTTGTCAGTTCTGAATCGCTCGATTGTACCGCTCGTGAGCGGTTTGGCAAGTTCGAAGCTCCTTGGTAGCTGACAGCGGCGTCGGCGAACTTCAAGGAACTATTTATGAAAGGGTTTAGACCTCGGAAGCTGGTCTGGGCTGATGAATACTTTGTATTTAAGATAGATTATGTCCAGGAAGGAATAATGTCATACACAATCTTCGTTACCGCTCCAAAACTTGCGCAGCCGGCGGTTGACCGCCTGAAAGCAGCCGGCTGCCGGATGCTCTTTATGAAAGACGCGAACAGCGTGGCCGAAGTTAACCACATCATGGCCAGCGAACCGGTGGACGCAGTCATCTCCAGGACGGTGAACCTGACGGGAGATGCGATTCGGGCATGTCCAACACTGAAAGTAATTTCAAAACACGGAGTCGGCGTCACCAACATCGACGTGGAAGCCGCGACCGAACGCGGCATCCCGGTATATGTGACTCCGGCGGCCAATGCGCAATCCGTCGCCGAAATGACAATTGGCCTGATGCTTGCGACGGCTCGAAAAATCGCTTTTATGGATCATGAACTCCATGCCGGAAGGTGGACGCGTGTTCAGGATGGCCTGCAACTGTCGGGACGCACTCTGGGAGTGATCGGATTTGGGCAAATCGGGCAAAAAGTCGCCCGTGTTTGTCTTGCACTGGGCATGCGGGTTGTTGCCTTTGATCCTGTGCTCGAAGGAAAAAGTCCGATGGCCGCGGTCAGCGTAGCTTCTTCTCTGCCGGAACTGCTCAAGCAGAGCGACGTGGTGAGTCTGCATGTGCCGCTGCTCCCGAGCACAAGAAACATGATCGGCGCCGCCGAACTGGAGATGCTGCCTGCTCAAGCTATTCTCCTGAACACGGCTCGTGGAGGCGTTGTCGATGAGGCCGCACTTGTGGCCGCCCTGAAGGGGGGAAAACTGTTCGCCGCTGGTCTGGACACGATGTGCCAGGAGCCGCTGCCGGCTGACAGTCCTCTGGCTGCGTTGCAGAACGTCGTGTTGACCGCCCATGCCGGCGCTTCCACGGGCGCGGCATTAGTTGCGATGGCTGAGGGAGCTGCATGCAACGTATTGCAATTTCTGCGCGGCGAACCGGTTGACCCCGCTGCTTGCGTCAACCCCAAAGTCTTGTAACCGGTACAGCGCTAAACTCCAGGAGATTCAGGCAAAGCAGCGATTCAATTCGCGGGAGCTTCGACCACCGACCGTTCAGGATTGATTAGGAATGTCCAAATCATAGCGCCCGTGGTGAGAACAGCGGCGGAAATGATAAAAGGAACGACCCATAGTCCCCTATCGAATAGAGTTCCGTAGACGACCGGAGTGAGAGAAGAGGCAAACGCTCCCGAACAATTCATGATGGCCGTCACAGTACCGCTATACTGACCTCCCACGTCCATGCAAACCGCCCAGGCAGGCGCTACTACCATTTCCAGACAAAAGAAAGATGCTGCCAGGCACAAGATGGAAACGGCCGGGCTGTGAGTCAGGGCGGCTGGCACAACGAAGACTCCGGCCAGAAGCAGTCCGGGGGCTGCAACGCTACGGCGCGCTAGTTTTGCGTTGCCTGTTCTCTTCAATAAACCATCCGTCAGGTAACCGCCCGCGAGGTTTCCAAGCATCCCCGCTAATAGAGGTAGCGCGCCAATCAACCCCACATGCTTAAGCGACATGTGACGATATTCACGCAGGTAAGTGGGATACCAGGTCAAATAGAAGTTCGCGCCAAAAAAGTTACAGCAGTAGCCGAGTGCGATGGCCCACATGTTCGGCGAATGTAGAATACGGCGCCAGGGCACCTGCGGTTGCTTCGGTGCAACTGCCGTTTTCACGGCACCGTCCGGGTTGACGCCTCGAATTTCGGCCAGTTCGGCCAGATTTACGCGCTTGTGTTCTTCCGGATAATTGCAATAGAAAAGGTGGAAAGCAATTGCCCCGAGCAGCCCCAGCCCTCCGAAGATAAAGAACACGGCTCGCCATCCGAATGCGAGCATGATGGCGGCCGCAACGGGTGGGGTAAAAGCCACGGCAAGGCGGCTGAAGAAATGAGTAATTCCCTGGACGCGTCCTCGTTCAGATTTTGCAAACCATCCCTGCATGCCGCGACTGGCTACTGGAAAAGCACCCGCTTCGCACGCTCCAAGAAACAGACGCGCACTAAGCAGGGAATTGAGGCCCATCGAGAGACCGTTTATGATCGGCGCCAAGCCAACGCCATACATAATCACCGTCAGTATCTTCTTCGGTCCGAAGCGATCTCCAAGCCATCCGACCGGTACCTGTCCGGCAGCGTAAGCCCAGGAAAAGGCGGCCAAGACTAATCCCATTGCGGTCTTGCTCAACCCAAATTGTTTTGCGATTTCCGGTGCCGCAATGGAAAGATTGCCCCGATCCATATAGCAGATTAGATAGATCGAGCTGAACAGCAACAGTATCAGCCAACGGAATCTCGTTGGCTTCGAAAGTGTTGTGGGGTCGACAATACCTGGATCAGGCTTGCTCGCCTGTTTCGCGATCTGCGTCATGAGATTGCTCCGCGCAATTTGTTCGGATTGAGCCCTTTCCGAAGGCCGCAACCGCATTGGATTTGGGTTTCAGCAACTTACTCCAGGTATCCCAGCCTGTCAAGCAATCGCATGCTCACGCTTCAGTCTTCGCTGTGTGGGCACGCTACTAGAGTTTCCGCCAGTGCAAGAACTAAAGCGGTGCAGAGAAACTTCAAGGGTCAAGCGGCACTGCGATGCTACTGAGATTGAGTGGGAATCGCTCTGCCGGCCGCCGCCGCGCCATGGCGCACGGCCTCCCTGTTCAGGTCAAAAAAGAGCGACCGGCGCCAGCGCACAAAGAGTACGTGGGCGCGTCTTCATGGCTGGGCCCCTGTGCTTACTGCCGTTGTCGCGGCCTTTCGAGTACCAGCGGCTACCGGCCTGTGACCAGCGAATGGGTGATTGCGTGCACCGAGAGTGCGACTCGATTCTGCACGCCCACCTTGCGTAGCAGCTTGGCGACATGCGCCTTCACTGTCCTTTCTTCGATTCCAAGTACTGATCCGATTTCCTTGTTTGCGCGACCGGCAACAAGCAGTTCCAGCACTTCTTTTTCGCGATCGGTGAAGACCACCCGGCCGGCGGGGAATATCCTTCCGGGAGAGGAACTAACACGCTCAATGAACATCGAAAGCACACGTCGCGGCGCCCATACTGAGCCCTGATGCACGATGCGGATCGCCTGGGCAAACTCGGCGGCGGTGGCAGCCTCGTCGATGTAGCCTTTGGCGCCCCCCGCGACGGTTTTCAGGATCATCTCGTCGTCGGCGCCCATGCCCGTGACTACGATTCGCAGATCGGGCCGTAAAGCCTTCAATTCTGCCATCAAATCGAACCGGTTCTGCGTGCCATGGCCGCCAATCAGGACTAAATCAATGTTGCTTCTGGTCGCGAGTTCGGCCGCAGTCACCGCGTGAAGCTCCAGATCGGGTTCGGAATCGAACAGTGCGCGAAAGCCGACGAAACGCAAAGGATCGCTCTCTACAACCGCAATGCGAATCGGAGGCTTTTTGGTGGGAGCGGGTTTCATGGTTCCTCCAAGTCTCTGAAGCATAACCTTTTAGCGCGCAGTTACAAGGTAATGTTTCATTGGGACCAGCCCTAAAGGACATGCCCCGAAGGACACGCGCTTAAGGCCAATGACGTTTCCATGCTTTGGCTGAGTCTTTCTAGCAGTGGAATCAACTTGATTCGCCCAGCCCTGCGCTTCGTTGTGACCGCCGATCACGTGTGGCAGAGCGGATACCGTCTGGCAAAGAGGCACGGCATCGCTCCGCTTTTCGTGGGCAGATGCGCGCGTTCGATGCTCGCACGCAAGCCTTCCCAATCTTGAACTCGGCACAATTCAGTCGCGTCCGTCATGGCAGCAGGTTGCTCACTTGGATCAGATTCTGAAGGCGAACAGCGGGTCACGACAGAAGTCCACGCATGCTCCCGAATTGATGTGAACGGTGTGCCTGAAGGCGAAACCGCGTCTGAGAATGCTCTTGCCTCCGTATCAAGGAAGGTGGCGCGTTTCTTTGTTGATCTTCTGAATAACTCATTGTAAAAGGTTGAAACAGCTTTCTTGACGATTTTCCCGCCGTCTTGAACCAGCGGCGGAAGAAATATCAGGTGAAACGGATGAGCAACAAGATAATTCTCACAGTCGCTCCCACGGGGAATGTCCCTACTCGGGAGATGAACCCCAATGTGCCGCTCACGCCGCAGGAGATAGCCGCTCAGATCTATGAATGCTGGCGCGAAGGGGCTGCCGTAGCCCACATCCACACAAGGGACAAGAATGGTCTCCCAACCTCGGACGTTGCAGTCAATCGCGAGATTCTAGCCGAACTGGACAAGTACCCTGACTGCGATATCATTCGCCAACTATCGACCGGTGGGCGCGCCGGCAAAAACTATATGGAGCGCGGCCAGATGCTGTGCCTCTGCCCGGAGATGGCCAGTCTGGCGACTGGTTCATCCAATTTTCCTACCAGGGGGAACTTCAACGATCCGGAAACCGTCTCCTATCTGGCCAGTGAAATGCGCAAATACAAGATCAAGCCGGAGATCGAAGTGTTTGATACGGCGATGCTCTGGAGCGCATTCAAATTGGCGGAAAAGGGCGAGGTATTTACCCCATTGCATATCAACCTTGTGATGGGAATGAACGGCTCACAGCCTGCCTCCGAAAAGGCCCTCCTTTATTTGTACGACCACCTGCCGAAAGATTGCACCTGGGGTGTAACGATTATCGGCAAGGAGCACGTCAAGCTGTCAGTGATCGCCATGGCTCTCGGCGGACACGTTCGGGTGGGGCTTGAAGATAACATCTACCATGTCAAAGGAGTTCTCTCGACTAATCTAGGTTTGCTACGCCGCATGAAGCAGATAGCACTAGCTATTGGCAGGGAACTGGCCACTCCGGCTGAAGCCCGGCAAATGCTTGGCCTGCCCGCCAGACTTATAGCAACAAAAACGAAGAATCAGGTTGCGCAATCGTAGAAGACGTGAGCCCAAGACTAAGAAACTCACTCCTGACGCTTGCTGTTGGTGTGGACGGGCAACGGCCTACCTAACCGATTCCCGTATGGAACTATATTGAGTTAACCGCAGGACTGAGCGCCCGTTATTGATGCGCCGCATCATTGAGTTTATAAATAACTGCTATATCAAAATCGAATATCACAAATAATTTCGCGGTGCTATAAATGGACTCCAGTGCCGAGGAACTGAGCGGTTCAGCGCTGGAAACAGGAAATTCCCGGTAACACTCGAAAACATACGGTTTGGGAGGTAAGTTTGTGGGCGGCTACATGGGGAAGTTGGCGTGGATAGACCTGAGCACGCAGACGGTGAAGGTCGAAGAGTTGTCGGAGGAGATTCGGCGTAAGTACATCGGGGGCACCGGGCTTGCGGCCTACATCTTTCGGCAAAGCTTGTTTCACGAGATCGATCCGCTGGGACCGGAGAACATTTTGATCTTCGCCACCGGCCCCTTGACCGGAACCGGCATTCCGACCTCCGGACGTTACGCCGTGGCCGCAAGTCGCCGCAGACCGGAATCTGGGGCGAGGCCGACAGCGGCGGCAGATTCGGCGCTGCGCTCAAGGCCGCTGGTTACGACGCCATCGCCATCCGAGGCCGAGCTTCGTCGCCTTCAGTGCTAACGGTCATTGGAGGAGAGATTGCGGTGGTCTCCGCCGAGAACGTTTGGGGCAAAGACACCTATGAGACATTTGACATCCTGACGGCAAAATATGGCCCCAAGTCGGCGGTGGTATGTATCGGGCCTCCGGGCGAGCGTCTGGTTCCGCTGGCGAACATCATGGGCGAAGGTTCGCACGCCCGGGCCGCCGGACGCTGTGGCATGGGTGCGGTGATGGGCTCAAAGAACCTGAAGGCCGTGGTGGCCGATGGGACGTTAAGAGTGCCGATCGCGCACCCCAAAGAACTGCTGGAGGCCATCCGGGCGCTGGCTCCGGGGATGATGGAAAAGATGAAGCGCGTGGCCGACTACGGCACTCCCGGCGGCACCGTCGGCGGCGCCGTCATCGCCGACCTGAGCGCCAGGAACTGGACGGACGGCGATTGTTCGAAGGCCGTGGAGTGCCTGAGCGGCGAAAACATGGTCGGCCAGTATGGCGCCGGCAAATATCACTGTCCGCCCTGCTTCGTCGGCTGCGGGAAGAAGACTCGCATTCCCGAGGGGCCGCACGCCGGGGAGATATCAGGCGCGCCGGAGTACGAGGCGATTGCCGGCTTCGGCCCGCAATGCGGAATCTACGACTGGAATACCGTGATCGAGGCCAACGACCTGTGCAACCGGCTCGGCATGGATACGATCTCGGTCAGCGGCTCGATCGCCTTCGTCTTTGAAGCCGTCAGCAGAGGACTTCTCCAGAATCCGGCGTCGGGGCCGAAGCTGGAATGGGGTAGCGGCGAGGGTGTGCTGTCGCTGATCCGGCAGATTGCCGAGGGCGACGGCGTAGGGTCGTTGCTCCAGGGAGGAGTTCGCAAGGCGTCCGAACGGCTTGGTCCGGAGGCTGAAAAATTTGCGGTCCAGGTGAAGGGATTGGAGGCGCCATATCACGATCCCAGGGCGCTGGTCAGCCTGGCGGTGGCCTATGCGACCTCTCCGCGCGGAGCCTGCCACCGGGGTTGCACGCACAACGTAGAGCGCGTTCCCCTTCCGGGCCTCGGATATCCGGCGGCATTGGACAGGTTCGAGCAGAAGGGCAAGGGCAAAGCGGCGGCGCTGGTTCAGAATTACGCCGAGCTTTTCAACTCGCTGAAGGTGTGTCAGATCGCCATGCGCGTCTATGATGTTCCGATTCTCCTGCAGTTGACCAACTACGTAACGGATTGGGGGATGGACGCGGCGGAGTTTCTCATGGCGGGCGAGCGGAGCCTCAACGTAAAGCGGATGCTGAATATCTCCTGCGGGTTGAGCCGGGCCGACGATACCTTGCCGTATCGCTTGGAGCACGAGCAATTTCCCACGGGAGGGGCCGCAGGCAAAGTACCCGACCTGCCGAAGATGCTGGACGAGTACTATGAGTTTCGCGGCTGGGGGAGCGACGGCATCCCCGGCGAGAGCAAGCTAAAGGAGTTGGGACTGCTATAAGCAGCCATCTATGCAAAGGATGATTAGAAAAGGGCGGGAGCGGCGACTCCCGCCGAGCTATCCGATCGTAATAACCTGCCGGCCAATACACCTTCCCAGTCTTAGCTCTTCGAGCGCGTAGTTTACTTCCTCAAGCGGATACGTCTTACTTACTATGGTTGCGCTGAGGCTTCTCCGGAGCCTTCGCGAATTGGGTTCAGCTCTTCCGGAAATAGTAAATAGAAAAGGCGAGCCCAGTCACAATCACGATCATTCGCATAAGTTTGGAAGGAAGCCTGCGCGAGAAGGTCCCACCCAGATAACCGCCCGCCACCGCCATTGCCAGCATGAACAGACCCTGCTTCCAGTAAATCGCGCGGGCCACGATGAACGCCAGAACGGAGATTCCGTTGGCGACCACATTGCAAAGGACTTTCAGAGCGTTCACCTGGTGCAGGTCGCTGACAATTCCATAGACGGAAAAGATCGCAAAGATCATCACCGCCGAACCGGCGCCGAAGTAGCCGATGTAGAAACTCACCAGGGTCATCCAGAATAATGGCCAGGGCGTAAACGAACCATTATTTCCGGAAGATACCAGGCGGCGTGAGCGCGACTGCTCCAACCAGTTGCGAGCCAGGCTGCTGAGAGCAAACAGGACGGTGCCAAAGAACATCAGCCACGGAACCATGCGCATGAAAGTCGTCTGGCTGGTATTCAAGAGCGTCAGGGCGCCTGCGCTACCGCCGGCTACGGAAGTGAGGATCACCGGCATAACCAGCGATCGTACGGCGCGTAATTCCCGGCGCAATGCCATCAGGCTGGCTAGCTGCCCTGGCCACAGCGCGAGGCTGTTGGTGGCATTCGCATTTACCGGAGGCAACTGCAATCCCAACAGGGCGGGAAACGAAAAAAACGAACCGCCGCCGGCCACGGCGTTCATAACACCGCCCACGAATGCCATCGCAGCCAGCAGGCAATATTGGCTTATGCGGATTGGAGGCAGCACCGGCAATTGCAGGAAGATTAACGGCAAGAGTATTCACCTCTTGCTCTGCGCGGGGATGCCAGAAAGCCGTCCCATCTGAGGTTCTGTTCCGTACTAATCTCCATCCAACCCAGTAAGCGACCATAAGTCAAGAAGCTCAGCGCGTACCGTTTGAGCAACCACGCAGGCTTGCCGTGCTTCCTCAACCTGAATGCGCAGAGCCGTTCTTACTACCTGGGCCTGATAGCGCGCGATGCAAACCTCATGCTTGTTAGCGGTAACGAGGAGTGATCGAATAAATGTAGTCCCTGGATTGGCTACTGCTTAAGATAAGGCTCTACATTTTTGCGCAGGTCCTTGCTGGCATAGTGACCAACGACTGCATCCACGGCCAGCGTATCCGCGTCAGTCCGGGACAGCCATGAACTGCTGGTATACAAGATGACATTGCTGATGATGACTACCTTGCCCAATGTCAGGTTGGCATTCCACTCAGCAACCTGCTTGATAAGAGCGGCGGGAACCTGTGCGCCTTTCGGAAGTTGGCCGAGAAGGAAGTATAGTTGAATGACTTGAAGTTTTTCGTTATTCGGGTCGTTGCCGAGCGCAGTCAGAAAGACCTGGAACCTGTCTGACTCACCTTCTTCAACGGTAATTACGGCAATATATCTTCCTTCCTCGGCCTTGGTGAAGGGGATTTCGGCGGCGGCGAATAACGCTTCCAGCTTCTTGCCGGGCGATTGCGATGGCTGCTGTTGTGCTGCCTGTTGCTGTGCTGCGGCGGGTAAAACCGGCCACAGGAGCGCACAAACGAGGGCTACTATTGCCAGCTTCCTCATGTCCTTCTTCCTTTTCGTAGGTTGACCAATTCTCACGATCTAGAAACCGACTTTTCTTTTCGGGACCTGGCTGATCACCAACTGGGTAACCTTGCCGCCTTGGCTGAGCACTGCAATCCCCAGATCAGAATAGAACCGATAGTTCAAATCCGGGTCTACAAGCTGGCGGAAGTCGTAATCCGTATCTCCCAGTAAACGGTCCAACTCCGCATTCGTCATTCCGATTTTGAGCTCGACAGTTTTTGTGCCCAGTCCCATTTCTCTTACGCGGAGCGCCGGCGCCTTGTCACCGGAAAGAATGATAGCAAGCACTTCATCGGTTGCAATCACCTTGATGCCTTGATTCGGGTAGTCGAGTTGCGCCAGGTTTGTGCCGCGTATCACGGGCATGCTAGAGCTCTCTGCTCCCAGTTGTCTCCTGGCGTCAGCCAAGCTTTCGCCTAGAGCAATCTGAGCCTTGCTGATTTGCAGAGCAGCCACCGGCCGGAAGCGGACAGCCGTCTGCGAAAGCAGCGCACTCTCCGATTTGGCCGCTGTCCCTGACTGCTTGCACAGGGTGGCATAACGTTGATACGCAAGCTGCCACCATGCCTGCGAGGGGCCGGGTTGTCGCAGGTAGTCCTCGAGTTCTCCAATCGCCAGGCGTTGCCGCTGGCCATCCGGCGACTGGGCCAAGAGGAGCGCTCGGTTATATGCGAGCGCGTTCGACACAGGGCCTGCCCCGCGCAACGAACTGGTGGTCCCCGTCTTCAAAGAAGCTTCCACCAGGCTGAGCGTGCTCATCGCCTTCGCGCTATTTCCTTGTGCCGCGTAAGCGACAGCCAGGTTGATGTCCTCGGCCAGGCGGGAGATAGGGTCAAGAGAAGGGTCCTTGTCCGCCAGTTGCGACGCTTCTTCCAGTAATTGCGCCGCTTTTCCGGGATCTTTTCCTGCCGGCCGGAACAAGTAAGCAATGCCCAGATTCGCCTTAGGCAAAGAAAGATTGGGATTCAGCCTAATAGCTTCCCGTAAAGCTCCTACTGCGTCCCACCACATCTCTTCATTGATACCGCGTACCTTTCCTTCCAGAGACTTTGGGCGGCGATAAAACCCACCCACTACAATCTGCCCCACGTCAAAGCGACGCAGGTCCTCGCTATCCAGTGAGTCAGCGTACTGCATAAGCAGGGCATAGCCGAGATTAGCCCAAGCCTCATAGGAGGCGGGAAAGTCTTTTGTCACTTGCCGGAAGGCGCGCTCCGCCAGAGGGTAGTTCTGCACCAACAGAAAGTAGGTCCCATTGTCGAAGGAACTCATGGATCGCCATAAGCCCGCCTGTTCCTTGTCCAGTTGGGAAATGCGGTCGTACCAGGAAGGGTGGTCAGCCGACAAGCCTTCGAAGGAAGAATAATTCAGCCCAAGGTCAATCATTCTTCGAATAGCAGAGAGCCCGCCGCGAAAAGAATACCCTGCGCGAATAGCAAGCTCCATCCCCTTACGGTCGGCGGCCAACTCCTGCTCGCGGGTAAAGGTCGCCCTAAGGAACTCGGTGTTTCCGCTGGTTATTGCTGTGTGCCCCAGGATGTGGTGCGCAAGCTCATGGCCCAGCACGTACGCCAGGCGATCAGGATTGCCTTGAATTACCTGCTGGATAAGTCCGTAGTAACAGACCACAACGGCCTGTGCGCTACCGTTCTGCTTGCGGAGTGCCGCATAGGCGTTGATGTCCTTCTTGTCGGGAATCTCCAATGTCGGCGGCCAGGGTATAGCACTCTGGGACGGGACAGCAGCCAACAACTGCTTGAATACCTGCTGCGCCAAAGCGCTATCGCTCTCACTGATCTCGGCGCTTGCCGGCGTGGAAAGGCCAACCATGATGGACAGCAAAGCCGCCAGGCAAAGCCCGCGGAACAGTTGGCTGCCTTTCTTGCCGGCTTGGAACACTTTGCTCTGTAACACGTTATCGTCCGCCATTATTGAATACTGCGCGGATCAGGCTGCTTGGCGCCGCGAAGCTTCGAAGCATTCAGGCCAGGTGCGCTGAAGTCGCGGAACACTTCCGGCTGGCCCTTTGCAGGCGCCAATAAACTGGCTTTGGATAGACTAAGCCCAGGATGCACTTTCCCCGAGGTTGACGGAAGGTTCCCATCTGCCAGAGCCGCCGCAATATCCGTAGGTGGTGCCATGCTGAGAGCGTGGTGGTTAATGGCAAGTGATTGCACAAACGAGGTGGGCTGAAGTGGCGCGGGCTGAACGCCGGCCTGCATCAATGGGCTCGATCCCTTCACCATCGAAGCGGCTGATTGCACGCTTGCAGAGGAGTTCTGGGCCGCGGCCAAGCAAGGACCAACCACCGTGGCGAACGCAACCAGCACAACTAACGGTACGACAAAACTCTTTTCACGGAACATCGAGCTTTATTCCTCCCACTAGAGAACGGGCTCACCGCAATAACTTGCAAACAGAATCTGAAGAGATTGGCATGAACTGCAGCGATAGTAAAGCGAATCGATAGAATGGGACAACAGTGTTGTTAGAAAGAACGAAGGCAAATTCCTCTATTACACAGAATATAAAGGGGTTGGCGGCTCCGCTGCGCTATCGGTTCGCCGCCATCTGGCGGACAAAAACCGGCTCTGCGCGCGTGGCGGCATCTGGGACGCTCGCCGCTGTGCGGAAGGTGTTATGAATTTCGTGCGGGCGGCCAAAAAGATCGGGGCCGCGTTAGCGACCCCGCACAACTGCTGTGAGCGACTCACAAACCAATTACCGCGGCTTTGCCGGAAAATACTTACTGATGCAGCGTCCAGGTGAAATTGCCGTCTGGACCACAGTAGAAAGATCGTGGTCCCCAAGTGTTATAGCTGCCGTTTGGGAAATCGGCGCGACCGTACAGAGTCGTGCTGCCAGCTCGAGCATTAACAATTCCTTTACCCCAGGGAGAAACCTGGCCACGGTACGTGCCGTCAACGTAAACGTTGACATACCAGGGAGACTCATTGGCAGCCGCCACCCAGCAATCAGTAGGACCGCGCTGTTTCTGCCCGCTTTTTGGCAACGGAGCAGGAGTTTCCTGAGCATTCGTTGCTGCCTGATTCTGGTCTTGCTTGATGTTTGGATCCGGACCGGCCCCGCGACTCTTCGGCGACGGTTTATCTGCTGCTTTCCCAGTTGCCGCTCCTGCTGGGGCGGACGCGTTGGGCGCGGTCTGCGCGCTCGCTAATAGCCCTAAAACAACTACGAGGGCTACAACAATCCCTGCCAACCTATGATTCATGTTTCTCCTTTCACGGAACATCGAGTTTCTTTCCTCCCACTACAGAACGGCCGCACCGCAAAAACTTGCAGACGTAATCTGAAAAGACTAGCATGAACGCGGCGGTAGTAGCGGCGGCGTTGTCGGAAAAACTACGACGAACTCCTTGCATTGCACGGAATACAAAGAGTTTAACAGCGCCGCTGCGTTATCCGCTCCACGCCATCTGGCAGACGATAATTACTCCCGCGCGTGCCACAAGCGCTCGCCGCCGTACGCGTCTCGCAAGCGCGTAGTGCCATCGTCAGCGACGGTCAACAAAAGAGCATCGCCGCGTGTGTGACCTACCAGTCTATTACTCCGCGGCAAGTGATTGACATCGATATTCGTGAATTGGTAAAAATCACGCGACAATTTAACTTCCTTTTTCCCGCAACTCGCGACGGATTACACTGTTGAATACAGAATGAGGCATCGGCATGTCGAAAAGCTCTGACCGTGCTCGCCGCGAAACAGCGACTATCGTGAATTGCGTGGTTCTGCTTATCTTGTTCTTGGCCTTAACCGGTAGTGGCTTTGGTCAAACCCGGCGTGCGGTTCTCGTTGGAATCGACAACTATCGGCCAGCGACGGAAGCCGAGAAGCTAAGGGCGCGCGAGCAGGGGATCGCGAGCCCTGGACGGGGTGACTATGCGTTCGGCGCATTAGACGGAGCGGTGAGCGATGTCGAAAGCATGCGCGATGTGCTGCTGCATACGTTCGGTTTTTCCCCGGACAACGTCCACGTTCTTAGCAACGAGGCAGCCACGCGTCAGGCGATTCTTGAGGCGATGCGGAAGTACTTCATCGAGCAGGCGCACGACGGAGATGTGCTGTTTTTCTTCTATGCCGGACATGGTTCACAGGTCAGGAATTCTGCCTCCTACAAGGCAGATAAACAAGACGAAACGATTGTTCCCTGGGATGCAAACGCAGGCGTTTGGGACATCCGTGACAAAGAAATCGCGAGGCTATTCAATGAAGCGCTCGATAAGCACAAGGTGGTGCTCACCGCGGTTTTCGATAGCTGTCATAGTGGATCGATCGCTCGCGGATTAGCCAGCCCGGTTAAGGTTCGCAGCATCCCGGGAGATACTCGTGATGCTAAAGATGATTATCATCCTACGCCTCCGGAGGACAGAGGGGCTCTCGTCATCTCGGCAGCCCAGTTCAATGAGTCGGCATCGGAAGATTCTGAGCAACACGACGGCAAGAGTATCCCGCACGGTGCCTTCACGCTTGCACTGGTCCGGACGCTGAACCGCGTCTCGCCGAAC